>WHTB01000236.1 GCA_009379735.1 Propionibacteriales bacterium
GCCACCGACCCGTCGTGGATGTCGGCGGAGTAGATGCTGTTGTCCTTGATGTCCGACGAGTCGATCAGGCCGGCTGCCACAGCAGTCGTACCACCGAGCCCGAGAACGACGGCAGCACCCGCGACGACGATCGTCGCGCGGCTGCGGAAGAGTGAACGCATGCGAGAGTTTCCCCCTTGGGAAAGGATTGGGTGGTTGTCCGCGATCACGGTAAGAGGGTCAGCCGGCCAGCACTATCGCAAGAACGGCTCATTTCGAGGGCCCGAACGGGCTATCCCGGAAGTGCCAGATGGCACGCCGAGCACCATTGACATATGCGTCGCCAACGATGTTACATAGATAATGACACGTACCCAAGCCACGGTGACGTACCCTCGCGTCATCCCCGAGCGTTCAGGAGATCCCTCGATGCCGACCCGCACCGAGCTCGACCACGAGGTCGTCATCATCGGCACCGGCTTCGCCGGCATCGGCATGGCGATCCGGCTGCAGCAGTCCGGGGTCGACGACTTCGTGCTGCTGGAGAAGGACTCCGACCTCGGCGGCACCTGGCGCGACAACACCTACCCCGGCTGCGCCTGCGACGTCCCCTCCTACCTCTACTCCTTCTCGTTCGAGCAGAACCCGCACTGGTCGCGGATGTTCTCGCCGCAGGAGGAGATCTGGGACTACCTGCGCCGCTGCGTCGACAAGTACGGCATCGGCGACCGGATCCGCTATGACGCCGAGTGGACGGGCGCGCGTTTCGACGAGGCGAGCGGCACCTGGGACGTCGAGGTCATCGGCGACGAGGTCCTCCGCTCCCGCGTGCTCATCACCGGCGTCGGCGCGCTGCACATGCCGAGCTTCCCGGACCTGCCCGGCATCGAGAAGTTCGAGGGTACGACGTTCCACTCCTCGCAGTGGCGACACGACCACGACCTCACCGACCGGAAGGTCGCCGTGGTCGGCACCGGCGCCAGCGCCATCCAGTTCGTTCCCCAGATCGTCAAGCAGGTCGAGCATCTCGACCTCTACCAGCGCAGCGCCGCCTGGGTGACGCCCAAGCCCGATCGCAAGATCCCGGACAAGGAGCAACGCCTCTATGCCCGGTCGTCGCTCGCGCAGCGGGTTGTCCGCAACCTGATCTACTGGGCCATGGAGGTGCGCGGCACCGGGTTCGCCCTGACGCCGAAGGCGATGAAGGCGATCGAGTGGTCGGCGAAACGCCATTTGGCCAAGCAGGTAAGCGATCCCGAGCTACGTGCCAGACTCACTCCCGACTACCAGATCGGGTGCAAGCGCATCCTGCTGTCGAACGACTTCTACCCCGCACTCGCCCGCGACAACATCGACGTGATCACCGACGGCATCGCGGAGGTGCGGGCCAACAGCGTCGTCACGGCCGACGGCACCGAGCGCGCGGTCGACACGATCATCTTCGGCACCGGCTTCGAGATCAGCGGCAACCTCACGCACATGAAGATCTTCGGCCGGGGCGGAGCCGAGCTCAACGAGCAGTGGCAGCAGCGGGGCATCGGCGCCCACCTCGGCATCGCGGTGTCCGGGTTCCCCAACCTGTTCTTCTTGCTCGGCCCCAACACTGGGCTCGGCCACAGCTCGGTCGTGTTCATGATCGAGCAACAGGTCAACTACGTGCTGCAGGCTCTCGACCTGCTCGACCGGCGCTCGGCGTCGTACCTCGACGTACGCCCCGACACCCAGCAGACCTTCCTCGACCGGATCCAGCTCCGGCTGACCGACACCGTGTGGCAGTCGGGCTGCAAGAGCTGGTACATCGACGAGAACGGCCGCAACTTCACTATTTGGCCGCACTACACCTGGAAGTACTGGATGGAGACGCGCAAGTTCTCCCCCGCCGAGTACGACGTCGTGCGGGTCGACCCCGACCGCGACCAGGAGCCCGCGCTCGCCCCCTGACCGGCGCTCAGACGCTGGAGAGGAAGCCGAGCAGGTCCTGCCGGGTGACGACGCCGACCGGCTTGCCGTCCTCCTGCACCAGCACCGCGTCCGCGCTCTCGAGCGCGGCGATCGCCTCACCGACCGACGAGTCCGCACCGATCGACGGGAACGGCGGCGACATGTGCTCCTCGACCCGGTCGGCGAGCTTCGCGCGGCCGGCGTACAGCGCGTCGAGCAGGTCCTTCTCCACCACGGCGCCGGCGACCTCGGCAGCCATCACCGGCGGCTCGGCGCGGACCACGGGCATCTGCGAGACGCCGTACTCGCGCAGGATGTGCACGGCCTCGGAGATCGACTCGTTCGGGTGCGTGTGCACCAGGTCCGGGAGGTCACCGCTCTTGCCGCGCAGAACCTCGCCGATCGTGACCTCCTCGGTGCGCCGCAGGAAGCCGTACGACGCGAGCCACTCGTCGTCGAACACCTTGGTCAGGTAGCCGCGCCCACCGTCGGGCAGGAGTACGACCACCACCGCGTCGGGGTCGTCGATCTCGCTGGCCAGCTGGACCGCCGCGGCCGCGGCCATGCCCGATGACCCACCGACCAGCAGCCCCTCCTCCCGGGCCAGCCGCCGCGTCGTGACGAAGGAGTCCTTGTCCGAGATCGCGATGATGCGGTTGCAGATCGTCTTGTCGTACGTCTCCGGCCAGAAGTCCTCACCGACCCCCTCGACCAGGTACGGCCGGCCACTGCCACCGGAGTAGACAGAGCCCTCCGGGTCGGCACCGATGATCTGCACGCGGCCGTCGCTGACCTCCTTGAGGAAGCGCCCGGTGCCGCTGATCGTGCCGCCGGTGCCGACGCCGGCGACGAAGTGCGTGATCTTGCCCTCGGTCTGGCGCCAGATCTCCGGGCCGGTCTCCTCGTAGTGCGAGCGCGGGTTGTTCGGGTTGGAGTACTGGTCGGGCTTCCAGGCCCCGTCGATCTCCTTCACCAGCCGGTCGGAGACGGAGTAGTACGAGTCGGGGTGCGCCGGCTCGACCGCGGTCGGGCAGACCACGACCTCGGCACCGTACGCCTTGAGCACGTTGCGCTTGTCCTCGCTGACCTTGTCCGGACACACGAACACGCACTGGTAGCCCTTGGCCTGCGCGACGATCGCGAGACCGACACCGGTGTTGCCGGACGTCGGCTCGACGATGGTGCCGCCGGGCTGCAGCGACCCGTCCGCCTCGGCCGCCTCGACCATCCGCAGCGCGATGCGGTCCTTCACACTCCCGCCCGGGTTCATGTACTCGATCTTGGCGAGTACGGTCGGCCGCGCGCCGTCGGTCACGCTCCGCAGCCGAAGCAGTGGGGTGTTGCCGACCAGGTCCAGGAGTGAGTCCACGTAATGCACATGGCCAGCGTAGTGGCGTTGTCTCAGCATGCGGCCGGGAGGTGCGAGATCGCGTCCGCCGTCGACAGCCAGAAACCCGACGGTGACCGTCCGAGGCTCTAGGGTGCTGAGCGTGCACGACACGCTGCCCGTGCGTCTGCCGCACGGCCTGCCCGTCCCCGATGCGCTGGTACGCCGGTCCGGCGGCGAGCTCTGCGCGGTCTACGAGCTCCGCTACGACGACGCGCCACCACTGATCGCCAAGATCTACGCCGACGCGTGGCGGTGGAAACAGGCCAAGGAGGTCCACGTCTACGGCCTGATCGCCGAGCAGGGCATCACCTCCGTGCCGGAAGTGATGCACGTCGATGTCGAGCAGGGCTGCACGGTGCTGCGGCTGATCCCGGGCGTGCCGATGTCCGAGCTCGCCGGCGCCCTCACCGACACCGAGATCGCCACCGCGTACGCCCGCATCGGTGAGTTCCTGGCCGCGCTGCACCGCATCGAGCAGGACGGGTACGGCTACCTGACCACCCGGGTGCTCGACCCGTTCTCGAGCAACCGCGCCTACATGACGCGCCAGCTCCGCCTGGTGCTCTCCGAGTACGTCGACCTCGGCGGTGACGCCGTGCTGCGTGACGCGATGGCCGACGTCGTGCTGAGCAACACCCGGGTGTGGAGCGGCTGCACCGGTGCGCGGCTCTGCCACAACGACCTGCACGAGGGCAACGTGCTGCTCGACCGCGGTAACGACGGCTGGTTGGTCACCGGGTTCATCGACATCGAGAACGCCGTCGCCGCGGACCCGCTGCTCGACCTCGCGAAGACCGACTGCTACTCCGTCCGCGAGGACGCGGCGAAGCTGAGCGCCCTGCTGGCGGGATACGGCCCGCTGCCCGACGGCTGGCGGCGGCGCTTCGACCTTTACCGGCTCTACCACACGCTGGAGCTGTGGACGTGGTACGCGTCGACCGGCAGGCGCGAGCCGCTGCCGGGGCTCACCGACGACCTCCGCAGGACGACGGCGATGGTCAGCGACAACCACTGAGCGCGGCGCGCCGCACCCACTGTGGGTGCCTCATCCTTCATGCTCGGTTTATCAACAGGGGTTGAGAGGATCCGCCTCATGAGATTGATCGACCCCGTACATTTGAAGTCACGACCACGAAAGGGGGGCCCCGGTGAGCAGCGCAGCAGCGGCCCGCCGCCTCGCGACGGCCGCAGCGTTCGGTGGCGGCGGTCTCGGTGCGCTGGGGGCGTCGCTCTTCGGGGTGCTCAAGGTCGAGGCCTCGCTGGCCCGCCGTGCGATCGGGCCGACTCAGCTTCCCTGGCCCGACGCCGGCGGTGTCTACGGCCGCGGCCTCGCTGAACGGCCGATCCGGATCGCCCTGCTCGGTGACTCCGCGGCGGTCGGCTACGGCCTGACCGATCCTGACCAGACGCCCGGCGCGATCCTCGCGGCCGGCCTCGCCGAGGTCACCGGCCGCCCGGTCCGGCTCTTCGTGGGCGGAGTCGTCGGCGCCGAGAGCCGCGACCTCGACCGGCAGATCGACACGGCGCTGGTGACGGACCCCGAGATCACCGTCATCGTGATCGGAGCCAACGACGTCACCCACACCCGTCCCCCGCGCGAGTCGGTGCGCTGCCTGTCCGACGCCGTACGCCGGCTACGGGAGGCCGACAGCCAGGTCGTCGTCGGCACCTGTCCCGACCTCGGCACGATCCGTCCGATCGCGCAGCCGCTGAAACAGGTCGCCCGGCTGTGGAGCCGTCGCCTTGCGGCCGCCCAGACGATTGCCACCGTCGAGGCGGGCGGCCGGTCGGTGTCGCTCGGCGCGCTGCTCGGTCCGGATTTCGAGGCGTCGCCGAGCGAGTTCTTCGGCCCTGACCAGTTCCACCCATCCGCGTACGGCTATGCCAGCGTCGCCACGGCGATGTTGCCCTCGGTCGTGGCCGCGCTCGAGGAGCTGCCCGACACCGAGGAGCTGCCCGAGATCGCCCGCGGCGAGAGCGTCCTCGAGGTGTCCCGGGCGGCGGCCGAGGCGTCCCGTGAGGCGGGGACCGAGGTGGCGCCGACGCAGATGCGCGGACGTGGGCGATGGGCCGCGCTGCGACACCGTCGCTGGCTGCCACTGCCGCTCGTCGACCGGGTCCGCGACGACACTGAGCGTGACGACGCGGCGCGTTCAGCGGACGAGGGCGTCCGGGCCGGCGACCAGTCCTGACGTCCCTCTTGTGCGGCGGGGCGCGATCAGGCACGCTCGGTGGAAGACCGATCCGAGCCGGAGGCGACTATGGCCCTACACCACTCCGAAGAGACCCATCGGCAACTGGTCGAGAGAATTCCCTCGGCCACCGGACGAGATCTGAAGGAGTGGTTCGGCCACCTCGACGAGGGCCCGGGCATGTTGCGGTTCGACGAGCGGGTGAGTTGGCTCCGCGACGAGTACGGCATCGCCCACGGGCATGCCACCGCGATCGTGCACGAGCACAACCTGAAGAAGGCGCATCGCGCGTTCGAGTGAGTCCAGACATGACGACGGCGCCCGGGCTGAGCCCGGGCGCCGTTGTGTCCGTGCCGGCGGTTACTCGCCGCGCAGCGCCGCGATCAGGCGCAGCATCTCGATGTAGAGCCAGACCAGCGTCACGGTGAGGCCGAAGGCGGCCCGCCACGACTCACGCTCGGGGAGCCCGGCCTCCACGCCGCGCTCGACGAAGTCGAAGTCGAGCACGAGCATCAGCACACCGAGCACCAGGCCGATGACCGTCGCGACCATGCCGAGGCCGTTCAGCTCGTTCCAGCCGAAGCTGGCGCCGAAGAAGCCGAGCACGAAGTCGAGCATCACCATGCCGACGAAGCCGAACGCGGCGATCGTGACCACCTTGCGGAAGCGCGGCGTGACGCGGATGTTGAAGAACTTGTACGCGGCCAGCGTCGCCGCGAAGGCGATGAACGTGCCGAACACCGCGCTCATCACGATGCCGGGCCACATCGCCTCGAAGTACTTGCTCATCGCCCCGATGAACAGGCCCTCGAGAGCGGCGTACACGAGGACGAGGGCGGGGTTGATGACCTTCTTGAACGAGATGACCAGGGCGACGCCGAGGCCACCGAAGGCACCGACCATCCAGGCCATCATCGTCGAGCCCGTGCTCACGCCGGGCTCGGACAGGTCCGGCAGCACGACCCAGGTCGCCGCCGCGACGGCGACGAGGAGGAACAAGGTGGTGGCGGTGCGCAGGACGACCGAGTCGATCGTCATCCGCTCCTGGACGCCGGTGCCGACGCCGCCGTCACCCGGGCCGCCGGTCTGCCAGGTCGAGGGGTCCGAGTAGGCCCCGCCGCCAGGGTAGGTGGGCGTCGTCTGCCGGCCGCTGAAACCTTCGGACCTGGCGAAGACAGGGTTGTTGCTGTGCATGATCTCCTCCGTCGCCCCGGGGTGGGGCTGCTGGTGTCGATCCTACCGATCGGACGCGCAATTCCACGACCTGGACCCTGAGAGGATGCCGAGAAACCCGTGTCCCGGCCTTGCCCACCGGTCTGGGCAGGCTCGAGACCCAGACGGGTATCTCGTCGTCACTGACTCCCGGTCGCCCCTTCGACTGGGCGGAATTTCCTCTGGAAAACACCGGCGAGTCGCCAGCGACGGTGCGGTCGGTTGAGCTCGTCAACGGCAGCATTCCTGCTCCGGTGCAGCTGGTCGAGGCGCGGGCGTTGCCCGCAGGTCGGAGACCAGACGGCGGAGTCATGAAAGCGGGTCGCGACCGGTTGGACTGGCAGGTTGAGGAGATCGCGGAGGACGACTGCGACGGCCGGGTGTGGAAACACGACACGTCTGTCAAGGTCGACTAGGGCGTGTCGCGTAAGTCCTGAGGTGTGGGGGCGAGATTGTTGGCCGCATGGCGGATTGTCGTGACCTCACGGACGCTCAGTGGGCGTTGATCGAGCCGTTGATGCCGAGCACGAAAGGCAAGCGCAGCAGGC
>WHTB01000213.1 GCA_009379735.1 Propionibacteriales bacterium
CCCTCGCCATGCTCAACCTCGGCGGCCACCGACCCACCCTCCCCGGCCGAAGCTGACCCACACATCAGTCAGGAGAGCCCCAATTGGGCAAAATTCCACGTGGCGACCGGCGGCCAACTGCGGACGTGCCGTCATGGGAGCACCGACGTCTCCCCGAACCCGAGCGCGGCGTCGGCCCCAGCAGCTCGCGTGGCTACCGCTCGCCGCCCAGGTCGACGTCGACCGACACATCTTGGTCCTTCGACGGATGTCGAGGCTGAGGTTCCGCTCGCACGTGGACCCGGGGTTGCTGAGGGCGAACGTCTCGCCTACTCAGGTCGTGCGGTGGGGGCGTGTTCGTTGCGTTGAGCGACCAGCTCCCCACGACCTTGTCGACTCATCACCCGACAGGGAGGGATACGCGCCAGGTCCGCGGCAGTAGCAGCTGCGTCCATTGCGCGCGTCGGCGTCCGGCAGCGCCAAGGCCGGCGCCTTGCTACTGTCGGCGAGGGTCTGACTTCTGAGAGTGAGGGTCGAATAGATGCCGAACAAGCGGAAGAAGCAGAGCACCGGCAAGGTGAAGAAGGAGAAACACCAGAAGGGTGCGAAGCGGGCTAAGGTCGATAGGAAGGGTGGTGAGAAGGGCGATTAAGCGTCGCAAGTGGTAGTGAACGCCTCGCGAGCATTGCGGATCATCCGGACACCCTGAAGTTTCTTGAACGCTGAGCGCTGCCGTCGCGTGTGCGTACGGATGCGTTCCACTACCCGCTCCCGAACGGTGTCCAGATCGTCCGGGGTCAGGCGATCGAGCGGCTTGCCGGTCTCGCGTGCCAACTCGAACCACTCCGAGTAGCCGTGGGTATGGAGCACCTGATTGGGCGCTTGATTACTGAGCCGCCGAAACTGGTCTTCAAGGCCGTAGCGGGCGTTCAGGTCCAAGATCTCGTCCTGCAGGCCCCGCCGCATCTGGTTGTCGTAGGTGCCTGCCACCCTGCGATCCAAGTCGCGGACCGGCCGGTCAATCCCCAACACCACCCGACGCGCGCCCAAGGCGGACTTTGACCTTTCAGTGTCATTGCCCATCACGTGCGCCAGCGCATTGATTACCCCGTCGTAGTTGTTCGCGTGAAGCTTGGCTGCTGCCTTGCGATCCAGCCGGGCCAGCACTTCATGAGCGTCACTGGCCATACTGCGCGGGAAGTCCTTCTTGAGCGCATTGCGCGACTCGGCAACCGCGTCAACTTCCCAGCCCTCCAACAGTGAGCGCACGTAGACGCTGGTGCCACCGACGACAACCGGCACCCCGCCACTATCCCAGCAGGCATCCATGTGGTCGCGCGCCTGTGAGACGAAATTCTCCAGCTCCAGCTTGCGGATCGGTTCTGCCACGTCAATCATCTCGTGCCGGACGCCATGCATCTCCTCCCGCGTCGTCTTACTCGTGCCGATGTCCATATGGCGGTAGACCTGGCGCGAGTCAGCCGAGATCACCACCGGTTCAACGCCGAGTTCGTCGCGCAGGCGCAGGCACAACTCGACGGACACGTGGGTCTTACCTGATGACGTTGGACCGTAAAGCGCGACGATGAGGCGCGGCGCGGACTCCTGGGACATCTTCCTAGGGTACGCAGACGCATGTGTTGGCTGTACGTGTCACCCGCAATGGCACGTTGTTGTTCCCGGGGTTCCTCGAGGGCTACTGCTCGCCGCCCAGGTCGACGTCGACCGACTCGTAGATCAGGCCGATCTCGCGCTGGCGGGAGCGGACGACGCGGCCGAGCAGGTCGACGACCTGATACCGCAGCGCCTCGGCGTCGCCATGCTGGCGGCAGGTGTCGATCAGCCGGTCGATCTCGTCGGCGATCTTGGCCTGGTCCCGGCGGAGCCGCAGCATCCGAGCGCTCAGCCAGGGGCTGTCGTCGACGGTGGCCGCCGAGCTGCCCATGCTGTGCTCGAGATAGAGAATGTAGGCGCCACGGAGGCCTGTCAGCCGGTTGCCGACCAGCTTGCGCCATCCGGGCGAGTGCGGTGCGCTGGTGATCGCGCGCTCTACGGAGCGGATTGCGGTCATGACCTCGTGCATGGGGCACACCCCCTTGTCGGCGGTGACACGATGGTGCGCCAGTGACCGCCCGGAAGTCCAGTGATGGCGGCATGAGAATTCGCTGAGAGCCTCGGCGTACCCTGCACTACGTGACTTATGTGCCCGATAGCCCGACGAAGCACTCCGTTTATCGGATGCGTCGCGGCCACTTCGCCCGGTCGCTCGGCCGGCTCTCGATCGCCGCGGCGGTCATCGTCGTGCTGACCGTGCTGGCGCTGGAGCTCGCACCCGGCATCCTCAGCACGATCGGCGTGATCGTGTCCACCGTGCTGGTGGTCCTGATGGCCCTCGCCGCCGTGTCGCTCGCCCTGCCCCCGGCGCTGCTCCAGCTCGACGAGCACGGCTTCCGGGCGTTCAAGAAGCAGGTCGCCGGGCCCAACCGAGGTGAGTGGGCCGGCATCACCAACGTCACCAGCCAGCACGGTGAGGACGGGATGGTGATGTTCTTCCAGCATGCCAACGGGCGGCACACCGCCGTACCCCTCTGGATGCTGGACGCAGCTGGCGACGAGGTGGAGGCAGAGGTACGGCGACGGCTCGATGCGGCGCACGGCTACCGGCGTCTGACGTAGGTCCGGGGCGTTTTGCTGCGCCCGCGACCCGGCCGGTAGCCTGTCCCCCGCTGCCTCTGTCCGCAGAGGCTGGCGTGGAGGTGTCGCCTAGTCCGGCCTATGGCGCCCGCCTGCTAAGCGGGTTGAGGGTTTATCCCCTCTCGCGAGTTCAAATCTCGCCACCTCCGCCCTGTCTGTCAGGCCTTCGCCGTCCCGGGAGTACGGCGGGGGCCTGATCTGGTCGGTCGCTCAGTCCTGCGCGTCGTAGATGGTGGCGAGCCCACGGACCCGGGACGCCGCCACCCAGAGTGTCGCGCTCGGCATCGCCAGCGCACCGATGACCATGGCCGTGTGCCCGCCGAGGGCCGACGCGAGCGCGCCACCGAGCCCGGCGCCCAGCGGGATCGCGCCCCAGGAGATCAGCCGGTACGCCGCGTTGACCCGCCCGCGCAGCTCGGCCGGTACCGACGTCTGTCGGAGGCTCACGGCGTGCACGTTGGCGATGCCGATGCCGACGCCCATCACCAGGAAGAGCCCGCACAGGGTCGTCAGGATCGCCGCATCCGACCCGCCGAGGAACACGACCCCGGCCGGCGCGGTATTGCCGAGCACGAGGGTGACCAGCAGGACCCGGCCGTACCCGAAGCGACCGGTTGCACGGGCGCCGAACCAGGCACCGAGGAACGAGCCGAGCCCGCCGGCGGTGAAGACCAGGCCGATCTGCGCGGGGTGCAGCGTGAGGTCGCGCACGGCGTACAGCAGCAGGCCGAGGATGAAGATCTCGTTGCAGAAGTTGAACGTCGTCGCCTCACCGAGCAGCGGACGCACGTAGCGGTTCCGGAGGGCGACCCCGAGACCTTCCCCGACCTCGTGGCGTAGCGAGCGGTGGGCGCGCGGGCGGGGCGGGACCGGCTCGTCGACCGTGATCCGCATCAGGTTGAGCGCGGAGAACAGGTAGGTGCCGGAGTTGATGAGCACGGCGACCGGCGCGGTAAGGGCGCCGACGATGAGACCGCCGACCCCCTTCCCGGCGATCTCGTTGGCCGACTGGGCGGCAGCCAGCTTGCCGTTCGCATCGATCAGTACGGCGGGCGGGACGACGCACGGCACGAACGCGAAGTCGGCCAGCTGGTAGAGCACCGTGAACAGGCCGGCCGCGAACACCACGACGTACAGCGGCTGCATCTGGGTGAGCCCAGCCCACACGCCCAGCGGAATGAGCGCGATCAGCACGAACCGGCCGAGGTCGGCGGTGATCATCAGTGGCCGTCTGGCCCGTCGGTCGACCAGCAGGCCCAGCGGAAGGGTGGCGAGCAGGAAGGGCAGGAACTGCGCGGTCCGCAGCAAGCCAACCTCCGCGGCGCTCGCCGACAGCGTGATGATCGCCAGCAGCGGGATGGCGAGCTCGCCGATCTCGGAGCCGAACCACGACGCGGTCGACCCGAGCCAGAGCCTGCGGAAGTTGGGAACCCCCCACGCGCTGGTTCGCACTGACTCCACGGTGGGCTGTGGAGGAATAACCTCTGTCACACAGATAGAGGTTACGGATAACCAGTGACAAGCACAAGGGGGTTAGGATGGTCACCATGACGACGGTGACCGTGAAAGCCCCCGGACGTCTTGAGCTGGTCCGGCAGTTCGTGAACACCCGAGATGTCGAGGCCGGTACGGATTTGCTCGCGACGGCGGGTGAGCTGACCGCCTGGCTTCGCTCGGCGCGGCTGCTGGGGCCGGACGAGGTGGCCGAGCCGCGGGATGTGGCAAAGGTCGTGGCACTGCGGGAGGCGCTCCGCGACGCGCTGTCGGCCAACCACGACGGCGGCGCCATCGACCCGAGTGCTGTGCAGACGATGAACAGTGTCGCCCGCGACGCCAAGATGTCGATCAGCCTCACGGCCGATTCCGGCTGGACCCATCGCGCGACCGCGTCAGGGGTGTCGGGGGCGGCCGGCTCGCTGCTCGAGCTGGTCATCGATGCGATGGCGGTCGACAGCTGGCGGCGGCTCAAGGTGTGCGTCAACGACACCTGCCGGTGGGCGTTCTACGACCACTCCCGCGCGCGCTCGGGCAAGTGGTGCTCGATGCAGATCTGCGGCAACCGTTCGAAGCAGCAGGCCTGGCGCGAGCGGGAAGGCACGGTACGACGAAGGTCCGTCCGCGACTCGTGAGTCACGGACGGCCCCTTTGGTCGAACGCCGCGTCGTAGGCCGGGTCAGGCGCCGAGCCGTGCGCGCAGACCGTCGAGCTCGGTCCACAACACAGCGGGCAGCTTGTCGCCGAACTTGCCGAACCACTCGGAGATCTGCGGGAGCTCCTGCTTCCACTCCTCGACGTCGACATCGAGCGCGGCGGCGAGCTCCTCGTCGGTCATGTCGAGGCCGTCGGTGTCGAGCGCGTCGGCTGTCGGCACGTGACCGATCGGCGTCTCGAGGGCCGCGGCGTCGCCGTCGAGACGCTCGACGACCCATTTGAGCACGCGGGAGTTCTCGCCGAAGCCCGGCCACAGGAAGCCGCCCTCGTCGTTGCGCCGGAACCAGTTGACGTAGAAGATCTTGGGCAGCTTGGCGGCGTCATTGTCCTTGCCGACGGTGATCCAGTGGTTGAAGTAGTCGCCGGCGTGGTAGCCGATGAACGGCAGCATCGCCATCGGGTCGCGTCGTACCACACCGACCGCGCCGGTCGCCGCCGCCGTCGTCTCGGACGACAACGTGGCGCCCATGAACGTGCCGTGCATCCAGTCGCGGGCCTCGGTCACCAGCGGGACCGTGGTCTTTCGGCGGCCGCCGAACAAGATGGCGTCGATCGGCACGCCCTTGGGGTCGTCGTACTCGGGTGCCAGGATCGGGCACTGCTTGATCGGGGTGCAGTAGCGGCTGTTGGGGTGGCTCGACAGCTCGCCAGAGTCGGGCGTCCAGTCCTGTTTCTTCCACGATGTCGCGTGCGCCGGCTCGTTCTCCATGCCCTCCCACCACACGTCGCCGTCGTCGGTCAGTGCGACGTTGGTGAAGACCGAGTTGCCCACCTCGATGGTGCGCATCGCGTTGGGGTTGGTCTTCTCGTTCGTACCCGGGGCGACGCCGAAGAAGCCGAACTCCGGGTTCACGGCGTACAGCCGGCCGTCCTCGCCGATCCGCATCCAGGCGATGTCGTCGCCCAGCGTCTCCACCTTCCAGCCGGGGATGGTCGGCGCGAGCATGGCGAGGTTGGTCTTGCCGCAGGCACTGGGGAACGCGGCGGCGATGTAGCGGACCTTGCCCGCCGGCGAGGTCAGCTTGAGGATCAGCATGTGCTCGGCGAGCCAGCCCTCGTCGCGGGCCATCACCGAGGCGATGCGCAGGGCGTAGCACTTCTTGCCGAGGAGCGCGTTGCCGCCGTACCCGGAGCCGTAGCTCCAGATCATCCGCTCCTCGGGGAACTGCACGATGTACTTGGTGTCGCTGCACGGCCACGGCACGTCGGCCTGGCCAGGCTCGAGCGGAGCGCCGACCGAGTGCAGTGCGGGTACGAAGCCGGCGTCGAGCTCCTCCATCCGGCGCAGCACAGTGGTCCCCATCCGGGCCATCACCCGCATCGATGCGACGACGTACGCCGAGTCGGTGATCTCGACGCCGAACATCGGGTGCTCGGCCTCGACGTGGCCCATCACGAACGGCACGACGTACATCGTGCGGCCGCGCATCGAGCCGCGGTACAGCTCGGTCATGGTGGCCTTCATCTCGTCCGGGGCGACCCAGTTGTTGGTCGGACCGGCGTCGGCCTCGTCGACCGAGCAGATGAACGTGCGGTCCTCGACCCGGGCGACATCGGTGGGGTCGGACGCGCACCAGAACGAGTTGGGCTTCTTCTCCTCGTTGAGCCGCACGAACGTGCCGGACTCGACCAGGGCTTCGGTGAGGGCGGTCCACTCCTCGTCGGAGCCGTCGCACCAGTGGACGGCATCGGGCTGGGTCAGCTCGGCGATCTCCTGGACCCAGGCCAAGATCTTCGGATGCGACGTCGGCGCTGTCGTGGGGGTGGCTGTCCCTGGCACAGTCTCAGCAGTCATGCGTACCTGTTCCCTCTCGCGCATCGCGGTGATCTCCTGACTCACAGGATGTCACCGACAGCCGCCCGAAGGCGGCGAATTGATGTGGAGTTACGACGATCCGCAACGCTGCGGGGCGCGCAATTGCAGACACCATAGGACCGGACTCTCGAGGGGCGCTAATCGGGGGGTCGTGAAGTCGCTCACAAAGCCGAAAACCCCCTCTGACCTGGGCTTTTATGCGTTTCGCGGGACATCCTTTGGTACGTCCGAAGGCAAAAGGGGGCCGTCGCCTGGCGCGGCTGATCCGGCCCCCTGGAACGGCACGGGCCCGCGCCGTTCTCGACCATCCCCACGCCTGCAGGAGTGGGGGTGATCGGGTACGGGTGGCGGTGGGTCGGATCGAGACCGACACCGGCTTCATCAACCAGCAACTGTCCGAACAGGGCGCCGGAATCCATGCGCCGGCGCACCATCTCCGGACAGTTGCTGGATGCGTGCCAGACCTGGCTTCGTGGGCGCCGGTGCCGATTTCGTCTCGCCGAAACCGCACGCTAAACTCACCTGGCCCAGCGCTCGTAGCTCAACGGATAGAGCATCTGACTACGGATCAGAAGGTTGGGGGTTCGAATCCCTCCGAGCGCGCACCTCCGAGCCAGCACACCTCCGAGCACACCTCCGAGCGCGCGAGCAAGCCCCAGGTCACCGCACATGCGACCTGGGGCTCACTGCTTCTCAACACCGAATTTGCTGACGGGCCTCGGCAGTCACGCGACGCCCGCCGTGCATATGGTTTGCATGTGCGCGATCCCGACGATCACACAGCGCAACAGCCGACAGAGACGCTGCAGATTGGCCCCTCTCGACCACCGTTGTTCCAGAAGGTCCCCACCCAGTGGCGACCACACGCCCTGGCCTTCCTTGCCTTCGTGGTCGGCGTCGCCACCGGCGGAGGCGCGTTGCTGTGGTGGCAGGCACGACCGGCGCCACCCTCCTTTCCTGCAGATGAACACGCCGTTGAGCTCATCCTTTTCGAAGCCGTACCGCCCCGGACGCATCCGAGCGGCCGGGAATCCGAGATCAGCCCGCTGCAAGTCGACGGCGCTTTCCTCCTAATGAGTGTTAGCGAGTCGGCCATCCGGCAGACTCGGGACTGGTAGCCGCCGGCAGGTGAGCACTCTTTCCTCCTGGACGTTGAGTCCTGATGACAGATCGTGCCCCTGCCGGTTGGGCCGGGAGAGTTGATCGC
>WHTB01000174.1 GCA_009379735.1 Propionibacteriales bacterium
GTAGCGCGACGCCGACTGCCCGAGCAGCATCCGCCGCCGTTCGACTGACCGTGCACTGGCGCAATCTCGACGCGAGTAACCCCCGGAATGCTCGCGCCGACATTGCACGTATGCACACCCACCGCGCCCCCAGCCCGTGCACTCGCGCAATCTCGACGCGAGTGACGGCGGCTCCCGCACATTGCATAGAACTCTTTGCAAAGACTTCTTTGTGGTTCTAGCATGCCGCTGTGGACGACGGACGGACGACACCGAAGCCAGCCGCGCTGCGCGCGCTGTCCCATCCCGTGCGGCTTCGGATGCTGGGCGAGCTGCGCATCACCGGGCCGTCGACGGCGAGCCGGCTGGCCGCGAGGTTCGGTCTCAACACCGGCGCCACCAGCTACCACCTGCGCCAGCTCGCCCAGCACGGGTTCGTGGTCGAGGACGAGGCCCGCGGCAACGGCCGGGACCGGTGGTGGCGGGCCGCCACCCCGATGACCTACACCAGCGACGACAGCCCTGATCCTGACGCGCGCGCAGCGCTGGACGCCTTCGGCCAGGCCGCCGTCGTGGTCTACACCGAGATCCTCCAGCGGGCCGTCGGAGAGCGCCCCCGGCTCCCGGACGCGTGGCGACGAGTCCACGCCCTCAGTGACTGGCAGCTCCGACTCACTCCCGACCAGGCCCGCGGGCTCCGCGACGAGATCACCGGCGTGCTCGACCGCTGGCAGGCCGCCGACCCGGGACCGGACGGTGCGGCGGCTGCGGGGGCAATGCCCGTCACGTTCCACCTGCACACGTTCCCGCGTCCCGGCTCGGTGGGACCCACCGAGGACCAGCCGTGAGATCCCTCGTCGGCTGGCTGAGTGCCGAGGTCATCTCCCTGGCCGGCACTCGGCTGTCGATGATCGCGATCCCCTGGTTGGTGCTGACCACGACCGGCAGCGCGACCCTCACCGGGCTGGTCGCCTTCACCGAGATGGCGCCGTACGTCGTGGCGAAGGCCCTCGGCGGCCCGATCATCGACCGGTTCGGGGCCAGGCGGGTGATCCTGTTCGCCGACACCGCCAGCGTCGTCGTGGTCGGGCTCGTCCCCCTGCTGCACGCGCTCGACCTCCTGCACCTCGGCGCCCTGCTCGCGATCGTTGCCGTGGCCGGCGTGTTACGCGGGCCGGGCGACTCCGCGAAACATGCGTTGGTGCCCGACATCGCCGAGGGCGCCGGCGTCTCGCTGGAGCGGGTCACCGGACTCGTCGGGGTCGTCGAGCGGCTGGCCAGCACGGCCGGTGCCGCCCTCGCCGGCGCCCTGGTGGCCGTCGTCGGTCCCGCCATGGCCCTGGTCATCGACGCCGCCAGCTTCGGGATCTCCGCGGCGCTGATCGCGCTGACGGCGCCGCGCCGGGTGCACCACGTCGAGGACGAGGACGAGCTGGGTTATGTGGCCCGGCTGCGCAGCGGCTGGCAGTTCCTGCGCGGCGACGCCGTCCTCGTCGCGATGGTCGGGATGCTCGCCGTCACCAACCTGCTCGACCAGGCGTACGTCGTGGTCCTGGTGCCGGTGTGGGCGTACGAGAGCGGGCACAGCGTCGCCGTCGTCGGCACCCTGTTCGCCTGTTTCTCCGGCGCGGCTGTCGTCGGCAGCGTGCTCGCCACGGCGATCGCCGAGCGGTTGCCGCGCTTCGCGACCTACCTCGTCGCGTTCCTCGTCGCCGGCGCTCCGCGCTACGTCGCGCTCGCCCTCGACGCGCCGATCCCGGCCGTGCTGGCGGTCGGGATGGCCGGCGGCTTCGCGGCCGGGTTCCTCAACCCGATCCTCGGTGCGGTGATCTTCGAACGGATCCCCAAGCACCTGATCGGCCGGGTGTCGTCGCTGACGACGTCGCTCGCCTGGGCCGGCATCCCGCTCGGCAGCCTGGCCGGCGGTGCCCTCGTCGCCGGCGTCGGGATCTCGCCCGCACTCCTGCTGATGGGCTTCGCCTACCTGGTCGCGACCATGCTGCCCGCCGTGCGGCCGCAGTGGCGGCAGATCGACCGGCAGGGAGTCGAGGCCGCTGCGGCGAGCCAGCCGGTGTCGGACCGCACCGGCGGCTAGCGTCTCCCGGCGTGTCTCCCATCGACCGCTACGGTCCCGACGTACTCGCCTCCGACTGGCGCGCACCCAAGCGTGGCCGGTCGACCAACCTGACCCTCGAGGTCGACCTGGTGGTCGAGGAGGTGATGACCGGGTTCTGTGGCGCCGTCCTGCGCTGGGACCGCGACCTCGCGACCGTGGATCTCGAGGACCGCAAGGGAAAACGCCGCACCTTCCCGCTCGGGCCGGGCTTCTTGCACGAGGGGCGGCCGGTGGTCCTGCAGGCCCCGAAGGCCAAGCCGCCACCGCGGCAGACCCGTACCGCGTCGGGCTCGGTGGCTGTGCCAGGCGCCAAGGCACGGGTCGCCCGGGCCAGCCGCATCTATGTCGAGGGCCGGCACGACGCCGAGCTGGTCGAGCGGGTCTGGGGCGACGACCTGCGCCTCGAGGGCGTGGTGGTCGAGTACCTCGAGGGCGTTGACGACCTGCCGTCGGTGGTCGCCGAGCTGCGACCCGACCAGGGCGGGCGGATCGGCGTGCTGGTCGACCACCTCGTGCCGGGCTCCAAGGAGACCAAGATCGCCGAGGCGGTACGCCGCGGACCGCACGGCCAGCAGGTCCTGGTCGTCGGACACCCGTACGTCGACGTCTGGCAGGCGGTCAAACCCGACCGGCTCGGCCTCACCGAGTGGCCGACGATCCCGCGGTCCGTGCCGTGGAAGAACGGCATCTGCCAGGCCCTCGGCTGGCCGCACCGCGACCAGGCCGACATCGCCCGTGCCTGGCAGCGCATCCTCTCGCGAGTCGCGACGTACGCTGATCTTGAACCCGCCTTGCTCGGGAAGGTCGAGGAGCTGATCGACTTCGTCACGGCGGCGGAGGGGTGAGGATGCGATGACGACGACACCACCCGAAGACGGGCAGCCCGACAACAACTTCGGCCTGCCGCCTCCACCGGGCTCCGGACCGCCGCCCCCCGACTTCCCGCCGTACGGATTCGGGCCACGACCCTTCACCCAGTCGGAGACCCAGTCGTGGGTGCTGGCCGCCCACCTCGGCCCGCTGCTGATCGGGTTCCTGGCACCGCTGATCGTGATGATCCTCGTCGACAAGCGCTCGGCGTTCGCCCGGCAGCAGGCGGTCGAGGCGTTGAACTTCCAGCTCTCGTTCCTGCTCTATGCCATCGTCGCGGCGTTCTCGTTGCTGCTGCTGATCGGCCTGCTCCTGCTGCCGGTGGTCGGCGTGCTGTGGCTGGTCTTCATGGTCATCGCGGCGGTGCGGAGCAGCAACGGCGAGCCGTACCGGTACCCGCTCACCATCCGGATGGTCACCTGACCGGCTACGGCAGCAGCGCCCGCACGACCGCGTCGGCGAGCAGCCGCCCGCGCAGGGTGAGGACGACCCGCCCCTGCTCCAGCGCATCGGCGGTGGCCAGCCCGTCGGCCACCGCATCAGCCGCCGCCTGACGTCCGCCGGGGTCCAGCACCGCCACGTCGAGGCCGACGGCCAGCCGGGCCTCCAGCAGCACCCGCTCGACGCGGCGGGTCTCGTCGTCCAGCACCTCGCGGGCGTGCACGGGGCTCACCCCGTCGGCCAGCCGGGCCGCGTAGGCCACCGGATGCCGCACGTTCCACCAGCGGACGCCGCCGACATGGGAGTGTGCGCCCGGCCCGACTCCCCACCAGTCGCCGCCGGTCCAGTAGGTCTCGTTGTGCCGGCAGCGGGCGGCGTCGTCGACGGCCCAATTGGACAGCTCGTACCACGTCATCCCGGCCTGCCCGAGCAGCTCGTCGGCCAGTGCGTACTTGTCGGCCAGGTCGTCATCGTCGGGCGCCGGGACCTCCCCGCGGCGGACCCGGCGGGCGAGCGCGGTGCCGTCCTCCACGATCAGCGCGTATGCGGACACGTGGTCGGGCTCCATCGCGAGCGCGGACTCGAGGCTCCGCCGCCAGTCGCCGAGCGACTCCCCCGGGGTGCCGTAGATCAGGTCGAGGCTGACCTGCTCGAAGCCCGCCTCCCTGGCCCATTGCACCGCCTGCGGCACCCGTTCGGGGTCGTGGGTGCGGTCGAGGGTGGCGAGTACGTGAGGCACGGCCGACTGCATCCCGTACGACACCCGGGTGAACCCGGCCGCGCGCAGCCGGGCCAGGCCGGCGGGGTCGACCGAGTCGGGGTTCGCCTCGGTCGTGACCTCGGCGTCGCCGGCCAGGCCGAGCTCGTCGCGTACCGCCCCGAGCACGTCGGCCAGCCGGTCGGCCGGCAGCAGGGTCGGCGTACCACCGCCGAAGAACACCGTGTCGACCGGCCGGTGCGGCGCCGCTGCCAGCACCTTGGCCGCCAGCCGGATCTCGGCGGCCGCCGCCTGGTGGTACGACGCCTGCGACGCCCCGGCGACCAGGCCGGGACCGAGCTCGCTCGCCGTGTAGGTGTTGAAGTCGCAGTAGCCGCACCGCACGGCGCAGAACGGCACGTGGACGTAGACGCCGAACGCCTGCTGGCCGTGCGCCGCCAGCGCCGCCTCCGGCAGCCCGCCGTCGGCGGGCGCCGGCTGACCGTCAGGAAGCGCGGAGGGCACCCGACCATTCTCTCAGCCGACTGCCAGACGATCCGCGCGCGCCGGCGCGCCGCGGTGTGGTGAGAGTTGTCAGACAGTTCGTGCGCCCCGCCGCACGTTCCGCCTGACACGTGTCAGGAGTACAGGCCGTCCAGCCGGTCGCGGTAGTTGTCCTCGACCACCTTGCGCTTGACCTTCATCGACGGCGTCATCTCGCCGGACTCCACCGACAGGTCGTGCTCGAGCAGGATGAACTTCTTGATCGTCTCCCAGCGGTTGAGCCGGGAGTTGAGCTCCTTGACGTAGCCCTCGACCATCGCGTTGACCTCGGGCGTGGCGACGATCTCGGCGTAGCTGCGCCCGGCCTGGCCGTGGTGCTCGGACCACTGCGCCATCGCATCCGGGTCGAGGGTGATGATCGCGGTGCAGAAGTTGCGGTCGGCACCGTGCACGACGATCTGGCTGGCGTACGGGCAGACCGCCTTGAACTGGCCCTCGATGGTCGACGGCGCGACGTACTTGCCGCCCGACGTCTTGAACAGGTCCTTCTTGCGGTCGGTGATGCGGACGAAGCCGTCGGCGTCGATCTCGCCGATGTCTCCGGTGTGGAACCAGCCGTCGTCGGTCAACGTCTCCGCCGTCTGCGTGTCGAGGCCGTTGTAGCCCTCCATCACCCCGGGGCCCTTGATCATGATCTCGCCGTCCACGGCGATCTTGAACTCGGTGCCGGAGAACGGGATGCCGACCGTGCCGAACTTGAAGTTGTCCGGCCGGTTGACCGCCGAGCCGGCCGACGTCTCGGTGAGCCCGTACCCCTCGAGGATGAGGATGTCGGCGGCGTAGAACCACTCGGCGACGTCGCGGCTCAGCGCCGCGGCCCCCGAGATGAAGAACCGCACCCGGCCCCCGAACCGGGCCCGGATCTTCGAGAACACCAGCTTGTCCGCGACCTTGTGCTGAGCCGCGAGTACGGCCGGCACAGGCTCACCCGCCAGCTTGCGGCGGGCGACGTCGCGTCCCACCTTCGTGGCCCACGCGAAGATCTTCGCCTTCGCGCCTCCCTCCTGCTCGGCCATCGTCACGATGCGCCCATGGGCCTTCTCGAAGATGCGTGGTGCCGCGCCCATGAACGTCGGGCGGACCACCGCCAGGTTGTCGATGATCTTGTCGACCCGGCCGTCGACCGCGGTCGCGAAGCCGATCGACAGCTGGGTGGTGAGCAGCACCTTGCCGAACGAGTGCGCCATCGGCAGCCAGAGGTACTGCACGTCGTCGACATGCAGGATGTTCTGAGCCGCCACGGCCGAGCCCTCGTACGTCCAGCCGCTGTGCCGGAGCCGGACGCCCTTCGGCCGCCCGGTCGTCCCGGAGGTGTAGATCAGCGTGGCGAGGCTGTCTCCCTGGGTCGCCTCGACCCGCTCGTCGACGACATTCGGGGTGTCGCTGAGCTGCTTCGCACCCAGCGCCTCGAGGTCGTCCAGCGAGATCACCAGCTCGCCGTCGGTGGTGCCGTCGAACGTCACGATCTTGGTGAGTACCGGCAGCTCGCTGCGGCGCTCACGGATCTTGGCGATCTGCTCGTCGTCCTCCGCGAACACCACGCGGCTCTCCGAGTCGGACAGGATGAACCCGACGTCGGAGCCCATCGTGCTCGGGTAAACCGTGGTCGTCGCCGCGCCGGAGCACATGATCGCGAGGTCGGCTAGCACCCACTCGTAGCGGGTGTTCGACGCGATCGCGACGCGCTGCTCCGGCTCGATGCCCAGCGCCACCAGACCGGCCGCGAGGGTACGTACCCGGTCGCCGGTCTGGGCCCAGGTCACCGACTCCCAGGCTTCCCCGACCGGGAATCGGTAGGCTTCACGGTCCGGGGTCTGCTGCACCCGGTCGAACAACATCCGACCGACGTTCGCGGCGCGGTTCTCGACGACGCTGTGGTCGTCGGCGGAAGACAAAGCGGCAGACATCGGACTCCCTTAGCGGGCCACCTGGACAGGGTCGACCCTATGTGGACCGGTTCGGTGCTTGCAGCACGGTAGAGGAGATCGTTACCAATGGGTAGGGGGTCTCATCACGTGTTCGCAACGACACCCGCGCCAGCGGCGTACTTCTCCGCGACCAAACGGGAGTCCGGGGCGAGCGCGGGCACGCCAAGCAGGCGGGGCAGCAGGTGCCGCTCGGTGGTCCGGGCGCGGAACGCGAGCCCGACCGTCACCTCGTGACCGGGTCGGTGGACGACGACGATCTCGTCACCCGCGGTGATCTCACCAGCCTCCAACACGCGCAGGTACGGACCGGGCCGCGCCTCGGCCGTGAACGTCTTGACCCAGCCCCGCTGGTCGAGCCAGTTCGCGAAGACCGAGCACGGGATGCGGACGTCGGCCACCTCGAGCAGCACCGAGCCAACGGCCCACTGCTCCCCGATCAGCGACTCGTTGAGGTCGATACCGGACGTGGTGAGGTTCTCGCCGAACTGGCCGTCGTGCAGGTCTCGGCCCAGCCGGCCGGCCCAACGGTCCAGGTCCTCGCGGGCGAAGGCGTACACCGCCTGGTGAGGCCCACCGTGGTGCTTGTGGTCGGCCTGCTCGTCGATCTCGAGGCCGAGCGGCCCGACCCTGACCGCACCAACACACGGCCGCTTGTCGATCGCCGTCCGCCCGACCGTCCCGGCCCAGGCGGCGTCGACCGCCCGGCCGGCGTTGACCGAGCGGACGTACGCGGTCATTTCTTGCCCGGCGACGAGTCCGTCGTGGACAACGTCGCGATGAACGCCTCCTGCGGGATCTCGACCCGGCCGACCATCTTCATCCGCTTCTTGCCCTCCTTCTGCTTCTCCAACAGTTTGCGCTTGCGGGTGATGTCACCGCCGTAGCACTTCGCCAGGACGTCCTTGCGCATCGCGCGGATCGTCTCGCGGGCGATCACCCGGGCGCCGATCGCGGCCTGGATCGGCACCTCGAACTGCTGCCGCGGGATGAGCTCCTTCAGCTTCTGCGCGAGCGATACGCCGTACGTGTACGCGAAGTCTCGGTGCACGATGGCGCTGAACGCGTCGACCGGGTCGCCGTGCAGCAAGATATCGACCTTGACCAGGTCGGCGGCCTGCTCGCCGGTCGGCTCGTAGTCCAGCGACGCGTAGCCCTTCGTCCGCGACTTGAGCTGGTCGAAGAAGTCGAACACGATCTCGGCCAGCGGCAGCGTGTAGCGCAGCTCGACGCGGTCGGCGGAGAGGTAGTCCATGCCGTTCAGTGCGCCCCGCCGGGTCTGACAGAGCTCCATGATCGGCCCGATGTAGTCCGCGGGCGCCAGCACGGTCGCGCGTACGACCGGCTCGAAGACCTGCTCGATCTTGCCGCCGGGGTACTCGCTCGGGTTGGTGACGACGTGCTCCGCGCCGTCTTCCATCAGCACCCGGTAGACCACGTTGGGGGTGGTCGAGATCAGGTCGAGGTTGAACTCGCGCTCCAGCCGCTCACGCACGATCTCCATGTGCAGCAGGCCGAGGAAGCCGCAGCGGAAGCCGAACCCCAACGCGCCCGACGTCTCCGGCTCATAGGCGAGCGCGGCGTCGTTGAGCTGCAGCTTGTCGAGCGCGTCGCGCAGGTTGGGGTAGTCGTCGCCGTCCATCGGGTAGAGCCCGGAGTAGACCATCGGGTTGGGGTGCCGGTAGCCGCTGAGCGCCTCGGTGGCCCCATGGACAGCAGAGGTGACGGTATCGCCGACCCGTGACTGGCGCACCTCCTTCACCCCGGTGATGAGGTAGCCGGTCTCGCCGACGCCGATCTCCCGGGCCTTGATGGGCTCGGGCGAGATCACCCCGACCTCGAGCATCTCGTGGGTGGCGCCCGTCGACATCATCGTGATCCGGTCGCGGTGGCGGAGCTTGCCGTCGATCACCCGGACGTACGTGACGACACCGCGGTAGGTGTCGTAGATCGAGTCGAAGATCAGTGCCCGCGGCGGCGCGTCCGCGTCACCTTCCGGCGGCGGTGTCTGCGCGACGATCAGGTTGAGCAGCTCCTCGACGCCGTCACCGGTCTTGGCCGAGACCTGGAGTACGTCGGACACGTCGCAGCCGATGATGTGGGCCAGCTCGGCGGCATACTTCTCGGGGTCGGCGCTCGGCAGGTCGATCTTGTTGAGCACCGGGATGATGTGCAGGTCGGCGTCGATCGCCAGGTACAGGTTGGCGAGCGTCTGCGCCTCGATGCCCTGGGCGGCGTCGACGAGCAACACCGCACTCTCACAGGCCGCCAGCGAGCGCGACACCTCGTAGGTGAAGTCGACGTGACCCGGGGTGTCGATCATGTTCAGCACGAAGGTCGTCGCGGTGTCGTCGCCGACCGTCGGTTGCCAGGGCAGCCGGACCGCCTGGCTCTTGATCGTGATGCCGCGCTCGCGCTCGATGTCCATCCGGTCGAGGTACTGCGCACGCA
>WHTB01000392.1 GCA_009379735.1 Propionibacteriales bacterium
GGAGCGGCCGACCTGCTGACGGTGCGTGCCGTCGCACTGCTCAAAGAGTCGCCGGTGTGCCTGTATGCAGGGACCTACATCGATGACGAGGTGCTCGCGCACTGCGCGGACGCCACCCGGCTCGTCGACACCCAGCACCTCGACCTCGACCAGATCACCGGGCACCTGGTTTCGGCACATCAGGACGGGCTGGACGCCGTACGGCTGTGCTCCGGAGACCCGTCGATCTACTCGGCGCTGGCCGAGCAGACCCGTCGCCTCGACCAGGCCGGAGTGCCGTGGGACGTCACCCCCGGCGTCCCCGCGTACGCCGCCGCCGCCGCCCTGCTCCGCACCGAGCTCACCGTCCCCGAGCTCGTGCAGACGGTGGTCCTCACCCGGACCCAGGCGCGTTCGACGCGGATGCCGGAGTCCGAATCCCTTGCCCAGCTGGCGAAAACCCGCGCGAGCATGGTCCTGCACCTGGCGATCACCCGCATCCGCTCGCTGGTGGAGGATCTGGTTCCGGAATACGGGGCGGAGTGCCCGGTCGCCGTCGTCGCGCACGCGACCCGGCCGAGCGAGCTGGTCCTGCGCGGCACCCTGGCCGACATCGCCGACCAGGTCGAGGCCGCCGGGCTGCGGCATACCGCAGTGATCATCGTCGGTCAGGCGCTGGGTGCCGGTGAGGTCAGGGGCTCGTACCTCTATGACCCGCACCGGGAGCGGGTGCCCTGACCGTCCGCGGCCTCAGGTTGCGGAGCGCCGGGTCCACACCGCGCCCGTCCGGGTCACCCGGGTGCCCGAAGAACCGATCAGCAGTAGGCAGCGCATGTCGATCGAGCAGACGTCGAGCTCGCCGAGCGTGGTGACCTCCACCGACTCGCCGCCCCGGCCCACGTCCCGGCCGACCACGACGACGGTGTCCGCGGGGCGGTGCCGGAGCAGGATCTCCCGCGCCTGCGCCACCTGCGTGGTGCGCGACCGTGATGCCGGGTTGTAGATGCCGAGCACGAAGTCGGCCTCGGCCGCCGCGACGAGCCGACGCTCGATCAGGGCCCACGGCTTGAGCCGATCCGACAGGCTCAGCACCGCGAAGTCCGCACCGAGCGGAGCGCCCGCTCGGGCGGCCACGGCCTGCATCGCGGTCAGGCCCGGCAGGACCCGCACCGCCACCCCGGCATACTTCTCGTCCTCGGCCGCCTCGAACACCGCGGCCGCCATGCCGAACACTCCCGCGTCGCCGCCGGACACGACGGCCACCCGTTGGCCGGCCAGGGCAAGGTCGAGCGCATGCCTGGCCCGGTCGATCTCGACGGTGTTGCCGGTGGCATGCCGCTGCAGGCCGGCCCGCTGTGGTACCCGGTTGACGTAGGTCGCGTAACCGACCACATGGTCTGCGCTCGCAAGCGCCGCGCTCACCTCGGGGGTTGTCCAGCCGTCGTCGCCCGGGCCGAGACCGACCACGAGCAGCTCGGCGGCGGCGGGCGGCTCGGCGGCCGGTGCGGACCCCGGGCTCTCGTGGCGCTGCGCGTGCGGCGTGGTGTCACCTGGCACCAGGATGATCGAGAAGTACGGGACAGTGCCGGGGTCGACGTCCTTCACCGGCAAGACGACCTCGCGGCCGGTCGAGGCGCGCTCGACGTACAGCGCCTCTCCCAGCCGACCGGCGGCGGCGAGCGCCGCCCGCACTGCCGGGAACGTCCTCCCGAGCTTCATGATGACGGCGCCGTCGGTGTCGGCGAGACGGCGGGCGAGCTCGGGTTCGGGAAGGGTGCCGGGCAGCACGGTGAGCACATCGGTCTGACGTACGAGTGGGCTTGCGACCGCTGCCGACGCCGCCGAGACCGAGGTCACTCCCGGCACCACCTCCGTCTCGAAGCTGTCGGCGAGCCGGTCGTGCATGTACATGAACGAGCCGTAGAACAAGGGGTCGCCCTCGGCGAGCACGACGACGTCTCGGCCCACCTCGAGATGTGCGGCAAGGCGCCGGGCGGACTCCTCGTAGAAGTCGGCCATCGCGCCGGCGTAGCCACCGGGGTGGTTCGTGATCCCGGTCGTCACGGGGTAGATGAGCCGCTCCTCGAACGCCGTCGCGGGGATGAGGTCGGCCGCGATGGCGCGAGCGATGGAGTTGCCGTGCGTCCCTGCGTGGTACGCGACCACGTCGGCGTCCGCGATCAGGCGGGCCGCCTTGCGGGTGACCAGCTCGGGGTCTCCTGGACCGAGCCCGACGCCGTACAGTCGACCGGTCACTCTGCCTCCTGCGCGAGGGCGTTGACCGCCGAGGCGGCCATCGCGGAGCCGCCGCGGCGTCCGCGCACGGCGAGGTAGGGGATCTGCTGCTCGTGATCGACCAGTGCCTGCTTGGACTCGGCCGCGCCGACGAAGCCCACCGGCACGCCGACGATCGCCGCCGGCCGGGGGCCGCCCGCGTCGATCAGCTCGAGCAGATGGAACAGCGCGGTCGGCGCGTTTCCGATCGCCACCACGGCGCCGTCGAGGCGGTCGGCCCACAGCGACACCGCTGCAGCGGACCGGGTCGTTCCCCAGCGACGGGCCAGCTCGGGGACGCGCGGATCGTGGAGCAGGCACAGCACGTCGTTGTCGGCGGGTAGCCGTGCGCGGGTGACGCCGGAGGCAACCATGTGCGCGTCGGTGAGTACCGGTGCGCCGGCGTGCAGGGCCCGCCGCGCCGTCGACACCAGGTCGGGGTGGATGACCAGGTCCTGCGTCAGGTCGGTCTGGCCGGCCGCATGGACCATGCGTACGGCGAGCTTCTCCGCGTCGGGTGGCAGCTGGCGGAGATCGGACTCGGCGCGGATGAGGGCGAACGACCGGCGGTAGATCGCTGCCGCGTCGGTCTCGTACTCGTACCTGCGTGGTGGAGGTGCCACGGTCATGAGGAAATCCCGGCGTACACGGTCGTGTGGGGGCCCGCCGGAGCACCGCACCGGCGCTCGCAGGCCACCACGTGGATGGGCAGACCGCTGCGCTGCTGAGGATTCGCGGCAAGCTGTTCGGCGAGCGCACGGGTGTCGCCGACCGCCTTGCTGCAGGCGGGGGCGCCGACGCACGCGGTGATGCTGGTCCACGGCGAGTCGCCGTCGGAGACGAGGCCGCCCGAGGTCAGCCGGGCTGCGACCCGGTGGGCGGCCGCGGCGTCCAGGTCGGGGACGACGACA
>WHTB01000100.1 GCA_009379735.1 Propionibacteriales bacterium
ACCACCCTGGCGGAGCGGCTGGCGGTCGTCGCCGCCACGGTGCTGCTGCTGACCCCGTCCTACCTGCTCGACGCGGGTGGTGCGGTGGCGTTGGCAGCCGTGGTGTTCGTCCAGGTACGCCGTGCCCGGAGGAACCGATAGAGCCCCGCGCTGTCACCCCGGCCCACGGGTTGCGATCTTGATAGCTTCTGGTCAACCTGAGTGGGTCTCGGCTCGCCACGACGCCGTCCCATTGCGTAGTGCCTGACGACACTCTCTTCCCAGGAGGCGAGCATGCGCCATCGGTTCGGTCGACGTGCCTACGTCGCCGTGGTCGCGGTTGGTGTGCTTCTATCGTCCGCGGTTCTGACGTCGGGCGTCGCGGCGCAGCCGGTCCCCACCAGTGTGGCGGACCGCGATGCGCCTGGGCACTCGGGCGACGCGAGGCTCCGTGGCAAGATCATCAAGATGCTCCGGCACATGACGCTGGAGGAGAAGGTCGGGCAGCTGTTCGTCGTCGAGGTGTTCGGCCAGGACGCCCACACGGTGACCGAGACCGCAGCCGCGGGCAACCAGCGGCTGTACGGCGTCAGCACTCCGGCCGAGGTCATCGACAAGTACCAGCCGGGTGGGATCATCTACTTCACCGCCGCCCGCGGGCCGGACAACCTGCGGAACCCGCGGCAGATCGCCGGGTTGTCCAACGGGCTCCAGGCGGTGGCCACCGGCCAGCGGCAACCGATCCCGCTGCTCATCTCCACCGACCAGGAGGGCGGCGCCCTGGTCTTCCGGCTCGGCGCCCCAGCCACCGCGATGCCCGGCAACATGGCCCTCGGCGCGGGACGATCGGCAGCGGACGCACACCGCTCGGCCGAGGTCATCGGCACCGAGCTGGCGGCCGTCGGGATCAACCAGAACTACGCACCTGTGGCCGACGTCAACGTCAACCCCGCCAACCCGGTCATCGGCATCCGGTCGGTCGGTGAGGACCCCGCTCTGGTGTCCGATCTTGTGGCCGCCCAGGTGGACGGATACCACGACGGCGGGGTGGCCGCGGTGGCCAAGCACTTCCCCGGCCACGGCGACACTGCCGTGGACAGCCACTTCGGGCTCCCGGAGGTCACCCACACCCGCGAGCAGCTCGAGGCGATCGACCTGCCGCCGTTCCAGGCCGCCATCGACACGGGCGTCGACACGATCATGACCGCGCACGTCGTGCTCCGGTCGGTCGACCCGAGTGGTGCCCCTGCGACGATGTCCGAGCCCATCCTCACCGGACTGCTGCGCGAAGAGCTCGGCTACGACGGGCTCATCGTCACCGACGCGCTCGACATGGGCGGGGCGACGGGCACGTTCCCACCCGACGTCGCGCCGGTCGAGGCGTTCCAGGCCGGAGCTGACCAGCTCGTGCTGGCACCGCAGACGGACGTGGCCCACAACGCGGTGCTCGGCGCAGTCCGCAGCGGCGAGATCTCCCCGCGGCGCCTCGACGAGTCGGTCTACCGGATCCTGCGGCTGAAGCTGCAGCGGGGTCTGTTCGACGATCCGTTTGCGGACGTCGAGCTGGCGGACAAGATCGTGGGCGCGCCCGACCACCTCGAGGACGCGCAGGTCATCACCGACCACACCACGACACTGGTCAAGAACGACGCAGGCGTGTTGCCGTTGACTGATGACCCGCGGAACGTTCTCGTGACTGGCTGGGGTGTGACGACGACGAGAACGCTCGGCGACGCGATCAGCCGGCGTGGCCAGACCGTCACGGTCCTGGAGACGGGCTCGACACCCAGCCAGGCCAGGATCGACGCGGCGGTGGCCGGAGCTGCGGACAGCGCTCTCGTGGTGGTGTCGACGATGAACGCGGCCAGTGTCGACGTCGACACCGGGCTGCCCACCGCGTCGGCGGCGCTCAGCAGGCCCTGGTCGCGGCGTTGCTCGAGGCGGGCAAGCCGGTCGTCGTCTCGGGGATGCGCAACCCGTACGACATTTCGCAGCTCACCGACGCGCCGACCTACCTTGCGACCTACGGCTTCACGACCGCCTCGATGGAGTCGTTGACCCGCGTGCTGTTCGGGGAGGTCGATCCGGTCGGCAAGCTCCCGGTCACGATTCCGCGCGCGGACGGGACGGGTGCGCTCTATCCCTTCGGGCACGGGCTCAGCTACGGCGGCTGAGTCCGGCCGGCCAGCTCGAGAGCAACCCTCGGC
This sequence comes from Propionibacteriales bacterium, assembly GCA_009379735.1. Classification (GTDB taxonomy): domain Bacteria; phylum Actinomycetota; class Actinomycetes; order Propionibacteriales; family Nocardioidaceae; genus WHTB01. Next base: position 2,187 of record WHTB01000100.1, read on the forward strand.
GACCCTGTCCGGTCCGTAGCCCGCTACTCTCCTGCGGCGAGGTCGACGTCGAACGCCGCTGTCGCGTCGACGTCCGCGTAGATGTCGGCCGCATCTGCGTTACGGCCCGCCGTGAGCCCGGTGACGCTGTAAAGTGTCGCGCCTTTGACCGGCCGGTCGGGCCCGAACCCGAAGGGGAGCCGGACGTTGATCGTGATCGTCTTGCCCTCGATGTTCCCCTCGGCCTGGAACTCGCTCGGGTACTGGACAACCTTGCAGCTCTCCGGCGTCGTGGTCGTGCAGCCGTTGCCGGGGACCTCCTCCTGGGCGGACTCGCCACTGCCGGCGAAGAAGGTCAGCCGGCCGCCGCCGACCGATTCGGCCCCGACGTAGAAGATCCGGAACGCCTCCTCGGGCCCTTCCAGCGGGAGCCCGTCACCGATCGAGAGCGCCTGGAAGCGCGTGAGCCAGACCGCCGCATCCTTTCCCGGAGGTGGTGTCCGGTTGAGCGCGTTCTCCGGGCTCGAGGCGAGGGTCATCTCGACGCGAAGTGTCTGCTCGTCCGGCTGGCTTAGGCGCAGACCGGTGAGGTCGAGGTGCGAGAGGTTCGGACCCGGCCCCACCGGTGAGTAGTGCGGCGATTGGGCGTCACCGGTCGGATCGGAGACCGGGTTCGTCGGTGCTTCCCCTCGTAGCCTGCCACCCAGCAGGCCGAGGCCCTGGAGCTGGCGCGTCTCGAACAGGTGCGCGCCGTGGTGCTGGCTGGTCGTGTCGTTGTAGACGACACGGATGGCGCCGTCACGGTCGAGCGCGATGGCGAAGAAGTCCGCCATCGTGCGGTCGCCTCCCGTGAGCGTGCAGCCGAGGCCGGCGTTGCAGATCTGGCCGTAGTGCATCGGCTTGTCGGTGAAGCGTTGCTGGGCGATGCGTGGGGCCGCGCTGTCTGCGTCTCGCACCACGGCCACGTAGCCGAACCACTCGAAGGCGGTCGCGGCGCGGCGGTCGTTGTACCAGGAAGGCATGTTGTCCGAGTCGAGGAAGGTCTCGTTCCCGTACCAGGCGACGGCGAGCCGTCCCTCGGCGCCCGCGACCGCCCACGGGAAGACATTCGTGTTCGCGGGGCGCCCGTTCACCTGGGTGGCGGGGCCGAAGGTGGCACCCGCGTCGCCCGAGGCCGCGTAGTAGACGTTGTGGTCTGACTCGTCCACCCAGACGACGTAGAGGTTTCCGGCGTCGTCGACTGTCACGCCGGGGAAGATGTCGCCGACGGGTCCACCGCCGGGGGAGGCCGGAGCCTGCACGTTCCGGAACTCGATCCCGGTGCGCTGGCCCGGGTCCACATGCCCCACTGTGACCTCCACGTGGTCACCGGCCGAGCACGGATAGTAGAGGTTGCGGCTCACCGGGTCGAAGACGAGCCGGCCACACGGAGCCCCGGTCGAGACGGGTGTCCTGGGCGCCGCCGAGGAATCCGTGAAGACCAGCCCGCCGACCGGGTCGGCGGGTCCGGTCGAGCCCGGCGACGAGAGGATGAACGACCCGAGCGGGACCTGCCGGTAGGCAAGGAAGACCGCATTATCGCCGGCCGCCGCGGTCGTGCCGTTGTCGATGGCATACCACTGGCGGTCGTCGATCGTGTCCTGGGTGGCGATCGCGTTCTTGCGCCAGCTGTTGCCGTCGTCGTTCGAGACGGCGACGCCGAGGTTGACGAGGCCCTCGAGGTCGACGAAATAGGCATTCTGCTGGTCGTCGGTCACAATGTCGGTGTCGCCTCCACCCGGGGGCGGATCCGGCCGCAGCCCGATCGGGCTCACGACGTTGAACTGGTCGCCGCCGTCGACGGACCGGTGAACGAACGACTGCGCCGTGCTGAAGCCCCAGGGGCCCGACTCCCAGTAGTTGCCCCTCTGGTCGATCCAGTTGAGCGGCTCGCCCTCCGTCCGCTGGGCGTCGACCACGGTCGCGGGGCCGAAGCGGAGACCGCCAGTGGGATGGCGCGGGTTGACCGGCACCTCTGACTCGGTGAAGGTCGCGGTCCCTCCGTAAGCAGAGTCGGTCACCAGGAACGGATTCACCCGCACTTCGTACGTGTTTGTCTCGGCGTTCTGGAAGGTCGCCCGCTCGGATGTCGTCCCACCCTGGGCGGAGGAGGCGACGAGCGCCCCTGTGTCGTCGAAGACGTAAAGGTCGAAGTCGTTGTCGGCGCTCGGCCACGAGATCTCGACCGCAACCTCGCCGGCGCCCTCCACGGTAAGGAAGAAGTGGTCGCACAGCGCGTTGGCTGGGTCGACCTCCGGCGGACACAGGTCGGGGAACAGCGTCGCGGCGGCCGCATAGTGCTGACCCTCCCAGGCCACCCGCGGCTCGGTTGGCCCGATCGTGCCGGACGACGGTGTGGCGGCGACGGCCGGCGAGGAGCCACCGGCCGCGGAAGCTAACGCGACGATCAGAAACACGACGGTCGCGGTGGCGGGCAACGCGCGCATCGGTGGCCTCCTAAGGCATGCCGCCGACAGGTTCGGTTATACTCAGGTATCGAGGCGACGGCCGTTTTCGCAACAGTTTTGAGTACGCCAGTTGCGGGTAGATACCGCGACCGATGCGGCGAGCAGTCCGGCCGCCACCCCGCACAGCAGGCGAACTCCGGTGGTGTGTGCCAGGTGCGCGGCCGGCAGGAACGGGGTCGTCGCCGCGGCCGGCAGGGTGACCGCACCGGCAACGCCCCAGAACAGCACCGGGCGTCTGCGCAGCGGTGGGGGATCGCCGTATCAGCTGTGCAGCAGCCGCCGCCGGCCGATGTGGACGGCCAGCGCCAGCTCGGCGAGGTGGTCGGTGGGCTGCTGGCCGGTGGGGTGGGCCGTGGGGTACCCGAGCTCGGGATGCCGGGAGTCTCGTCATCGGATGGGCTTGGCGCTGGAGACGTAGGCCCCATCTCGAGCAGTAGTGGACGGGCTCTGGCGGCTGGGCTGCCGGTGTTCGGTGTTACACATCTGGGACGGCATCCCTCCCCCCGTGCGCGGCCCATTGCGGGCCGCTCCGGCTCCTGCTCGGCGAGCTCGCCGGGAGGTGGTAGGCAGCCAGCGGTACCGCCTGGCGTGTTACCCCCGGGTCAGGTTCGAGTCCAGCACCCTGACGTCCGCTCCGCCCTCCGGGCGCCTCGGCCCGGGTTGAGCCGCCGGCCCGTAACCTGCTACGTCGCGACGCCGAGCAGCCGGTGGGCAGTGTCCGGGTCACGCCGGAACGCCGCGGTGTCGACCTGATGGACCACCGCCCCTCGGGCCAGCACCGCGACCGAGTCGGCAACGGCGAAGGCGAGGTGCAGGTCATGCTCGACGAGGAGTACCGCGACACCGCCGTCGATTACCGTGCGGACGGCGCTCGCGACCTGGTCGACGGCGGCCGGGGCGAGCCCTTCCGACGGCTCGTCCAGCAGGATCACCGACGGCCCGGTCAGCAGTGAGCGGGCCATCGCCAGCATCTGCTGCTCGCCGCCGGAGAGTTGCCAGCCCACGTGTCGGCGCCGGACTGCCAGGCCCGGAAACAGGTCGAGAACGCCATCGATCGTCCACGCTCGCCCACCGCCGCCGCGACGGTTGGCGAGCACGAGATGCTCGCGTACGGTCACGGTCGGCCAGATGCGCCGACCCTGCGGTACGAGCGCGACCCCGGCCCGGGCGATCTGGTCGGTACGTGCGCCCGCCAGCTCCCGTCCGTCCAGCCGGACGCTGCCGCCGGTCGGCCTGACCAGCCCCATCAGGGTCAGCAGCAGTGTGCTCTTGCCGGCACCGTTGCGTCCCAACAGCGCGAGCGCGCGGCCCCGGTCAACGTCGAGGTCCACGCCGTGGAGCACCTCTCCCTGCCGGTAGCCGGAGCGCAGGTCACGTACCCGGAGTGACATGGTCACCTCCCATGGACCGCACGGTGGTGAACAGCTCACCACGCCGGCCCGTACCCAGGTACGCCCGCTGGACCTCCTCGCTGGCCTGCACCTCGGTCGGAGCGCCGGACATCAACACGCGGCCCAGGTGCAGGACCGTGACCTCGGTCGCGAGTTCGAACACCATGTCCAGGTCGTGCTCGACGAAGAGCAGCGTGATCTCCGCCGACAGCCCGCGGAGCAGCTCGAGCAGGCGCGCGGTGCCCGCCGCCGACATACCCGCGGCCGGCTCGTCAAGCAGGAGGATCCGCGGTTCCGCCGCCAGCGCCACCGCCACTTCTACCTGGCGGCACTCCGCATAGGATAGTGTGTCCACCCGGTGGTGCGCCCGGTCCTCGACTCCGACGAGTCGGAGCATCTCGTCGACCCGCGCTGCCCAGCCGGGCCGCCGTGGGAACGGGAGCCATGGCCGCCCGCGGGTACGCTGCACTGCCAGCGCCACGTTCTCGGCCACACTCAGCGTGCGGAACAGGCTGGAGCGCTGGAAGGTCTGGCCGATCCCCTGCCGTGCCCGGCTTACCTCCGGATCGCTGGTGACCTCGCGCCCGTCGAACCAGATCCGCCCGCTGGTGACGCGCTGGCCGCCGGCGATCAGCCGCAGCAGCGTACTCTTGCCGGCGCCGTTCGGCCCGATCAGGGCGTGCCGGGCGCCAGGCGCGACGGCCAGATCGACACCGTCCACGGCGCGCAGGGCACCGAAGGTACGCCGCACGCCGGCGCAGCGCAGCACATCGTCCAGTTCGCTCACCCCGCCTTCGTACGCAGCTGTGGTCGCCGGCGGGACCAGCGCACCCCGGCCACCCCCCTTGGCATCGCATACACCACCACGATGAAGACCAGGCCGAGGACGAGTGGTCCGTGGCCGTCGAGGCTGGGTCCGAACGAGTCCCGGACCAGGATCACCAGCGCCGCGCCCAGGCACGGGCCCCAGATCGTTCCGGATCCGCCGATCACCACGGCAAGTAGCGCCAGCGCCGAGGTGGTGAAGCCGAGGTCTTCGGGCGTGGCGAGCCGTTGCTGGGCGGCAAGCAACCCACCCGCCAGCCCGGCTACCGCGCCCGCCGCCACGAACGCCGCGAGCTTGTAGCGGAACGGCCGGTAGCCGACCGCACGCATCCGCGGTTCGTTGTCCCGGATACCGCGTAGGGTGGCGCCGAACGGCGAAGCCGACAGCGACCACAGCACCAGCAGCCCCACCAGGAACCAGAACAGGACGTACCAGTGCAGGTGCGCCACGTTCGTCAACGCCGTGCCGCCGACCCGGGTGGCCGCGATGCCGTACATGCCGTTGGACCCGCCGGTGACCGGTTCCCAGCTCACCGCCAGTTGCCGGACGACCTCGGCGAGCGCCAGGGTGATGATGAGGAAGAACACGCCGCTCGACCGGACCGCGACCCAGCCCAGTGCCACCGCCATCAGCGCACCGGCGGCGACCGCCGCGAGCAGCGGGGCCGGAGCTGCTGCTGTGCCGTGCCCGGCGATCCAGCCGGCCGCGTACGCCCCGACCCCGAAGTAGGCGGCGTGGCCGAGCGAGGGCAGCCCAGTTATGCCGACCAGCAGATCGAGGCTGGCAGCGAGGAGCGCGAAGATGAGCATTCTGGTCAATGCGGTTGTGGCGTACGGAGCGAGGAAGAACGGCGCGCTGGCGAGTGCCAGGACCGCGACCGTCGTCGCGGTGCCGGCCCGCCAGCCGACGTGCGCGTAACCCGGGCGGTACGGTGGCCGGGCGAGCCGACCAGCGCCGGCTGCGCCCACGAGGTCTCCTGTTCGCTGTGTCGCTCCAGTCAATGCTGGCCACCTATCGCACCGGCGAAGAGTCCACGGGGCCGCAGCGCCAGCACGATCGCGAGCGATCCGAACAGCAGGAACGACGCCAGGTCGGACAGCAGAGCGCGACCGGTCGACTCGATCTGGCCGATCAGCAGCGCGGCGACGAGCGCACCGCGGACCGACCCGAGACCGCCGATCACCACGACGACGAGAGCCAGGATGAGAATCGTGCTGTCAAGACCGGGCCGGGGGCTGTAGATCGGGCTCCCCAGGACGCCCGCCGTGGTTGCCAGCATCGACCCGACCACGAACACGCCGGCCCGGACCAGCCGGGCGTCGATGCCCACCGCGGCCACCATGTCCCGGTCGGCGACGGTTGCCCGGACCAGCGCCCCGAGCGGGGTTCGCTCGACCACCACGTGCGCCGCCACGGCAAGTCCGGCACCCAGCGCGATCAGCAACAAGCGGTAAGCGGGGTAGGCGTTGCCGAGCACGCTGACCGTGCCGCCGAGCCCGGGCGGCGGGCTCACGCTGCGGACGTCCTCACCGAACGCGAGCGAGAGTAGCTCGGCGACCACCAGCGCCACGCCGAGCGTCAGCAGCGCCTGCTCGAGGTGCGAGCGGCGGGCGAGCGGCCCGGTCATCAGCAACAACCCACCACCGGCCAGGGCGCCGACGGCCAGCGCGACACCGAGTGCCGCCAGCCAGCCGGTCCACGTCGGGCTCCCACCCACCACCCACCACGCCACGTACGCCCCGGCGACGAACACCGCGCCGTGCGCCAGGTTCAGGACGTCCATCATGCCGAACACGAGGGACAAGCCGACCGCGACGACGAACAGCAGCAGCCCGATCGCCAGCCCGTTGAGCACCGCGATCACGCCGATGTCGACCCAGTTCGCCACAGTCAGGTCCGTTGGCCGCCCGGCTAGCTGGTCACTGGCTCGACTCGCCGAGGTCGGAGACCACGGCGTTGACGAGCGCGTCGCCGCGCTGCTCGACCTGGCGGAGATAGAACGCCTGCCTCGGCGACTGGCCGTCGAAGCTCCACGGGCCGCGCGGGCTGTCGTCGATCGTCCCGATCGAGCCGAGCGCCGCGCCGACCGCGTCACCGCCCAGTCCGGTCGCCGTGCGCAGCGCCCGGCTCAGCACGTTCGCCGCGTCCCAGGTCTGCACCGCGTACACGGTCGGCGCCGCGCCGTACTTCTCCTCATAGGCTGTGCGGAACTCCTGGTTGGCGGCATTGTCCAGTTCGATCGAATAGTGCAGGGTGGTCTGCACGCCCAACGCGGCGTCGCCCTGGGCCTCCAGCACGCCGCCCTCGGTCAGGAACCCCGAGCCGTACAGCGGGATCTGGGACGAGAGCCCGAACTGGGCGTACTGCTCGACGAACGCGACCGCCTCGGCCCCCGCGAAGAAGCAGAAGGTCGCCTCCGCACCCGAGGCCTGGATCTGGCTGATGAACGGTTGATAGTCCTGGGTCTGGCCGAACGGGGGGTTGCTTTCACCGACCACCTCCCCGCCGCCGGACGTGAACCCGTCGCGGAACCCGGCGATCGCCTCCGCGCCGGCCGCGTAGTCGGAGGCGATCACGTACGCGGTGGCGACGGTGCCGCTGAGGTGCTCGCCCATCGGCGCCGCCACCTGGGAGTTGGTGAACGACGTGCGCCAGATGTAGGGGCTGCGGGCAGCGCCGGTGATGTCGTTGGCGCCGGCGTTGGCGATGATGAGCACCTTCTGTGCCTCGTTGACCATATCGGCCACGCCGAGCGCCGTCGCCGAGCTGACGATGCCGACCAGGATGTCGACCTGGTCGCGCTGCAGCAGCTGCTGCACGGCGGCGACGCCGGTCTGCGGGGTCTCGCCTTCGTCCGCGGTCGCAGTCGCGATCGTGTAGTCGCCGAACGTGTCGCCCTCGCGCTCCAACCACAGGTCCCAGGCGCGCTGCATGTCGGTGCCCAGTGGGGCGTACACGCCTGCCTGTGGGACGACCAGACCCACCTTGACCTCACCGCCTCCGCCATCGCTGGTGCCGTCGTCGCCCTCACCGACGCTGCTGCCGCAGCCGCCGACTGCGGCACCGGCGCCGACCGCACCCAGCACCCCGAGAAGCTGCCGTCGGTTGATCGCTGAACCGCTCATCGCCCCTCCATCCCTCCACGGCGTTCTACAGAGAAAGATCAATCCGCTGTAGTCTTGTAGAGCTTTACCCGCGTGTCAAGCGTCACACATCCGGGCTGGTACGCCGACCATCACCGTGCCGACGACCACCGCGTCGGGGTGCGCGAACGCATCCGGGTGGATGTCCGGCACCAGCTCACCCAGCGCGTAGATCGCCATCAGGTCACCAGTTTCAGGTGATAGACCCGGGCGGCGTTGCCGGCCAGCACTAGCCCGGTCGTCTCGTCGTCCGGGCACAGCGCGGCGACCGCCCGGGCGTTCTTCGCGATCCCCGGAACACCCGGCCAGTCGGTGCCGAAGATCATCCGGCGGGTGAGCCGGCTCCAGTTGTGCCTGCGGTAGTAGTCGGACAACCGGGACGGGGGCAGGCCGGACAGCTCGATCCAGACCCGCTCACTGGTCAGCGCCATGAACGCCGCCGCGTCGTACCACCAGCCGCGACCGCCGTGCGCGAGGACGACATCCAGTTGCCGGAAGTCTCGCAGCGGGTCGTCGAGCAGGATCGGGTCCGCGAAGGCGTTGGTCGAGCCCGGGAAGGTGCTGGTGCCGCAGTGCACGACGACCGGGATACCGGCAGCCTGGCACAGCTCGTAGGCCGGGTAGAGCGACCGGTCGTTGGCCGCCGCGCCGGCGTGCACCGGATGGATCTTGCAGGCGACGGCCCCCAGGTCGATCTGCCGCTGAAGCTCCACCTCGACCGGGAAGTGCAGGTGCGGATTAACGTTGGCGATCAGCTTGACCCGTCCCGGGGAGTGGGTGGTCAGCGGCAGCAGGTCCTCCACCGGCTGGATGCCGGTGGTCCGCGGGCTGTACTCGGCCAGCACCAGGGCGACATCGACGCCCTCACCGGCCAGGTAGGCGTCGAACCGCCCTGGATCGACCGTGCCGTCCGCGTCATACACCTGACCCATCGCTGCTGTACCGCCGAAGTCGTGCGCCCACTGCCGCCAGGCTGGTTTCAGCGTCGGCAGGCGGGCGGCGTGCAGGTGCACGTCGACCAGGTGGTGGCCGTCGAGCATCGTCCCTCCGGCTCAGGCGAGGTGCACGTACTTGTAGTCGAACGGCTTACCGTTGATGCCCTGCCGGGGTGGCGCGATCCAGGCCGCGATCCGGCCGCGCTCGTGTACCGGCTGCATCAACGAGCGCACGTAGGTCTTGTCCACGTCCGTGGGCAGCCACCCGCCCTTGCGGCGTTCCCACTCTTCGGGGGAGATCCGCTCACCCTCCGGGGTCGCCTCGATCCCGGTGAACGCGCCCACCCTGCGGTTGAACGCGACGTGCGGGAGGCGCAGCCGGTACGGCACGCCGGCACCCTCGAGGAGCTTGTTCCACCGGTTGACCCCGCTCTGACAGTCGTTGATGTACTCCCGGCGCAGGTCGGTGTTCAGCCCGACCAGGGCGGCGACCTCGGCCTGTCCAGGCTCGCCGTCGTCGGTCACCGCGTCGACCATGATGGCCTCGTTGGTCAGCCGGTGGTCGTCGGTGCGCCGCTCCTCCATCCAACGCCCCTTCAGGCCCGAGGTGAAGTAGTTGGCGACGTTGGTCGAGGTTTCCGATCCGAACAGGTCCAGCGTCACCGAGTAGTGGAAGTTCAGGTACTTCTGTATCGTCTCCAGCGGGATGCCGCCGTGCGGCACGACATCGTCGGTGTCCTGCTCCGTCATCAGCTGCGCGGTCCGCTCGACGACCCGGTCGATGCCGGTGGTGCCGACGAACATGTGGTGCGACTCCTCCTTGAGCATGAACTCGCAGGTGCGCGACAGCGGGTCGAACGCCGACTCCTTGAGCGTTCCAAGCTGGTACTTGCCGTCCCGGTCGGTGAAGTAGGTGAACATGAAGAACGAGAGCCAGTCGGGGGTCTCCTCGTTGAAGGCCCCGAGGATGCGGGGCGACTCCTGGCTGCCGGAGTTACGCTGGAGCAGCGCCTCGGCCTCCTCCCGCCCTTCCCGACCGAAGTAGCGTGCAGCAGGTAGACCATCGCCCAGAGGTGGCGTCCCTCCTCGACGTTGACCTGGAACAGGTTGCGCATGTCGTACAGGCTCGGCGCGGTGGCACCGAGGTTGCGCTGCTGCTCCACGGAGGCCGGTTCGGTGTCACCCTGGATGACGATCAGCCGTTGCAGACCCGCGCGGTACTCGCCGGGCACCTTCTGCCACACCGGCTCGCCCTTGTGCTGCCCGAAGCCGACCCGGCGGCCGGGATCCCGCTCGGCGAGGAAGATCCCCCAGCGATAGTCGCGCATCGCGACGTGTCCGAAGTGCGCCCATCCCTCCCGGCCGACGTTCACCGCGGTGCGCAGGTAGACATCCCGGGTCGGAAGGGTCGGGCCCATCGACTCCCACCAGTTGATGAAGTTGGGTTGCCAGGATTCGAGCGCCCGCTGCAGTCGGCGGTCCTCGTGCAGGTCGACATTGTTCGGGATCTTGTCCGAATAGTCGGCGGTGGCTGGCATGGCTCAGACTCGCTTCCGGTCGAAAACAGCACGCTGCCCGGTGCCGAACCGGCGCAGCGCGCCGTCTGGTCCGGACGCGTTGGGGCGATGGAAGATCCAGTTCTGCCAGGCGCTGAGCCTGCCGAAGATCTTCGTCTCGATCGTCTCGGGGCCGGCGAACCGGCAGTTCGCCTCCATGCCGGTCAGCGCGTCCGGGCTGAAGCTGGACCGCTCCTCCAGGGCGATCCGCACCTCCTCGGACCAGTCCAGGTCGTCCGGCGCGAAGGTGACCAGGCCGAGCCGCTCGGCGTCCCCGGCCGGTAGGGGTTCTCCCACCAGGGCCGCGGCCGCGGCGAGGCTGTCGGGGTCCCCGACGAACCTCGTCGCCAGCCGGCTGAGGCCGTTGCCCATCGGCAGCGGGCCCAGGTTCATCGCACCGACGGTGACCGCCGCGGGCTCGGCATCCGGGTCGACGTCCTCGAAGACCCCGGCCAGCTGGAACGAGCGGTCCGCGGCCAGGGCGAGCTCGAATAGGGAGCCGGCGAAGCAGCTACCCGGCTCGATCAGAGCGATCAGACTGCGGCTGGTGACGTCGAGCCGCTTGAGGGTGCGCTTGAGGTAGAGAATGATCTCGTTGACCAGCCAGTCGTCCCGGTTGTCCAGCAAGAGCGCGTCGTAGGCCAGGACCCGCCGCGGGTCACCGCTGGTGCGAAACACCCAGGTGCCCAGCTCGAGTTCGTTGCTGCGCAGGTCGAGGATGAGATCGTCCAGCTCGCGGGTCAGGGCCAGCACCCAGAAGGCCGCGCCCTGGCTGTGCACCTGGTCGATTCCAGCGGGGGCATCGGTGTCCGCACCCCGTAGGGTGATCTCCACGCGGCCGCCCGTCCGGTCGAGC
>WHTB01000323.1 GCA_009379735.1 Propionibacteriales bacterium
AGATCACGACAGACTGACGACCAAACCGACAGCACGACCACAAACCCCGCCAGTCTCCGACCAGCGGGGCTCCCCCTTACCCACTGGCCATCGTCAGCGAACGTGACGCCGTCGTCCTCACCCAACGTGGCGGCCTACACCGTGGAGGCCGCGCTCTACTTCGCCTGCCTCGAGGCGATCCAGAACGCGGTCAAGCACAGCGACGCCACCCAGATCACCGTCACGCTCACCGCTGACTCCGAATCCGTCCGATTCGACGTGACCGACAACGGTCGCGGCTTCGACCCCCACGGCGGACATGGATCAGGCCTGCGGAACGTCGAGGACCCCCTCGGCGCTCTCGGCGGGCGAATGGAACTCCGCACTGCGCGGGAAGGGGGAACGACAGTCCTCGGCTCGGCGCCGATCAGCACCCGTCCCTGACGTAACTGCGAGTGCCGAAGTGGTCGTTCGGGGGACCACTTCCGCACTCAACCCTCTTGCCAACGGCAGAACGTCTGTACACCGCCGTGACGAACCCCTGGGACAACGACGTCTTCCCGGGTGCCCGCGGTGGAGGCTCCGGTGCCTTCAGGTGGGGTGGCCTGGCCCTGCCAGAACGTCCAGGCGTAGCCCCAGGGGTCACGGATTGTGAACCCCCGCTGCCCGGCGGCTGCTGGCGCTCCCCGGAATCGACGATGCGCCCTCAGGCTCGCCGCCGTGCAGGACGGCTCGATCCTGGCGACGGATACGAGCGCGGCCCCGCCGCGTATCGCGGGCACCTACGACTTCGAACCCGCTCAACCCGGAGCGTACTGACTGACATGGGCGGTCGGGTGCTCGTGTTCGGCGGCGTCAGCTTCCGCCGCTTCGTAGGTCTCCCGGTCAGGCCCGTACCAAGCACCCTTGTTCACACTAGGCGTGTCGTTGGGATGGGTCCACGCGCTACAGACTGCGTAGTACACGAGACGGCGCTTCGGCTCCGGTGGCTCCTCCTCGGGGTGATCCTCGCGCTGGTTGCGGGGCCAGGAGTGGCGGTACTGGTCGGCGAAGTCGGGATCACCGAGGTGCACCTCCAGGTGTCCGAACTCATTCTGTTCAGTCCATCCGACCTTCATCGTGCCGACGTACACCATGGTCTTTTCGTGGGATGAAGCCATGAGCGAACGTTGCCACGCGACGGCGCCTTGGGTCCAGATCTGGACACCATGTCAGTCCGCCAGGAAGTTCATGACCAGCTGGTTGAAGTCGTCGGGGCGCTCGAGGGGAAGCACGTGTGACGAAGGCGATGCGGTGCCGCGACATTCTGGGCTACGGAATGGAGTGGGGGTCTGGGTCGCGTGCGCCGGACCCCCGCTCCCTAACAGGAACGCCATCCGGAAACGCCGCAGGCAGCCCTCCCGCCGACGACCGCTCGTCCCGCAAGACTCGTCCGGCCCCCGCTCCCGCACCGGGCCCGTATCCGGCCAGGCCCGTGCTCGCCCGGCGAAGCCGTCCCTCACCTTGACAGCAGCCAATCGACAGGTTGGCCTCGTCAGACTTTCACGCCCAGGAGTCCCCAACCTCGCGTGCAGTTCGACAGTCGGTGAGGCAGTCCGGCGGCAATTGGCTTGGCCACTCGACGCCCTGTCCACTCGGCCGGTCTGCTGCGCTTGATGAAGGTCCCGATTCCCGAGGAGTGGAGATGGAGACCCTTCTGCTGAAGATCCCCGAGGTCATGGCGCGCCTCGCCGTCGGCCAGACCAAGGTACGGACCCGGCGTCGCATCGGGTACCGAGCGGTCGAGCAGCCGTAGCCCTTCGTCGATGAGCGTTCTGTTCCACCGGGTGCGGTCTTGTTCGTCAAGCGCGACGAGCTCGCCGCCTGCGGTGATGCGGGCGGGTTGGCGTGCCTCGGTGAGGAGCATCAAGGCAAGCAGCCCCGTGACCTCGGTGTTGGTGGTGAAGCCGGCACAAAGCTGGCGGGCCAGGTGCAGGGCCTCGCTGGCGAGGTCGGTGTCGCGTGCCGGGGTCCCGGTCGTCGTGTGGTGGGCCTCGGTGAACATCAGATAGAGCACGTTGAGTACGGCGGGGAGCCGCTCCTCGGTCTGGCCTGGGTCGGGAAACCCTCGACCGAGGTCGGTGAGCCGTCGTTTGGCTCGGGTAATGCGTTGCGCCACGGTCGCTTCGGGTAGCAGGTAGACGTTGGCGATCTGGGCGGTCGTGAGTCCACAGACGGCACGGAGGGTGAGCGCGATCTGCCCCGCCCGCGGGAGGTCGGGATGGCAGCACAGCTGGAGGATGAGCAGGCTGTCATCGATCTCGGACGACGCGTGGACGAGTGGCTCGGCCAGTTGGGCGACCTTGGCCTCCCGCTGACGGCGCCGAGCGTCAGTCCGGACTCGGTCGATGTAGCGGCGTCGGCTAGCGGTGACGAGCCAACCGAGAGGGTTATCGGGCGGGTTAGTGTCCCACTGCTGGTGGGCCTCCAGCAGGGCGTCCTGGACTGCGTCCTCACATAGGTCGAACTGGCCCGGTCCGTACGTGCGAAGCAGCAGCGCGAGAGCGCGCGGCGCCAGGTCGCGCCACGCGCCCTCGCTCGGTGGCGGGCTGCTCACATGTCTGCCCCGTCGAAGAACATCACCGGTCGGATCTCCAGTGCGAGCCCGTCGATGGAGGCGTCGGGGATCATCTTGGCCAGTTCGACGGCGCGAGACTCGTTCTCGACGTCGATCAGGTAGTAGCCGCCCATGAACTCCTTGGCCTCGACGAAGGGACCGTCGGTGACGTCGGGGGACCCGTTCTTGGACCGTACGACCTTGGACTGGCTGGGGTCGGCGAGCGCGTTCGTGGACACGAACTCACCGCTGTCCTTCGTGGTCTTCATGAACGCGGCGTGGCCACTCCCAATCGCCGCCTGCTGCTCGTCGGTCAGCTGCTCTAGGACGGTGGGGTCGACGTGCATCATGATCAGGTACTTCATCGGGTCGTTCCTCCTCAGGTGAGCGTGGCACCAGGCTTGGTGCGACACCCGATGGTCGTCACCGACGACGCCGGGACGACACATTCGTCTCGCTGACGGTATCGAAGCGTGTGTCAGCGGCGGACCAGTCGGCCGACCCGTCGGAGCAGGGGGCGGCAGGCTAGCCAGATCCCGAGTCCCACCGCGAACGACGCGAGAGTGGCGCCGAGCGGGAAGACGTCCTCGAGATGGGGATAGACCTGCCAATGGGTCAGGTAGACGAACAACGAGGCCGAGGCGAGCGCGGAGACCGGCGTCACCAGCAGCCGCGGCACCCGGAGCGCTGGTACGTGGACCAGCAGCGCGATCCCGGTCACCACCAGCGCCTCGCGCAGCGGGTCGCCGAAGAAGCCGACGGTGCCGAGTGCGGCCAGGCCGGTGACGGTCCACCGGCGGGCCGTCGTGTCGGCGCGGGTCGCGGCCCAGCCGAGCGCGAACCACCACGCCACTACGCCGACCGTGTAGCGCTCGGTCTCACCGGCGTGGAGACCGGTCCAGCCGAAGCGCAGCGCGAGCGCGGTGAGGACCAGTCCCACCGCGACGGCGTACGGCGCCCGCCGCTCCAGCCGGTCGAACGCCGGGACCGCGACCAGTGCCAGGGCCGCCACGGTCACCCAGACCAGGGCCTCCAGGAACCAGAACTGCCACTGCACGGTCCAGCTGTCGCTGCCGACCAGGCCGTTGAGGAACAACGCCGTCGCCGGTTGGTAGAAGCCGGACACCAGCGCGACCCCGCCGATCCACAACGACGCCGGCAGCACCAGCTGCGCCAGCGACGCCAGCCCATGGCGCAGCCGCCGCTCGCGGGTCTCGCCACCGAGCTGGAACCGGGCGAAGTTGTGGCCGGCCACCACGAGCAGCAGGTGGGCGCCGCCGACGACGGTGAACAGGTTGGCGTGCGTGCCGACGATCGCGAGGATCGCGAGCGCCCGCAGCACCACGCTGGTGTCGAGCCGTACGCCGCTGCCCGGATCGGCGGTCGCGGCGAGGTCGGAGACGGTGCGGGTGTGCCAGTCACCGGGCAGCTCGCCGAGCCGGCGACCGAGCCGCGTCGCGAGCTCGACGTAGGAGAGCGAGTCGCCGCCCAGGCCGACGAACGTGTCGTCGGTGGTGGTGTCGGGCCGGCCGAGCACGACCGCGAAGTCGCGCCGGATGGCCTCGGGGTCGGTGGCTCCGGGGTCGGCCTCGTCGGGGACGGTGAGCGCGCGGGCGTGGTCGGCGAGCGCGGCCTGGTCGGGCTTGCCGGTGCGGGTGAGCGGGAACCGCTCGAGGGTCGTCACCCGGACCGCGCTCGACGGCAGCCCGCTGGCCAGGCAGAGCGCCGCGGCCACCCGGTCGGCGACCCGGCGGCGGGTGACGAACGCGTGGAGCACGTCGTCGACGACGACGCAGCGGACCTCGGTGTCGGCGTCGCCGACGACGGTCTGGAGGTCGTCGAGGTCGAGCCGCAGCCCGAACAGCTTGGCGTGCCGGCCGCGGCGC
>WHTB01000357.1 GCA_009379735.1 Propionibacteriales bacterium
ACGCGGCCTTCGGCCGCGGGTCGAACCGCGCGCTGCTCGCCGATCTGGTCGGCTGGCTCGATGTCAAGGTGGAGTTGTCGGGCGGCATCCGCGACGACGACTCGCTGAAGGCGGCGCTGGCGACCGGATGCTCCCGCGTCAACCTCGGCACCGCCGCCCTCGAGGATCCCGAGTGGTGTGCTCGCGCGATCGGCGAGTACGGCGACCAGATCGCCGTCGGGCTCGATGTGCGCGGCACCACGCTGGCCGCCCGCGGCTGGACCGAGGACGGCGGCGACCTGTTCGACGTACTCGAGCGGCTCGAGCGTGACGGCTGCGCCCGCTACGTGGTCACCGACGTCACCAAGGACGGGACTCTGGGCGGGCCGAACCTCGACCTGCTCCGCCGGGTCTGCGCGCAGACGGACCGCCCGGTGGTCGCGTCCGGCGGGGTGTCGAGCCTGGACGACATCCGGGCCCTCGCCGGGCTAGTGCCGACCGGGGTCGAGGGCGCGATCGTCGGAAAGGCCTTGTACGCCGGGGCGTTCACGCTGCCGCAGGCGCTCGACGTCGCCGGACGGCCGTGACCCTCGCGGTCCGCGTCATCCCGTGTCTCGACGTCGACGGCGGGCGGGTCGTGAAGGGCGTCAACTTCCTCGACCTGCGCGACGCGGGGGACCCGGTCGAGATGGCCCAGGTGTACGACGCGGAGGGTGCTGACGAGCTGACCTTCCTCGACATCTCGGCGTCGTCGCAGGGCCGCGCGACCACGTTGGAGGTCGTCCGGCGGACCGCCGAGCAGGTTTTCATCCCGCTCACCGTCGGTGGGGGAGTCCGCGCGGCCGACGATGTCGACACGCTGCTGCGGGCTGGGGCGGACAAGGTCGCGATCAACACCGGTGCGATCGAGCGGCCCGAGGTGATCGGCGAGATCGCCCGCCGGTTCGGTTCCCAGGTGCTGGTGCTGTCGGTCGACGCCCGCCGGGCAGACGGCGTGCCGTCCGGCTTCGAGGTGACGACGCACGGCGGCCGGCGCAGCGCCGGGCTGGACGCGGTCGAATGGGCCCGCGCCGGCGCGGAGCACGGCGCCGGCGAGATCCTGCTCAACGCGATGGACGCCGACGGCACCCGCGACGGCTTCGACCTCGACCTGATCCGGGCCGTCCGCCAGGTCGTCGACGTACCCGTGATCGCCAGCGGTGGTGCCGGTCGCCGGGAGCACTTCGCGCCGGCCGTGGAGGCGGGCGCCGATGCCGTGCTGGCGGCGAGCGTCTTCCATTTCGGCGACCTGCGGATCGCCGACGTCAAGGCCGCGCTGGCCGCCGCCGGCCACCCGATCCGGTGAGTGTGACGTTCTCGACAGACACGCCGGCGTGTCGCGTCGGAAACGTCACACTCAACGGGAGGGTCAGAAGCCGAGCTGGCTGTCGGTGAAGGACGCGACGGCGTCGGCGTCCCCGGCCAGCTCGACGTCGGCCACGGCGCCGCGGCCGTACGCGAACAGCGCGAGCTCGCTCGGCACGCCACGGACGACGAGGGTGGGCTCGCCCCCGGCCAGTCGCGCCGAGGCGGTCTCGTCGGTGCGCACCAGTTCGATCCCGACCGTCGCCCCGCGCCCCAGCATCCGGCTCATCAGCCGGGTCCGTGACCACAGTGCGTGCTGGTCGCGCGCGGACAGCTCGCGGGGCGACCACTCGGCGCCGGCCCGACGGACGTCCTCGTGGTGGACGTAGAACTCCATCGCGTTGACGGCCCGGTCGACCTTGCCCGGGCGCATCGGTGAGTACCACGGCGGGCCCTCCCGCACCCGCTGCACCAGGTCGCCGTACGGCCGCGCTTCCTTCAGCCGCTCCATGCCACGGTCGGCGACCTGTTCCAGCTGGGGCACGACGATGCCGATGGCGGCGAGCGGCGAGGCCTCCCGTAGCACCAGATGTGCGGTCAGGTCGTGGGTCGACCAGCCACCGCACAGCGTCGGCGCGTCCGGGCCGACCTGGTCGAGGAGGTCACACAGCGCCGCGCGTTCACGGCGCGCCAAGGAAGCCATGCGTCGACCCTAGGCCACGCCCATAAGCGGGGCGCAGCGGTGCGTCCGGGACTACTGTGGCGGCGTGGGAGGGTTGGGCACGCCGGGTGCCCCGCTGATCGGGCGCGACGCGGAGCTGACGGCGGTAACGGGCATGCTCGGGAACGGCGTCCGCATGCTCACCCTGACCGGACCGCCCGGCGTCGGCAAGACCCGGCTCGCGGCGGCGGCGGCCGACTCGCTGGCCAGCACGTTCGCGCACGGTGCCGCGTTCGCCGACCTGTCATTGGTGCGCGAGCCGCAGCGGGCGATGTCGGAGGTGGCGCGCTGCGTCGGCCTCGGCAGCGGCGGGCCGGGGGAGCGCGTCCTCGAACGGCTGCACCAGTGGCTGGGGGCGCGCCACCTGCTGCTCGTCGTCGACAATGTCGAGCAAGTGCCCGGGATCGGGCCGGCGCTCGCTGACCTGCTCACCGACTGCCCCCGGCTGCACCTGCTCGTCACGGGGCGGGAGAACCTCCACCTCCGGCTCGAGCACGAGTACCCGGTCCCGCCGCTGGCGATGCCGCAGCCCGACGAGTACGACGACCTGGAGCGGCTGCACGCCAACGCCGCCGTGTCGCTGTTCGAGCTGCGAGCGCGGGCAGTCCGGCCGGACTTCACCGTCAGCTCGCACAACGCCGCCGCCGTCGCGGAGATCTGTGTCCGCCTCGACGGGCTCCCGCTCGCGCTCGAGCTGGCCGCCGCCCGGACCAAGCTGCTGACCCCCGCCGAGATCTGCACCCGGCTACGCCAACGGCTCGTGTTGCTCGACGCCGGCGCCCGCGACGTACCCGCACGGCACCGGACGCTGCGGGCCGCGATCTCCTGGAGCCACGACCTGCTCGACGACGCGGAGCGGGCGCTGCTGCGCCGGCTCTCGGTCTTCGTCGGCGGCTGGACCCTCGCGGCGGCCGAACAGGTCTGCGCCGACGCCGGGACGGACGTGCTCGAGGTCGTCGGTTCGCTGGTGGACAAGAGCCTGCTGTATCGCGTCGGTGCGGCGGCCGGGGAGTCCGAGCTCGGGATGCTGGAGAGCATCCGTGAGTACGCCGCCGAGCAGCTGCGCGCCCACGGCGAGGCCGACCGCACCGCCGACCGGCACGCGGCGTACTTCACCGCCCTCGGCGTCGAGGCCGAGGCCGGCATCGGCACCCACGACGAGACGTTCTGGTGGAACTGGATCGGCCGCCAGGAGGGCAACCTGCGGGCCGTGCTGGAGCGCTGTCTCGCCCGCGGCGACATCAGCTCTGCCCTCTCCGTGGCCACCACGATGGGCTGGTACTGGTACACCCGGGGCTACCTGGGCGAGGGTCAGGCAACCCTCGACGAGGTGCTCGAGCTCGCCGATGCGGTCGACGCCCCGTCCGCGCAGCCCCCGGCGGCGACGCTGGCCGGCGCGAACATGGTGGCGGGGATCTTGTCCTGGAGCCGGGGCGACGGCGTACGCGCCGGGCTGCTGCTCAGCCGCGCGCTCGACCGGAGCGTGGCGGCCGGCGACATCCGGCGTACTGCCATCGCCTCGGCCTTCCTCGGCCACGTCGCCCGGGAGCGGGGCGACTTCGACGAGGCTGCGCAGCGGCACGAGCTGGCCGGCCGGCTGTCGGACGAGATGGGCAACGTCCGCGGCTCGGCCTGGGCCCGTTACGACCTCGGCCGGCTGGCGTTGCAGCGTGGCGACCTCGACACGGCCGGAGCACTGCTGCGCGAGAGCCTGATGCGGTTCCGCGACATCGGCTACCCCTGGGCCGTCGCCTGGTCCAGCTGGGCGCTGGGCACCG
>WHTB01000444.1 GCA_009379735.1 Propionibacteriales bacterium
TGCCACTCCCCGAACTGCTCGACCGGGCGGAACCCGAGCTGTTCGTTGACCGCCACCATCGGACCGTTGACCTCGGCGTTCCAGGTGTGGATCACCCGCACGTCCGGGCATTCGTCCTGCATCGCGCGCTGGTTGGCGAGCTTCAGGGCCAGCCCCAGCCGGTGACCCCGATGGGCTCGGTGCACCAGCGTCGCCCACTGGTGCACCGTGCCGGGATCGTGACTCGGCACGACCAGGACGGTGTGCCCGACGAGTACTCCGTCCGGCCCGACGGCGGCGGTAACGAACGTCGTCCGGCCCTGCGCGAGCCGCATCTCCTCGGCCTCGCGGACCCGCGCGACATCCCACCGCTCGTCCTCCAGGTCGAGGTCACCGGTCGGCGCCTCAGAGTTGAAGAGCATGTTGAGGTCGGCGTACGCATCCACCCACTCGTCCGGCGCGCGGTCGACCCAGCTGACCAGCCGATAGTCCGCCGGTCGGCGCGCGGTCTCGGCCAGCATCGCGTCGAGTCGCGCCACCGGCACGGGCAGGTCGAGAACCCGGTGGATCTCGGTGCTGGCTTCGGCGAACTCGTGCGCGGTCGCGAAGCACACGCCGGGATGGCCGTCGAGGTTGCCCAGCGGGTAGTTGACCTCGGCGATGGCGTTGCTCCGGTCGGCGTGACGCGCCCGGTCAAGTACGGCCGAGAGCACGGCCGAACCGGTACCTCGACGCCGATGCCGAGGGGGTACGCACACCTCGACGTACGCAGTCCGGGTGTTGTCCAGCAACGGCAGCACGACGATGCCGACGCCGACCATCTGGCCGGTATCGTCCACCGCGGCCAGCGCCTCGCGCCGGGTGGCCGAGTCGGGACGGCCGAACGACTCCCGGGCCTCGGCGAGCATCCACGGAGTTGGGTAGTCGCGCCCGGCCGTGTCTGCGGCCAGGTACGCCGCATGCCACGCGTCGAACCTCTTGTCGTCGAACGGGTCGACCAAGTCGATCTGCACGGCGGTGACCCTACGCATGCCCCGGCAGCGCGGCCACCGGGTTTGTCAGAGCGCCAACGCGGACTTGACGACAGCCGCCAGCCGGGTGGCCACGGCGCTGGCCTGCTCCGACGACTCGGCCTCGACCATGACGCGCACCAGCGACTCGGTGCCGGAGGGACGCAGCAGCACCCGGCCGGTGTCACCCAGCTCGGACTCGGCGAGCCGGACAGCCTGCAGCACCTGCGGCTCGGAGTCGGCCCGGCTCTTGTCGACGTCCGCGACGTTGATCAGCACCTGGGGCAGCTTGGTCATGACGCCGGCCAGCTCGGCGAGCGGTTTGCCGGTCTGCGCCAGCCGCGCCAACAGCTGAACCGCGGCCAGCAGACCGTCGCCGGTGGTGGCGAGCCGGCTGAGGATGACGTGCCCGGACTGCTCACCGCCGAGCACGTGCCCGTCGGCGCGCATCGACGCCAGGACGTAACGGTCGCCCACCTTGGTCTGCACGACCTCGAGGCCCTCGCGCCGCATCGCCTGCACGAACCCGAGATTGCTCATGACCGTGCCGACCACCGTGGCGTTGGCGAGCTGGCCGCTGTCACGCAGGGCGAGCGCCAAGACGGCGAGGATCTGGTCACCGTCGACCAGCTCACCGCTCGCGTCGACCGCCAGGCAGCGGTCGGCATCGCCGTCGAGGGCGATGCCGGCGTCGGCGCCGTGCTCGAGGACGGCCGCCTGCAGACCTTCGATGTGGGTCGACCCGCAGTTGTCGTTGATGTTCAGACCGTCCGGCGCACAGCTGATCGGCACGACCTCAGCGCCCAGCGCTCGGAGTGCCTGCGGCGCGACGTGCGACGCGGCGCCGTTGGCACCGTCCACGACGACGGTGAGCCCGTCGAGGCGTACGTCGACCGTGCCGGTGATGTAGTCGACATAGCGCGCGGCGGAGTCCTGGAGGTCGCGGACGCGGCCGATGTCACGGCCGACCGGCCGCTGCCACTCCTCGCGCATCCGCTGCTCGATGGCGTCCTCAAGGGCGTCGTCGAGCTTGTGCCCGCCCCGGGCGAAGAACTTGATGCCGTTGTCGGGCATCGGGTTGTGGCTGGCCGACAAGATCACGCCCAGGTCGGCACCGAGGTCGGCCGTCAGCCAGGCCACGGCCGGCGTGGGAATCACGCCCAGCCGGAGTACGTCGACGCCGGCCGACGCGAGACCTGCGACGACGGCGGACTCCA
>WHTB01000087.1 GCA_009379735.1 Propionibacteriales bacterium
GGGTACGCCGCATGTCACTGGTGCCACGTGATGGCGCACGAGTCGTTCGAGGATGACGCGACCGCGGCGTACATGAACGAGCACTTCGTCAACATCAAGGTCGACCGCGAGGAGCGGCCCGACGTCGACGCGGTCTACATGACGGCCACCCAGGCGATGACGGGCCAGGGCGGCTGGCCGATGACGGTCATCCTCGACGGCGACCGCGCGCCGTTCTTCTGCGGCACCTACTTCCCGGACCAGCCGCGGCACGGCAGCCCGTCGTTCCGGCAGGTCCTGGAGGCGCTGACCCAGGCCTGGAACGAGCGCCGAGACGAGGTGCAGCGGATCGGCGCCGAGGTCACCGAACACCTGGGCGCGCAGCGATCGGTGTCGGCCGACGGCCCGCCGACCGGCGACGACCTGGCCGCAGCGGTCCGGCAGCTCGCGACGACGCTCGACCCGGTGCACGCCGGGTTCGGCGGCGCACCGAAGTTCCCGCCGTCGATGGCGCTGGAGTTCCTGCTCCGGCACGCCGCCCGGACCGGGGACGACGACGCGCTGGCGATGGTGGAGAAGACCTGCGAGGCGATGGCCCGCGGCGGCATGTACGACCAGCTCGGCGGCGGCTTCGCGCGGTACGCCGTGGACGCCGCCTGGGTGGTTCCGCACTTCGAGAAGATGCTGTACGACAACGCGCTGCTGCTCCGCGTCTACCTGCACTGGTGGCGGCAGACCGGCTCGCCGACGGCCGAGCGGGTGGCGCGGGAGACGGCCGACTTCCTGCTCCGCGAGCTGCGGACGCCCGAGGGCGGTTTCGCGTCGGCGCTCGATGCCGACAGCGAGGGCGTCGAGGGCAAGTTCTACGCCTGGACGCCGAAGCAGCTCGTCGAGGTGCTCGGGCCGGACGACGGCGCGTGGGCCGCCGAGGTCCTGGAGGTCACCGCCGACGGCACCTTCGAGCACGGCGCGTCGACCCTGCAACGGCTGCAGGAGCCCGACGACGTCAGCCGTCTCGACGACGTACGAGCTCGACTGCTCGCGGCGCGTGACGCCCGCGTGCGACCCGAGCGTGACGACAAGGTGGTGGCCGCGTGGAACGGCCTCGCCATCTCGGCGCTGGCCGAGGGCGGCGTGCTGCTCCAGGAGCAGGCCTACGTCGACGCGGCTGGTGCCTGCGGCGAGCTGCTCTGGTCGGTGCACGCGGACCGCGACGGACGGCTCCGGCGGGTGTCCCGGGACGGCGCGGCCGGGCGCCACGCCGGCGTGCTCGACGACTACGCGCTGGTGGCCGACGGCTTCCAGTCATTGCTGGCGGCGACCGGCGACCCGGTCTGGTGGGACCGGGCCGGACTGCTGCTCGACCAAGTGCTCGAGCACTTCGCCGACGGGCAGGGCGGGTTCTTCGACACGTCCGACCAGTCCGAGCAGCTGCTGCAGCGGCCCGCCGACCCGACCGACAACGCGTCACCGTCCGGCCAGTCGGCCGCCGCCGGCGCACTGCTCGGCTACGCGGCCGTCGCCGGGTCCGGACGTCACCGCGACGCGGCCGAGGCGGCGCTGTCGGTGACGCGGCAGCTGGCGACCACCGCGCCGCGGTTCGCCGGCTGGGGTCTGGCCGTCGCGGAGGCAGCGTTGGCGGGTCCGGTCGAGGTGGCCGTACTCGGTGACCCCGACGATCCCGCCCGGGCGGTGCTCCAGCGGACCTCGCTGGCCGCGGCGGCGCCGGGCGCCGTCGTGGTGGTGGGTGAGCCCGGCTCGACCGCCGTTCCCCTTCTGCAGGACCGACCGCTGGTCGACGGTGCGGCGGCGGCGTACGTCTGTCGGGGCTTTGTCTGCGAGCGCCCTGTCACCGAGCCCGCCGACCTGGCCGACCTGCTCGCGGCGTCCGGGTAGTCAGCGCAGGGAGTACGTCGCGATCGAGATGCCGACGTAGTGCGTGATGAACGCGATGATCGTCAGCGTGTGGAACACCTCGTGGAATCCGAACCAGCGGGGCGCCGGGTCGGGCCGCTTGAAGCCGTACACGAGGCCGCCGACCGAGTAGAGCGCGCCGCCGACGATCATCAGCACCAGGACCGCGATGCTCGCCTCGCGGGCGAAGTCGGGCATCCAGAAGATGGCGGCCCAGCCGAGGGCGAGATAGACCGGCGTGTAGATCCAGCGGGGTGCCTGCAGCCAGAAGACGCGGAACGCGATGCCGGCCAGGGCGCCGGTCCAGACCAACGTGAGCAGGATGCGTTCCTTGGTGCCGTCGAGCAACAGCAGCGTGAACGGTGTGTACGTGCCCGCGATCAGCAGGAAGATGTTGGAGTGGTCGAAGCGGCGCAGCATGTCGTCGACCTTGCGCGGCAGGTCGGTCCGGTGCATCACGGCGCTCACGCCGAACAGCAGCACGGCCGAGGTGGCGAAGATCGCGGAGCCGACCCGGGAGGTCGCGTTGGGGGAGAGCGCGACCAGCACGATGCCGGCCGCGATCGCGACCGGGAGGATGCCGGCGTGCAGCCAGCCGCGGAGCTTGGGCTTGAGGTGATCGACGGCGTCGTGAAAGCGCTCGCCGGACTCGTCAACCGCATCGTGCACGGCATCGCGTGCCGCATGGATGCGTTCGGACCCGGTCATATCTCAACTACTTTCCCCTGAGCGGCCGGACCCAACCGTACCGACGGTACATAACCCGGCGGGTGAACACCCCGACGGCGTAACCTGACCGGTGGATCTGGGTCCAGGTCAACACACCACGGGAGCTGGCGTGCCGGGATTGTGGGATGTCGTGTACGGCGTGTACGAGCGACGCGTCCAACGGGACCTCCCGCCCGAGCGGGTGCCTGCACATGTCGGGGTGATCGTCGACGGCAACCGCCGGTGGGCCCGCTCGTTCGGAGCCAAGACCGCCTCCGGGCACGCCGCCGGGGCGCAGAAGATCATCGAGTTCCTCGGCTGGTGTGACGAGCTCGACGTCGAGGTCGTGACGTTGTGGCTGCTGTCGACCGACAACCTGTCCCGGCCGCCCGACGAGCTCGAGCCGCTGCTGCGGATCATCGAGCAGCTGGTGGACGACCTCGCCTCGACCGGCACCTGGAAGGTCCACCCGGTCGGCGCCCCCGACCTGCTGCCGGCCCGGACGTCCGAGACGCTGAAGGAGGCCGCGGCCCGCACCAGCGACATCGACGGCATGACCGTCAACGTCGCCGTGGGGTACGGCGGACGGCGTGAGCTGGCCGATGCGGTGCGCTCGCTGTTGCACGAGCACGCGTCGAAGGGCACCACGATCGAGGAGCTGGCCGAGCTGCTGGACGTCGAGCACATCGCCGAGCACCTCTACACCCGCGGGCAGCCCGACCCGGACCTGGTCATCCGTACGTCCGGGGAGCAGCGGTTGTCCGGGTTCCTGCTCTGGCAGAGCGCGCACTCGGAGTTCTACTTCTGCGAAGCCATGTGGCCCGACTTCCGGCGGGTCGACTTCCTGCGCGCGATCCGGGCCTACGCCGCCCGCCAGCGCCGCTACGGCGCCTGAGAGCTGTCCTGCACGACCGGCCTTACCGGGCGTGCGGGCTGAGGTCCTGGACGCCGACGACGCGCAGCAACGCCAGCGCCTCGGCCTCCCGGGTCCCCGGGGCGGCGGAGTAGACGATCATCTGTTGGTCGGCCTCCGCAACGGCCAGCACGTCACAGTCCAGCTCGAGTAGTCCGAGCTGAGGGTGGTCGATCCGCTTGCGCGCGCCGTCCCACACGACACTCGGCCGTTCCTGCCAGATCCGCTCGAACTCCCCGCTGTGCTCTCGCAGCTCGTCGATCAGCCGGCGCAGGTCGGGGTCGGTCGGATACCTGGCCGATGCCGAGTGCAGCGCCGAGACCATCCGGGCGCCCATCTGCTCCTGCTCCTCCGGCGTGCCCACGACCCGGGTCGGACCGCCGAGGAAGCGTTGCCAGGCGATGTTTCGCTGGGCCGGTGGCCAGGCTGCGAAGTCTCCGAGCAGCGCGGCGGCGAGCTCGTTCCACGCGAGCACGTCGGTCTTCGCGTTCAGTAACATCGCCGGCAGGTCGCTGAGGCGGTCGAGCAGCCGCTGCACGCTCGGCTTGACGCTGCTCGCGATCCGGCCGGCGGCCGGGGGCGCGGACCCGGCCAGCCGGAACAGCTGGTCGCGCTCGTGATCGGTCAGGCGCAGTGCCCGAGCGAGCGAGGCGAGTACGGCGTCCGAGGGGTGCGGGCCGCGGCGCTGCTCCAGCCGGGTCAGGTAGTCGACCGAGATCCCGGCGAGCAATGCCACCTCTTCGCGGCGCAGCCCGGGGGTGCGTCGTCGCAGGCTGGTGGGCAGCCCGACGTCGCTCGGCTGCAGGCGCGCCCGCCAGACCCGCAGACTGGCGGCGAGCTCCTGACGGTCCACTCCCCAAGGATGCCTCACGTCGGCGACCGCATAGGGGTACTGCTGGTCCCAGGCTCGACCGTGCCTGGTCGACCACGCGCCGCGGCCGGATGGTGGTCGCCATGGACACAATCGCCAAAGAAACGATCGCGTTGGTAACAGGGGCAAACAAGGGTCTCGGCCGCGAGACCGCACGACGACTCGGTGCGTTGGGCTGGACCGTTCTGCTGGGTGCTCGTGACCCGGACCGGGGACAGCTCGCGGCCGGCGAGCTCGCCGCCGATGGGCTCGACGTCCGGTTCCTCCCACTCGACGTCACCTCCGACGAGTCGGTCTCTGATGCGGTGGACATCGTGAAGGGTGAGTACGGTCGGCTCGACGTACTCGTGAACAACGCGGGTATCGGCGGCGCGTGGATCGACGTACTCGACACCGGGCCCGACGACTTCCGCGCGTGCTACGAGACCAACGTGTACGGGCCGGTGCGGATGACGCGGGCATTCGTGCCGCTGCTTCGCCAGGCCGACGTGCCGCGCATCGTGATGGTGTCGAGCGGGATGGGGTCGCTGACCGTCACGACCGACCCGTCCCGGCTGGAGTCTCAGCTGCTGGGGCTCGCGTACCCGTCGTCGAAGACCGCGTTGAACATGATCACGACGCAGTACGCCAAGGCCCTGCAGGAGTTCAAGGTCAACGCCGTCGACCCGGGCTACACCGCGACCGATCTCAACGGCCACCGCGGGTACAAGACGGTCGAGCAGGGTGCAGAGGCGATCGTCTCGATGGCGGTGCTCGACGCCGGCGGCCCGACCGGTCAGTACGTCGATGACGCCGGCCCGGTCCCGTGGTGACGAGCCGATCCGCCACCGGCGGTTCACCCCACGTTCGGGCGTGTCGCTCCGGCGTGTTGCACTCACCGGCGTAGCGTCCAACTCAACGGACGGGACGGAACCCCGTCCGTTTCGGGAGGCCCGCAGGTGCATATCAACTGCAGACGAGGACTCGCATCCATGTCCTCGGGCCCGGTCCCGGTCCAACTGCGCAACTAAGGGCCGGCGCCGGATGCGCGTTGGCCTGTGAGAGGACGACCCGTGGACGCATCTGCAGGGGTTGCATCAGACGGCGCTCGGCGCCGCACGTATGTCCTCGACACCAGCGTGCTGCTGGCCGACCCGCTCGCCTTGCAGCGGTTCGACGAGCACGAAGTGGTGCTGCCGGTCGTGGTGATCTCGGAGCTGGAGGGCAAGCGCCACCACCCCGAGCTCGGATTCTTCGCCCGCTCCGCACTGCGCCAGCTCGACGAGCTGAGGGTGGTGAACGGCCGGCTCGACGCGCCAGTGCCGATCGGTGACAAGGGCGGCAGCCTGCGGGTCGAGCTGAACCACACGAACCCCGAGGCCCTTCCGGCCGGGTTCCGGCTCGGCGACAACGACTCCCGAATCCTGGCGGTCGCGTGCAACCTGAGCGCCGACGGCCGCGACGTCACCTTGGTCTCCAAGGACCTCCCGATGCGGGTGAAGGCGTCCGCCGTCGGCCTGGCCGCGGAGGAGTACCGCGCCGAGCTGGCGATCGAGTCCGGGTGGACCGGGATGGCGGAGGTCGACGTCACCGCGGAGGACGTAGACGCGCTGTTCCAGGACGGTGAGTCCGACCTCGAGGAGGCCCGCGAGCTGCCCTGCCACACCGGCCTCGTGCTGCTCTCCGACCGCGGGCACGCCCTCGGCCGGGTCACCTCCGACAAGCGGGTACGGCTGGTGCGCGGCGACCGGGAGGCGTTCGGCATCCGCGGCCGGTCCGCCGAGCAGCGGATCGCGCTCGACCTCCTCCTCGACCCCGACGTCGGCATCGTCTCGCTCGGCGGTCGCGCGGGTACGGGCAAGTCCGCGCTCGCGCTGTGCGCCGGGCTGGAGGCAGTCCTGGAGCGCCGGCAGCACCGCAAGGTGGTGGTGTTCCGGCCGCTGTTCGCGGTGGGTGGCCAGGAGCTCGGTTACCTCCCCGGCAGCGAGTCCGAGAAGATGTCGCCGTGGGCGCAGGCGGTCTTCGACACTCTGGGCGCGGTGACGTCGAGCGACGTGATCGACGAGGTCCTCGGCCGCGGGATGCTCGAGGTGCTGCCGCTGACCCACATCCGTGGTCGGTCCCTGCATGACGCGTTCGTCATCGTCGACGAGGCACAGTCGCTCGAGCGCAATGTGCTGCTGACGGTGCTGTCCCGGATCGGCGCCAACTCCCGGGTCGTACTTACCCACGACGTCGCCCAGCGCGACAACCTGCGGGTCGGTCGACATGACGGCGTGGTCGCGGTGGTGGAGAAGCTGAAGGGCCACCCGCTGTTCGCACACGTGACGCTGACCCGGTCAGAGCGGTCCCCGATCGCCGCCCTCGTTACCGAAATGTTGGAAACCGTCTCGGGCTGATCGCTGCACGTCACAGCCGAAGCGGGTCGGTCCTGACCAGGATCGGTCCGCTTCGTCCTGCGTGGGGTCTTGCGCGATCTGGGATTAGGGACAGGATGAGACTCAGGTCACCTACTCGAGGCCTCGGCGCGACCAGGACGGCACGAACTTGGAGGGCACGGTGAAGCGACCAGCAGCGCACAGTCCCCGCTTCGGACGCGGCGGATCCCCGATCTGGCGTCGTGGCGTAGGACTTGCGGTCGCCGCCGTCCTCTGCTCGACGTTGCTCGCCGCCTGCGGTGACGACGGCGGCAAGCCGACGCTGACGTGGTACATCAACCCCGACCCCAACCCGCCGGCGGACTTCGAGGGTGCCTTCGGCCAGGCCGGCATCGCCGAGCGCTGTAGCACCGACGAGTACGACATCGCGACCGAGCTGCTCCCGACCAGCGCGTCCGAGCAGCGCATCCAGCTGCTGCGCCGGCTGTCGGCCAACGACCCGTCGATCGACCTGATGAGCCTCGACCCGGTGTTCACCGCCGAGTTCGCTGCCGCCGGCTACCTCGCCGAGATTCCTGACGACGCGCAGGGCGAGTTGACCGACGGAGTGCTCCAGGGTGCGATCGACGGCGCGTCCTGGGAGGACAAGCTCGTGGTGGCGCCGCTGTGGGCCAACACGCAGGTCCTGTGGTACCGCAAGTCGCTGGCCGACCAGGCGGGACTCGACATGACCCAACCGGTCACCTGGGACCAGATCATCGACGCGGCTGTCGACAACGGCGCCACGGTTGGCGTCCAGGCGAACAAGTACGAGGGATACGTCGTCTGGCTCAACGCGCTCATCAAGGGCGCGGGTGGTGACATCGCCAGCGATACCGAACAAGGCAGCGACGCCACCATCGACATCGGCGGCGACGCCGGCGTGAAGGCCGCTGAGATCGTCCAGAAGCTTGCCGACTCGTCGGCTGCCCAGCCGGATCTGTCGGTGTCGAACGAAGGCACGGTGCTGGGTCCGTTGGCCTCCGACCAGGGCGGCTTCATGGTCAACTGGACCTTCGCGTACAACAACTACCGGGCCGACGAGGCGACCTTCGAGGACCTGGGCTACGCCCGGTACCCCGCCTCGGTCGACGGCGAGGAGTCCGCGCCGCCGATCGGCGGGATCAACATCGGCATGGGCGCCTCGACCGATGAGCCCGAGATGGCACTCGAGGCGTTGACCTGCGTCACCTCGGAGGAGAACCAAGTCGAGTATGCGATCGAGACGGCGAACATGCCGGCCCGAGAGGGTGCGTACGAGGACCCCGGGCTGACGGAGCAGTTCCCGGAGGACCTGCTCACGCTGTTCCAGGACAGCATCGACTCCGCCGGCCCGCGGCCGGCCTCGCCGTACTGGAGCACGATCGTCAACGCCACGCTCAGCGAGTGGCATCCGGCCAGCTCGGTCAGTCCAGAGTCGACACCTGAGGACTCCGCCTCGTTCATCACCGAGGCGCTCAGTGGCGAAGCACTGCTCTAGAAGGGAGGCGTGAGAGATGAGTACGACAACAGCCACACCTGTTACCACGGGCGGCACGGCGGCAGTGTCTGATCGCACTCGGGCCGAGAACCTGCTCGGCTGGAAGCTGGTCGCTCCCGCGGTGGTCATGATGCTTCTCGTCACGGCCTACCCGATGTTCAGGGCGCTCTACCTGTCCCTGTTCCAGTACCGGCTGACGGCTCCCGACGACCGCGAGTTCGTGGGGCTGAGCAACTACCTGACGGTGTTGACCGACTCGCTGTGGTGGAGGGACATCTGGAACACCGTCTTCATCATGGTCGTGACGGTTGCCGTCGAGCTGGTCATCGGTTTCGCGTTCGCGATGGTCATGCACCGGATCATCTTCGCCCGCGGGGTGATCCGGACGTCGATCCTGATCCCGTACGGCATCATCACCGTGGTGTCGGCGTTCTCCTGGCAGTTCGCGTTCAGCCTCAACAACGGGTTCGTCAACGGGTGGTTGCCCTTTGTCGGCACCGACTTCAACTGGTTCGGCAGTCATTGGCCGGCGATGTTCGCGATCTGTGTCTCCGAGATCTGGAAGACGACGCCGTTCATGTCGCTGCTGCTGCTCGCCGGTCTGTCGCAAGTCTCCGAGGACATGGTGGAGGCTGCGAAGGTCGACGGCGCGACCTGGTGGCAACGACTGTGGAAGGTGATCCTGCCGAACATGCGCGCGGCGATCATGGTCGCGGTGCTGTTCCGGGCACTCGACGCATTCCGCATCTTCGACAACATCTTCGTGATGACCAGGGGTGCGCAGGACACCGAGTCCGCGTCGTTCCTCACCTACCGCCAGGTCATCGAGCAGTTCGAGCTCGGGGTTGGATCCGCACTGTCGGTCCTGTTGTTCCTGTCCGTACTGCTGATCGCGTTCCTGCTGGTGAAGTTCTTCAAGGTCGATCTGGCTTCCGCGAGGGGGGAGGCGTAATGGATACCAAGACCCGTGTCGGCACCGTGGTCGGCGCGATCCTGATTCTGCTCTGGTGTCTGCTGCCGATCGCCTGGATCGTGTCGCTGTCGCTGAAGCCGGTCGAGGAGACCGCCACCGGCAGTCCGCAGTTCCTGCCCAAGTCGATGACGTGGGACAACTACAGCACCGTGCTCCAGGAAGCTGACTTCCAGCGGGCAATTATCAACTCGTTCGGCATCTCGCTCATCGCGACCGTGCTGTCGGTGATCATCGCGACCCTCTGCGCGTACGCGATCGCCCGGCTCGAGTTCAAGGGCAAGCGTGCCGTGCTGTCGATCGCGCTGGCGATCGCGATGTTCCCGGTGGTGTCCCTGGTCGGTCCGCTGTTCGACCAGTGGCGCGTACTCGGCCTGTACAACACCTGGCCGGGGCTGATCATCCCGTACATGTCCTTCACGTTGCCGCTGGCGATCTGGACGCTGTCCGCGTTCTTCCGAGAGATCCCGTGGGAGATGGAGCAGGCGGCCCAGGTCGACGGTGCGACGTCGTGGCAGGCGTTCCGCAAGGTGATCGTGCCGCTGGCGGCGCCCGGTGTGTTCACGGCCGCGATCTTGACGTTCTTCTTCGCCTGGAACGACTTCGTGTTCGGCATCTCGTTGACTTCGACGACGGCTGCCAGACCGGTCCCCGCGCAGCTGGCGTTCTTCGTGGGACCTGACCAGTTCAACCCGCCAACATCGACGTTGTCGGCGGCGGCGGTGATGGTCACCGTCCCGATCATCATCATCGTGCTCTTGTTCCAGCGGAAGATCGTCGCAGGACTTACCTCCGGCGCAGTGAAGGGTTGAGGTCATGGCTGCCATCGAAATGAAGAACATTGTGAAGCAGTACGGCGACGGCTTCCCCGCGGTCAACGACGTCAGCATCGACGTCGGGGACGGCGAGCTGATGATCCTGGTCGGGCCGTCGGGGTGCGGGAAGTCCACCCTGCTGCGGATGATCGTCGGCCTGGAGGACATCACCTCCGGCGAGATGGTGATCGGCGGCGACGTCGTCAACGACAAGGCGCCGCGCGACCGCAACCTCGCGATGGTGTTCCAGAACTACGCGCTCTACCCCCACCTGACCGTCTACGAGAACATCGCCTTCCCGCTCAGGCTGGCCAAGACCCACAGCGAGCAGGAGATCGACACGAAGGTGCGGGAGGCCTCGGCCACGTTGGAGCTCGACGAGCACCTCGAGCGCAAGCCGGGCAACCTTTCCGGTGGTCAGCGGCAGCGGGTGGCGATGGGGCGGGCGATCGTCCGGGACGCGAAGGCGTTCCTGTTCGACGAGCCGCTGTCCAACCTCGACGCCAAGCTGCGTGGGCAGATGCGCACGGAGATCGCCCGGATGCAGCGGCGCCTCGGAGTGACGACGGTCTACGTCACGCACGACCAGACCGAGGCGATGACGCTCGGCGACCGAGTCGCGGTGATGAAGAAGGGCAACCTCGAGCAGCTGGCCACGCCGCGCGAGTTGTACGAGCAGCCGGTCAACCTGTTCGTGGCCGGGTTCATCGGCTCACCACCGATGAACTTCCTGCCGGCGAACATCAAGGGCAACCAGGTGGAGCTGCCGTTCCTCTCGCTCGACCTGGCACCGGAGGTTGCCGAGAAGGTGCAGGGCAAGGGGTTGCTGATCGCCGGGATCCGGCCGGAGTACTTCGAGGACGCCGCGCTGGTCGACGACGCCAAGCGGGCGAAGGGCAAGGTCTTCTCGGCGACGGTCGACGTGAGCGAGTGGCTGGGCAACGAGCAGTACGCCTACATCCCGTTCGAGGCGCCGCCGGAGGTGCGCGAGCAGCTCGAGCAGCTGGAGCGCGACCTCGACGGCGAGACGCTGCGCACCCAGCTGGTGGTGTCGCTCGACGCGGCCAGCCGGGTGCGTGACGGCGAGGAGGCGGAGCTGTTCATCGAGCCCAGCCGGATGCACCTGTTCGACCCGGCCACCGGTGAGAACCTGACCCTACGACGCTGACGTTCGGTCGTGGTCTCGAGGCGTAGCGTCACGCTGAGCGGGGAGCGCGGTGTGATCTGTCCCATCTGATGCATCTCAGATTGATAACGTCCTCGGATTCCTACACTCTTGACCGGATTGCCCCCGATCCCCCCAAGGACATCGACAGTGCCCAGCAGGCCAGACCGGCCCGGTAAGCACCGCGCTGCCCACAAGGCTCCTTCCGCGTTCTCCCGTGCCACCGCACGGGTGACGTCGAGGGCGCGCAAGCCGCCCCACCCCGAACCGCACCGCCCCACCCCGAACCGCACCCACCCGACCCTCCGTCGCCACGGCGCGACGGCCGTCGCCCTGGGTGGTGTCGTGATGGCCGCCACCGCGGTCAGCGGCTCCGCCCTCAGCTCCCAGGCCGGATCCGGCGACGTGGCCACTAAGGACATCGCGGCCAACGTGGCCGACCAGGCTTCCCAGGCCGCGAAGACGAAGACCGGCACCGAACGTACCCACGCGCTGCCGCGGGCGTCGCGCGACTCCATCCGCGCCCAGATCGCCGAGCTGCGGCCGAAGGCCGAGTCCAGCGAGCTGGGCGGCGGAGGTGTGTCGGACGCCGACGAGATCATCCCCGACGACCCGCGCGAGATCGCGATGATGATGCTCGACGACTTCGGCTGGGACGAGAGCCAGTTCGGCTGCCTCGACGAGCTGTGGTCGGGCGAGAGCAACTGGAGCGTGACGGCCGACAACCCCAGGTCGAGCGCGTACGGCATCCCGCAGGCGTTGCCCGGCTCGAAGATGGCGTCCGCCGGCCCCGACTGGGAGACGAACCCGGTCACCCAGATCACCTGGGGTCTCGGCTACATCGACACGGTGTACGGCGACCCGTGCTCGGCCAACTCCTTCAAGCAAGCCAACAACTGGTACTGAGTCCCCGCGCTCAGCTGGGGCGGGTCATCCCGAGGACGTCGAGGGCCTCGTCGAGCTGCTGCTCGGTGAGGTCGCCGCGTTCGACGTAGCCGTTCTCCAGCACGACCTCGCGGATCGTACGGCGCTCGGCCAGGGCCTGCTTGGCCACCTTGGCGGCGTTCTCGTAGCCGAGGTAGCGGTTGAGCGGCGTGACGATCGCCGGCGACGACTCGGCGTACTCACGACCGCGCTCGACGTCGGCCTCGATCCCCGCGACGCACCGCTCGGCGAGCACCCGCGCCGCCGCCGCGAGCAGCCGGATCGACTCGAGCAGGTTGCGCGCCATCACCGGCATCATCACGTTCAGCTCGAAGCTGCCGGACGCCCCGGCGACCGTCACGGTCACGTCGTTGCCGATCACCTGGGCGCACACCATCAGCACCGCCTCGGGCACGACCGGGTTGACCTTGCCCGGCATGATGCTGGACCCGGGCTGCAGGTCGGGCAGCCGGATCTCGGCCAGGCCGGCCCGCGGCCCCGAGCCCATCCAGCGCAGGTCGTTGCAGATCTTGGTCAGGCTGACGGCGACCGTACGCAGCTGGCCGGACAGCTCGACCAGACCATCCCGCGCACCCTGCGCCTCGAAGTGGTCGCGGGCCTCGGTCAGCGGCAGCCCGGTCTCCGCGGCCAGGATCTCGATCACCCGGGCACTGAAACCGGGCGGGGTGTTGATGCCCGTGCCGACGGCGGTGCCCCCGAGCGGCAGCTCGGCCACGCGCGGCAATGCCGTCTGCACCCGTTCGACGCCATGACGCACCGTGCGGCGTAGCCACCGAACTCCTGGCCGAGCGTCACCGGCGTGGCATCCATCAGGTGGGTGCGGCCCGACTTCACGACGTCGGCGAACTCCGCGGCCTTGGCCTCGAGCGCGCCCGCCAGCTGGTCGAGACTCGGCACGAGGTCAGCGACGACACCCTCGGTGGCCGCGACGTGGATCGACGTCGGGAACGTGTCGTTGCTGCTCTGGCTGGCGTTGACGTGGTCGTTCGGATGGACGTCGTCGTCGAGCGTGCGGCTGGCGAGGGCCGACAGCACCTCGTTCATGTTCATGTTCGACGACGTGCCGGAGCCGGTCTGGAAGACATCGACCGGGAACTGGTCGGCATGCGCACCCGTCGCCACCTCGTGGGCCGCCGTGGCGATGGCGTCCGCGATCGGCCGTGGCAGCACACCGAGCTCGGCGTTGGCCCGCGCCGCCGCGGCCTTGATCAACGCGAGCGCCCGGATCTGGGCCGGCTCGAGGGTCGTCCCGGAGATGGGGAAGTTGTCGACGGCGCGCTGGGTCTGCGCC
This sequence comes from Propionibacteriales bacterium, assembly GCA_009379735.1. GTDB lineage: Bacteria > Actinomycetota > Actinomycetes > Propionibacteriales > Nocardioidaceae > WHTB01. The sequence goes on from WHTB01000087.1 coordinate 13,448, forward strand.
CGCCAGAGCGCCGACGCCGGCACCCGTACCTCGCCCATCGTGTCGTGCTCGATGCGGAAGTCGTCCATGTCGTCAGACAGTACGCCGGGGCGACTCTCAGCGGACGGCGGACAACAGCCAGTACTGCTCGGCCCGGCCCTGCAGGTCGACGTCGACCGGCCGGGACGTCACGGTGCCGAACACCTGGCCGAGCGTCGCGGCCAGCTCCGGAGCGGGCGCCGCCGACCAGACGGTCAGCCGCCCGCCGTCGCGCAGCACCCGCCGGCAGTCGCGCAGGAAGTTCTCCCGGTAGACCGCGACGTTGGCGTCGTGGACGAGGTAGCCCGGGCCGTTGTCGATGTCGAGTAGTACGCCCGCGTACGACGCGTCGGCCGAGGACGCGACGGCGTCACGGACGTCGGTGATCCGTACGTCCACCCGAGGGTCGGCGAGCAGGTCGGCACCCGGCAGCGTGCCGTCGGACATCCAGCCGACCACGGCCGGCTCGATCTCGGCGACCACGACCTGCCGTACGCGGGGGTCGGCCAGCAGCTCGCGGACCGTGAACCCGATGCCGAGCCCACCGACCAGCAGCCGGTCCGGGCCGTCGTCGGCCAGCACGGCGCGGGCCAGCAACCGCTCGCTGCTGGTCTGCGCCGTGTCCATCACGAAGACGCCGTTGAC
>WHTB01000438.1 GCA_009379735.1 Propionibacteriales bacterium
GACCTCGCACGGATGAGAACGACCGGGACCGGCGCCTCAGCGAGGACGGCCGGTGTCAGTGAACGGAAAGAGGACTGGGAGGCTCGCCACTCATCGGCGATCACCTCCCAGGTCGTTACTGACACCACGCACAGGGCCGTACGTACGGCCAACACTCAGGGTAACAGCGCAGCGGTGAGGCCGGAGGCGTTCGGAGTCAGCCGCAGGCCGTAGAATCAACGACGCCGCGCCGCTCAGCCGGCGCCCCCCACCACGGAAGTGAACTGCTCGTTATGTCGTCAACCCGGCCCACTCACCAGCGCACCCACACGCGCGCGGACCTCCGCAACGTCGCGATCGTGGCGCATGTCGACCACGGCAAGACCACGCTGGTCGACGCCATGCTGTGGCAGTCGGACGCGTTCGGTGCACACCAGCACGTCGACGAGCGGGCGATGGACTCGGGCGACCTCGAGCGCGAGAAGGGCATCACGATCCTCGCCAAGAACACCGCGGTGCGGCACAAGATGGCCAGCGGTGAGGAGATGACGATCAACATCATCGACACCCCCGGGCACGCCGACTTCGGTGGCGAGGTCGAGCGCGGCCTGTCGATGGTGGACGCGATCGTGCTGCTCGTCGACGCGTCGGAGGGCCCACTGCCGCAGACCAGGTTCGTGCTGCGCAAGGCGTTGGCTCGCCGGATGCCGGTCATCCTCGTGGTCAACAAGGTGGACCGTCCCGACGCCCGGATCTCCGCGGTCGTCGACGAGACGTACGAGCTGTTCATGGACCTGCTCGACCACGACGCGGACCAGAACGCCCTCGACTTCCCGGTGGTCTTTGCGTCGGCGCGCACCGGCCGGGCATCCCTGCAACAGCCCGCCGACGGCGGCCTGCCCGACTCCGACAACCTCGAGCCACTGTTCGAGACCATCCTCGAGAACGTACCGGCCCCGACGTACACCGAGGGCGCTCCCCTGCAGGCGCACGTCACCAACCTCGACGCCTCGCCGTTCCTCGGCCGGCTCGCGCTCTGCCGCATCCACGAAGGCACCCTGCGGAAGGGGCAGCAGGTCGCATGGTGCAAACGCGACGGCTCGGTCGAGCGGGTCAAGATCACCGAGCTGCTCGTCACCAAGGCGCTCGAGCGGGTGCCCGGCGAGGAGGCCGGCCCGGGCGACATCGTCGCCATCGCCGGCATCCCCGAGATCATGATCGGCGAGACCCTCGCCGATCCCGAGCACCCCGAGCCGCTGCCGCTGATCACGGTCGACGAGCCGGTGATCTCGATGACGATCGGCACCAACACGTCACCGCTGGCGGGCCGGGCGAAGGGCACCAAGGTCACCGCGCGGCTGGTCAAGGACCGGCTCGACAAGGAGCTGGTCGGCAACGTCTCCCTCAACGTGCTCACGACCGAGCGGCCGGACACCTGGGAGGTGCAGGGCCGCGGTGAGCTGGCGCTGGCGATCCTGGTCGAACAGATGCGGCGCGAGGGTTTCGAGCTGACCGTCGGCAAGCCGCAGGTCGTCACCCGCGACATTGACGGCAAGGTGCACGAGCCGGTCGAGCGACTGACCATCGACTGCCCCGAGGACTACCTCGGCACGGTCACCCAGCTGCTCGCGGTCCGCAAGGGCCGGATGGAGCAGATGACCAACCACGGCACCGGCTGGGTGCGGATGGAGTTCCTGGTGCCGGCCCGGGGGCTGATCGGGTTCCGCACCGACTTCCTCACCGAGACCCGCGGCACCGGCATCGCGCACCACGTGTTCGAGGGGTACGAGCCGTGGTTCGGGGACCTGCGTACGCGCCCGTCGGGCGCGCTGGTGGCCGACCGGACCGGCACCGCCACGGCGTACGCGATGATCAACCTGCAGGAGCGCGGCACGATGTTCATCGAGCCGACGACCGAGGTCTACGAGGGCATGATCGTCGGCGAGAACTCCCGCGCCGACGACATGGATGTCAACATCACCAAGGAGAAGAAGCTCACCAACGTGCGCTCCTCCTCGGCCGACGAGTTCGAGAAGCTGGTGCCCGCGCGACGGTTGTCGCTGGAGCAGTCGCTGGAGTTCTGCCGCGAGGACGAGTGCGTCGAGGTGGCGCCCGACGCGGTCCGGCTACGCAAGGTCGAGCTCGACGCCAACGAGCGCGCCAAGAACCGCGGCAAGGCCCGCCGCCCCTGACGCACCCCCACCCCTTCGCGCCGAGGTTGCAGAAAGTGCCCACCCCCTCGCGCCGACGTTGCAGATCTGTCCCACCTACTCGCGCCGACGTTGCAGATCTGTCCCACCTACTCGCGCCGA
>WHTB01000375.1 GCA_009379735.1 Propionibacteriales bacterium
CAGGCAGAGTGAAGCGTGGCGGTGCTGTGACCCCGGCGGCGCTGGCGTGTGACGTGGCGACGTTCGCGACCGCGGGCAGCTCGGCCTTGAGTCGCTAGGACACCAGGGCGTCGTCGACGAGGTCGGCATAGCCTCGTTGGCCGTTGCGGTTCGGGTGGTAGGACTCGTTGACCGGGTGGGACAGTCCGTTGATCCACTCCGTGTCGCTGCACACGGCATGCCCGAGGAACGCGGTGGTCGGGTCCACGTGGTCGAAGCCGGCCGAGGCGGCGCGAGCCCGGATGGTGGCGTTGAGCAGGTCGGCCGTGTCGTTCAGGCGCTGCATCTCGCTGGGGCTGAACCAGGTGCCGGCGTTGCAGTCCTCGCCGTTGAACAGCCGTGGATATCCCACCACGACGGTGCGAGCGGACGGTGCTCGCTGAGCGATGGCGGCGTACACCTGGTCCAGCCGGCCGGGCAGAAGGTTGCGGATGACCGCTCGGGCCTCGTCGATCGCCCCGTTGCAGTCCGACGACCACCACGGCTGTGCGCACTCGGTGAGCACCGAGGCGAATCCGGCGTCGTTCCCGCCGACGGTGACGGTCACCCAGCGGGTGGCGCCGTCGAGGCCGGCGAGCTGGGAGTTGCGTACGTCAGTGGTGCTCGCGCCCGAGCAGGCGGCGAAGATCAGGGTGGCCCCGATCCTGGCTGCGTCCAGGACCGGGTAGGCGTACGGCGAACGTTGACAGCCCGACCCGTCGTCGTAGTACGCCCGGGTCCCGACCCCGGAGGCGAACGAGTCGCCCAGCGCGACATAAGTAGGACTGGGCGCTCCATTGGCCGCTCCGCTGGCGGCCAGAGGCGTCCCCACCGTGATCAGCGTGAGGACAGCTCCGCCGAGGGCTGTCGCGAGGGCGAGGCGGCGCGAGGCGGTCATCGGGTGCACCCTCCTACCCCATCGCCGGCGGATGAGTAACCACATCGTGACAGAACGCAACCGAATGGGTAAAGGGCGCCGGGTGACGGCTGAGTACGTCGTACTCGTCGAACCTGAGTCGGCACACCGATGTGCTGCGGGCGTCGGTGTCCGACTCTGGCGGTATGAACCGTTTCTTCGTCGCCGAGCGGTGCCCCGACTGCCGGTCGCCGCTGCCGTCGACGGTCGGACCCGCGTGTCCGTCCTGCGGCCTCGCGCTCGTCGGGCCGCAGGCGCAGGAGCTGCGGCTGACGCTGCAGCACGCCGACCGGTTGCTCGCCACGCTGCGTCCGGCGGCCGGGCCCACTTCGGCGGCCGAGCCCTTCCTGGCGCCGGCCACGGCGCCCGACCGGGCACCGGTCCGGATGCCGTCGGCGTCAGTGCCAGCGGTGCTGCTCGGCCTCGGTGCACTGTGCCTCGTCGTCGCCGCGATCGTGTTCGTGGCTGTCAGCTGGTCAGACTTGTCGCTGGCCGCGCGCACCACGCTCCTCGCCGTGGTCACGCTGGCGTCGGCCGTGGTGGCCGGACGCACCATGCGCTCGCGGCTCGTGGGTGCGGCGGAGACGCTGACCGTGGTCACCACGCTGCTGGTGCTGATCGACGTGCTGGCGGGCCGGTCGACGGGTCTCGCGCTGCTTGGCGCGGTGCCCGCCGACCGGGTGGGCTGGCTGGCGTCGGGCACGCTGCTCGGCTCCGGCTTGGCGTGGGCCGCGGCCGGTCGGCTGACGCCGGTGCGTCGCCTGTGGGGCGTGCAGGTGCTGGCCGTACTCGGCCTCTGGGGTCTGGCTTCGTTGACCGTCGACGCGCTCCCGGTCGGCGTCTCGTGGGGCGCCGGGCTGTTGGTGCTGCCGCTGACCGTGGCCGGCTGGCTGGCCCGCCGGGCCGGGCTGCCCGTGGTCGCCGTCGGCGCGGTCGCGGCGGCCGGGACGGGCTGGCTCGTCCTTGCCGTCGACGGTCTGGTGCACGCTGTCGCCCAGCCCGCTCTCGGCAGCCTGCTCGCGGGCAGCGGCGCCCGGCTGTTCGTCGCCGGTGCGCTGGCGATCGGGTGCGCCGTCGTCGTGCCGGCTCGCTTCGGCTGGCTGCGGGTCGGCGCAGCCGTGGTTGGCATGGGTGCGGTCGCGGCGCTGGTGCTGCTCGCCCTGGCGGACAGCGATCTGAAGACCGACGTCAAGGTGCTGCTGGCGGCCGGGTTCGCGGTGGCGGTCGCGGCCGTTGGCGCCGTCCGGCGACGCGATGTCTGGTCCACGGCCTCGGCCGTGCTCGCAGCCGGTCTCGTCCTCCTGCCGCTGACCGCCCTGCTGGTGATGCTCGGCGTCGGGCTCACCCGGGTCGCCGACGGTCTGGCCGGCGCGTGGACGCTCGGTCCGGGCGACTCCCTGCCCGCCGTCGCCGGCACTGCGCTCGGCTGGTCGCTGCCGCTGGTGGGCTCGGGGGTCGCGCTGGCGGGCGCGCTGGCAGTCCGGGACCACTCGCTGCGGCTGGTGCTTGCCGCGGCGGGTGGACTCGGCGTCGGTGCGGTGGCCGCGGTGCTGGTGAGCGGGTGGCCCGTCGCGTTGGTCGCGGCCGTGGTGTCGTCCGCCGCGGTCGCCGCGATGGCCGGCTCGGTGTGGCGCCGTGACGCGATCCTGCTGGTGGTGGGTGCTGCCGCGTCTGCGCTCGCGCTCGCCGTCGCGTCCGCGTCACGCGACACGTCGGCGGTCGTCTTCGCGACGCATGCGGTGCTGCTCGGCGCGGTGGCGATGCTGACAAGAACACGGCGCGCACCGGCTCCGCTGGCGGCGGCCGGGGTGCTCGCCGCCGGGGCAAGCGCCGCGGCGTTCGCGGAGGCACTGGGTGCCGGTGCGCTCGGCCACGGGCTGACGCAGGTCGTGCTGGCGGCCGTGGCCGGCCTGGCTCCGCAGGCGCCGGCCGTCCGCCGTACCCGGATCGGCGTGGAGGCTGCCGCGGTCGCGGTCGCGCTGGCCGGTCTCGTGCTGCTGGCCGACCAGGAGTCCTGGCTGGCTGTCGGCCTGACCGTCACGGGCGTCGCGTCGGTGGCGGTCGGCCTGGTGCGGCGGGGCCGTCGCGCGGTGCGGTGGGCTGGTGTCGTTCAGCTCGCGCTCGCGTCATGGGTGCGGCTGTTCGACCTCGGGATCGAGACGTGGAGGCGTACACCGTGCCAAGTGCGGTCCTCCTGCTGGTGCTCGGCTGGCTGCGGCTGCGCCGTGACCGGGAGCTGTCGAGCTGGTCGACGGTGGCGTCGGGGCTTGGCCTCGGACTGCTCCCGTCGACGCTGGTCGCGTTGGAGCAGCCGACGTCGTTGCGGGCGTTGCTGGTCGGCCTGGCCGGGCTTGTCGTCCTGGCCGCCGGCGTCATGTTGCGGCTCGGTGCACCGTTCGTACTCGGCGCCGGCGTCGTCGCGCTGCTGGCCCTGGTCAACGTCGCGCCGTACGCCGATGCGCTGCCGCGCTGGGTGCTGTTCGGTGCGGCTGGTGTCGCTCTGCTCGGCTGTGGCATCACCTGGGAGAACCGCCTGCGGGACGCCGCGACGATGCG
>WHTB01000296.1 GCA_009379735.1 Propionibacteriales bacterium
CGAGCAGTTGTTCGGCCGCCGGCCGGTGTGGGTGCCGCGTGACCCCGAGACCCGCGGGCGCCTCGCGCGCGGGCTGAACGGCGACGCGCTCGCGACCGCCGACCTGCCGCCCGCCATCGACCCAGCCCGGTTGTACTCGTCGGGTCGCCGGCCGGGCCGCTCCCGACCGGTGATCGGGCGGCACGTCCCCGACCGCACAGGCAGCTGGCCGGCCACCCCCGAGGACCTGTTGGCCGCCTACCCCGACGACGGCCGCTTCGACGTCCGCATCATGGGCGGCGCCGCCACGCCCGGACGGCTGCTCGGCCGCGCCCACCTGCCGGCCAGCTGGGTGACGTACCCGGGCGACCGGCAGTCCGACCGCGCGTTCCTCGCCCAGCTGGACTACTTCGTCTACTTCCCGCATCCGGAGGCGGGCGAGCAGGACCCCTGGCCGACGCTGCAGGCGATGGCGGCCGGCTGCGTGGTGGTGCTACCACCGGTGCTCGAGACCACGTTCGCCGACGGCGCTGTGTACGTCGAGCCGGCGGGTGTGCGCGACCTGGTGGACCGTCTGCACCACTCGCCGCAGGAGTACGCCGACCAGCAGCGGCGTGGTCGGCAGCTGGCCGAGCAGCGCAGCGGGCTGCCGGAGTTCAGGGATGCGCTCGGCCACCTTCTGCCGTCGTGACCGTGGCACCGCCGGCGTCCAACCGGTGAGCCAGGGCGTCGAGCCGGTCGTTGGTGTCGAGCCGGTTCTTCTCGGTCACCTCGAGGACCCGGCTGCCGACCTCGTCGACGAGCTCGTGCAGGTCGTGAACCGCTCCGTGCCGGGTCGTACCCCGTAGCTGCAGCACGAGCAGCAGCGTCACCGCCTGCAGCACCGCCAGCACCACCACGGCGAGCTCCCACCAGCCCTGCCAGACCGCGACCACGACGACCGCCACCGCGAGCACGACTGCGGCCACCGCGAGCCCGGCCAGCACGGTCGCGAGGCCCTGTCGGGTCAGACGCACGATCCCCTCCAAACGGGTGACGAACGAGGTGTCCCAGGCACCTTAGACCACCCGCCGCCCGCCACCGGTCACCGCGATCACTCGCCGCGCGACGACGCGATCCGCCATCCGCCCACCCCGCGAACCAAAGTGATCCGGTGGCTGCTGACTGAGTCGTCCGGCAGGTCGGTCGTACGCCCGGTCTGGTCGACCACCGTGCCGCCGACGACCCGGTCACGGACCCGGAGCACGGCGCGGTCCGGGTGCCGCGCCAGCAGCCGGAGGTCGACCACCTCCATCTCCAGGCCGTGGACCGTCAGCCCGCGCTCCGCGTAGCGCCGCAGCAGCCGGCGGTCGGCCTCGAGGTCCGCGGCACCGGCCGTGTAGACCCGGTGCAACGCGGCCTCGTCGCGGTGTGCGAACGCCTGCGCCCGGGCGGCGTCGAGCCCGGCGAGCACCGCAACCCAGTCCTCACCGGCGGGGGCTGGACGCGGCGGCGCGGGTGCGGCGGTGCCGCTGGGCCGACCCTCCGGCCGCTCGGCCAGGGCGTACGCCAGACCGGTGACGCTGCTCAGCGCCAGCGCGACGCTGACCAGCAGCATCCACCGCCTCGGTCGGGGCGGGCGTGCGCCGTAGTGTCGGGCCAGCTGCGCCATGCGGTCCAGCGTCGCGCAGATCGAGCGAGCGCGTCGGTCGTCGTCCACAGGGTCCCGCCCGCACCATCGAGCCGGCGCCATCGGACCGCCGCCATCGGGCCGGCGGCTAGGCTGGCGTGGTGAGCGGTCCTGTCTTCCTGCACCTCGGACCCGGCCCGGACGCCGTCGACTACCAGGCGGCGTGGGACGAGCAGCGGGTGATCCACGCCGACGTCGCCGCCGGTCGCCGTGACGATGTCGTCCTGCTGCTCGAGCACACGCCGGTCTACACCGCCGGCAAGCGCACCGAGCCGCACGAGCGGCCCGTCGACGGCACGCCGGTGGTCGACACCGACCGCGGCGGCAAGATCACCTGGCACGGGCCGGGGCAGCTGGTCGGCTACCCGATCTGCGCGTTGCCGCCGCACGTCTACGTCGTCGACTTCGTTCGCCGGCTCGAGGAGGCGATGATCCGCGTCTGCGCCGACCTCGGGGTGACCACCGGGCGGGTCAAGGGCCGAAGCGGGGTCTGGGTGGCCGCCGACGACCGCGGGCCCGAGCGCAAGGTGGGCGCGATCGGCGTCCGCGTCTCGCAGGGCGTCACCATGCACGGGTTCTCGCTGAACTGCGACAACGACCTCGGCTGGTACGACCGGATCGTGCCGTGCGGCATCGCCGACGCGGGCGTCACGACGCTCAGTGCCGAGCTCGGCCGCGACGTCACGGTCACCGAGACCGTCGGTCCGGCCGAGCGGCACCTCGCCGAGCTGCTGGCGTGGGAGCCGTTCGACCGCTCCCCCGACATCATCCGCGTCGAGACGCCGGAGCCGGTCGCCAGCGGCAGCCGCGTACCCTGGAGCGCGTGACTATTGCACCTGAGGGACGCAAGATGCTGCGGCTGGAGGTTCGCAACTCCCAGACGCCCATCGAGAAGAAGCCGCCCTGGATCAAGACCCGGGCGACGATGGGGCCGCAGTACCGCGAGCTGCAGGAGCTGGTCAAGGGTGAGGGCCTGCACACCGTCTGCCAGGAAGCCGGCTGCCCCAACATCTTCGAGTGCTGGGAGGACCGCGAGGCGACGTTCCTGATCGGCGGCGACCAGTGCACCCGCCGCTGCGACTTCTGCCAGATCGACACCGGCAAGCCCGCGGCGTTCGACGCCGACGAGCCACGCCGGGTGGCCGAGAGCGTACGCACGATGCAGCTGCGCTACGCGACCGTCACCGGCGTCGCCCGCGACGACCTGCCCGACGGTGGTGCGTGGCTGTACGCCGAGACCGTCCGCCAGATCCACGGGCTGGTGCCCGGCGCCGGCGTGGAGCTGCTGATCCCCGACTTCGACGCCGTGCCCGACCAGCTGGCCGAGGTGTTCGGGTCGCGGCCCGAGGTGCTGGCGCACAACATCGAGACTGTGCCGCGGATCTTCAAGCGGATCCGGCCCGGCTTCCGCTACGACCGCTCGCTGTCGGTGATCACGGCGGCCCGAGACGACGGCCTGGTCACCAAATCCAACCTGATCCTCGGGATGGGCGAGACCCGTGACGAGGTCTCCCAGGCACTGGCCGACCTGGTCGACGCCGGCTGCGAGCTGCTCACGATCACGCAGTACCTCCGCCCCAGCCTGCGGCACCACCCGATCGAGCGGTGGGTCAAGCCGGAGGAGTTCGTCGAGCTGCAGCAAGAGGCGCTCGACCTCGGCTTCGCCGGTGTCATGTCGGGTCCACTGGTACGGTCCTCGTATCGCGCCGGCCGCCTGTACCAGCAGGCGCTGGAGTCGCGTCGGCTGGCGACCACGCCCGCCACCTGAGACACTCGGCCCACACCTGATCCGCTGATCCCCCGCGAGGCACACCACGATGGCGAAGAACGACGAGCAGCCCGAGAAGACCGGCCGGCTGCGGCAGCTCGCCCAGGCCTACCGGGTCACCAAGCAGAGCGACCGCTTCATCGGTCTGATCCTGCTCGGCGTGTTCCTGGTGGCTGCCGGTGCCGGGTTCGCGATCGGCTGGCTGGTGTTGGGGAACTGGCTGCCCGGCGCCATCATGGGGCTTCCGCTGGGTCTGCTGGCAGCGATCGTGGTGTTCGGCCGCCGGGCCGAGAAGGCGATGTACGCGCAGTTCGAGGGCCAGGCAGGTGCCGCGGCCGCGGCGCTCGGCACGCTGCGCCGGGGCTGGAACGTCAAGGCCGGCGTCGCGTTCACCAAGAACCAGGACCTCGTGCACCGGGTCGTCGGCCGACCGGGCATCGTGCTGATCGGTGAGGGTAACCCCAGCCGCGTACGCAACCTGCTGACGGCCGAGAAGCGCAAGCACGCCCGGGTCGCCGGCGAGGTCCCGATCTACGACGTGATCGCGGGCGACGGGTCCGACGACACGGTCGCGATGCGTCGGCTCGGGCGCCACGTGATGAAGCTCCCGCGCAACCTGCGGCCGGCCGAGGTCACCGATGTGATCCAGCGGCTGCGGGCGCTCGACGCCATGCGGCCGCAGGTGCCGATGCCGAAGGGCCCGATGCCCACCAATGCCCGTGCGGCCCGAGCCGCCGCCCGGCAGGCGATGCGCGGCCGCTGACCGCGCCCGCCCCCGCCCTCTCCCACTCACCGAGCGGTTGGGCTAACGGAGGACGGCGACAGTGTCCACCGCGAGGTCGTGCAGGCCTTGGCGGTCCTGGTTGTAGATCACGGCGGGGAGCACCAGGCAGATCAGCGCCGTACGCACCAGCACCCGCAGCGGGTCGACCGCCGCACGGGACGTCCGCACCACCCGGATGCCGCACACCAGCTGGCCGGCCGAGCCGCCGCTCAGGCTGGTCAGGACCCAGCGTTCGACGGCGAACACGGCCAGCGGGGCCCACTGCGTCAGCCCGCCCCCACCCCACACGTCGGAGCCCACGAACGCCCCGACGAACAACAGCGCCAGCACCCAGTCGACGGCCAGCGCGAGCGCCCGGCGGGGCCAGGTCGCGACTGCGCCGTGACCGGTCTGCGGCAGCCCGTACCGTCGGCCGGGCCAGGTGTGCTCAGGTGCGGGTGCGGTCACGGCGAGCACGCTACCGGTGAGCTGCGCGGCGTCGCGGAGCGGTGTCCGCTAGGGCATGATGAGAGCACAGCCCGTGATCGTGGCCGGTGCACAGGACCGTGTAACACGAGCGAAACACGTGGGATACGGACGAGAAATCGCGCCGGACTAGGGTCGGGTCCGCGGTGCAACGACGCACCCGTCGTACGCCACCCCGAAGGTGAAGACGCTGCCCAGCCGCCCCGAAGCGGCGAGGAGGAGACGAATGTTCGCGAACGCCGACGAGTTGTTCAAGTACATCGAGGAGGAGGGTGTCGAGTTCGTCGACGTCCGCTTCTGCGATCTCCCGGGGGTGATGCAGCACTTCACCGTCCCCGTCTCGTCGTTCGGACCCGAGGTCTTCGAGGACGGCCTGATGTTCGACGGGTCGTCGATCCGCGGTTTCCAGGCCATCCACGAGTCCGACATGGCGCTGTTGCCGGACCCGACGACGGCGTACCTCGACACCTTCCGCACCGACAAGACCCTCGTGGTCAACTTCTTCATCCACGACCCGCTGACCGGTGAGGCGTACTCCCGCGACCCGCGCAACATCGCCC
>WHTB01000163.1 GCA_009379735.1 Propionibacteriales bacterium
ACCCTCGGCCACCACGATGATCGGCGAGTAGTTCGTCCGGAAGCGGCTCTCGACGTGCTCGCAGACCTTCTCCACGTCGAACGGCTGCTCCGGGATCAGCACGATGTTGGCTCCGCCGGCGAGCCCGGAGTGCAGCGCGATCCACCCGGCATGCCGCCCCATCACCTCGACCACCACGACCCGGTGGTGTGACTCGGCCGTCGTGTGCAGCCGGTCGATCGCCTCGGTCGCGATGTTGACCGCGGTGTCGAAGCCGAACGTGAAGTCGGTGCCGGACAGGTCGTTGTCGATGGTCTTGGGGACGCCGACGACCTTGACCCCCAGCTCGGCGAGCTTGGTCGCCACGCCGAGTGTGTCCTCACCGCCGATGGCGATCAGCGCGTCGACGCCGTTCGCGGCGAGGTTGTCCTTGATCCTCTCGACGCCGCCCTCGACCTTGAACGGGTTGGTGCGCGACGAGCCGAGAATGGTCCCTCCGCGCGGCAGGATGCCCCGCACCTCGGGTACGCCGAGCTCCATCGTGTCGTTCTCCAGCGGTCCACGCCAGCCGTCCCGGAACCCGACGAACTCGAAGCCGTACTCCGCGACTCCCCGGCGGACGACCGCTCGGATCACGGCGTTGAGACCGGGGCAGTCGCCGCCTCCGGTGAGCACTCCGACGCGCATGGTTGCGATCCTTCCTCAGCGAACTCGTGGATGCCGTCGCCCACCTTGTCAGACGGCGCGCTCCATGACGACGTACGTCTTGCCCTGTGTCGGCACGTCGAGGGTGTCCACGCGGGCGAAGCCGAGGCCGTCGAGCAACCGGATGCTGCGGGCGTTCCAGTCCTGCACGACGGCGCGCAGTCGCCGGGCGCTGGTGTGGTCGCGGCCGTGGGCGAGCACCGCCTCGCTGAACTCTCGGCCCCGGCCGTGGCCCGTGAGCTCCGGGCGCATCCCGACCCCGACGTCGAGAACCCCCGACCGCTCGTCGAGCCCGGGCACGCGGGCCTCGACGCCGAAGCAGGCGAACCCGACGAGCGCGTCCTCGTCGTCGACCACGGCCCAGTAGCCCTCCGCCGGGTCGAGCGGGCCCGACAGGTCGTAGATCGCCCACGGGCCGGGGTAGCGCCACAGCGCAATCTGCTGACCGTGGTCGGCGGTCAGCGGTCGGACGTAGTACGGCATGGGCACCAGCGTATGTTGGCCCGCATGAGCGCACCGTTCGGTCGGCTGCCGACCAGGTTCGAGCCCGCGTCCGGTGACACCGGCAAGGTGGCGATCATCCTCCCGGGCTCCGGCTACTCGCCCGCGTTCCCGCTGCTCGAGTTCGGCCGGCAGGCGCTGATGCAGCACGGCTGGACGGTGCAGCAGGTCTGGTGGGACTCCGAGTCGTTCGACGACCTCGACCGGGCTCGTCTCTGGGTCGACGCCCAGGCGGAGGCGGCCGTGACCGCCGAGAAGGACGCGGAACGGCTGTTGCTGATGGGCAAGTCCCTCGGCACGCTCGCGGCCGAGGTGGCCGTACGGCACGACCTGCCAGCAGTCTGGTTCACGCCTCTGCTGAATGCGGCCATTGCGGCTGACGCCCACCGACGGGCCACCCGCCCGATGCTGCTGGTCGGAGGGACGGCCGACAAGTCATGGGACGGTGCACTGGCCGCCCAGCTCAGCGACTTCGTGCTGGAGATCCCCGACGCAACCCACTTCATGGACCTGCCCGACGACGCTGTCCGGACGGCGGAGATCCTGGTCGAGGTGGTTCGGGCGGTCGACGCCTTCCTGACCCGGCTCGGCTAGGTTCGCCGTCATGACATTCTCGATCGTGGCCCGGTCCGTCGACGGCGCGGAGTGGGGTGTGGCCGTCGCGTCGAAGTTCCTGGCCGTCGGGTCCGCCGTCCCCGCGGCCCGCGCCGGCGTCGGTGCGCTGGCGACGCAGTCGTATGCCAACACGTCGTACAAGCCACGCGGCCTCGCTCTGCTGGCCGACGGGCACGACGCCGACGAGACGCTGCGCCGGCTACTCGCCGACGACAAGGGACGCGAGCACCGCCAGGTGGGGATCGTCGACGCCGACGGCAAGGCCGCAACCTTCACCGGCGAGGACTGCTACGACTGGGCCGGCGGCGTGACCGGCGACGGCGTCGCGGTCCAGGGCAACATCTTGACCGGGCCGGAGGTGGTGCACGCGATGCAGACCGCGTGGGAGGCCAGCGAGACGTCCGCTCCCCTGTCCCGCCGGCTGCTGACCGCCCTCCTCGCCGGCGACGCGGTCGGCGGCGACTCGCGCGGACGGCAGTCGGCGACGCTGTTGGTGGTCCAGGAGGCCGGCGGGTACGCCGGGTTCGACGACGTGCTGGTCGATCTCCGGGTCGACGACCACCCCGATCCCTGTGACGAACTGGCTCGGCTGCTCGACGTACACGGGCTGTACTACGACCAGCCGAAGCCCGAGGACCGGGTCCCCCTCGACGACGAGCTCCGCGCCGAGGTCGACGAGCTGGCCCGCCGGCTCGGCAAGACCGACTTCGACGCCTGGGTGGCTGCGGAGAACTTCGAGAACCGGGCCTGGCCCGAGGCGGTCGACCGGAAGGTGCTGACCATCCTGCGTGCCCAGGCGGACGGCGCGTGACGCCCACGACAACGGACATTCGCGCAATCTCGGCGGGACTGACCCCCCGCGGCGACATTGCGCATCTGCACGCCGCCGGGGGTCAGTCCTCGTCGTCGAGACCCTGCTCGATGGCGTAGCGGACCAGCTCGACCCGGTTGTGCAGCTGCAGCTTGCGCAGCGTGTTCTGGACGTGGTTCTGGACGGTGCGGTGGGAGAGAAAGAGGCGCTCGGCGATCTGCTTGTACGACATGCCCTTCGCGACCAGCCGGAGCACCTCCGTCTCCCGGTCGGTCAGTCGCGGGACGTCCGGATCGTCGGCGGGCGGCGCGTCGGACAGCCGCCGGTACTCCCCCAGCACCAGCCCGGCCAGCCCCGGCGTGAACACCGCGTCGCCCTGCGACACCCGCGTCACCGCGTCGATCAGGTCCTCGCGCGACGCCGACTTGACCAGGTAGCCGGTGGCTCCGGCCTTGCACGCATCGAGTACGTCGCGGTTCTCCCCGGAGGCGGACAGCACCAGCACCCGCATCGACGGGTCGGCCGCGAGCAGCGTCCGGGTCACCTCGACGCCGTTGGGCTCGGGGATCTGCAGGTCGACGACGGCCACCTGTGGCTGCGTCGCCTTGCCGCGCGCGATCGCCTCCTCGCCGGTGCCGGCCGTCGCGACCACCTCGAAGCCGGCCTCGCCCAGGTCACGGGCCACGCCCTCCCGCCACATCGGGTGGTCGTCGACCACCATGACCGAGATCGTCGCGGCGTTGTTCACCCGGACACCCTACGAGGTATCCGCAGCTCCCAGTCGACTCCCATCCCCGGCGCCGTGGTCAACCCGACGTCACCGCCGAGGCCTCGGACCCGGCCCAGGATCGACTTGCTGACCCCCATCCGACCCTCGGCGTCGGCGGCGTCGAGACGGCCGTCGGGGATCCCCGAACCGTCGTCGCGCACGCTCACCACCACCTGGTCGCCGTCCTCCTCGAGCAGCAGCCACGACCGGGCCGCCGGACCGGCGTGCAGCGTCGTGTTGTCGAGCGCCGAGCGGCAGGCCGCGGTGATCTGGTGACCGACGTGCGCCGACACCCAGACCGGCTTGCCCGGCGTCGACACGGTGACCCGGGCGCTGCCCAACGCGTCGAGCAGACTGGACAGGTCGACGTCGGACTCGCCGTCGACCGACGGCCCGAGGGCGGGCTCGGGCGGACGCTGGACCAGCTGGCGCAGCGCCACCTCCTGCTCGCCGGCCAGCTGGCCGAGCTCGGCGGCCGGACCGCCGATCTCCTGGCCGCGCCGCTGCACCAGGGCCAGCACCTGCAGCACACCGTCGTGGATGTCGCGGGCGATCCGTTCGCGTTCCTCGGCGGCCGCCGCGAGCCGCTCGGCCTGGCTACGCGCCTGCGCGGCGTCCATCAGCAGCCCGACGCAGTAGCCGACCACCCCAGTAGCCAGGAACAGCAGGAAGATGTTGCCGATCGCGGTGGTGTCGATCTCGTTGCGGATCGCCAGGTCGAACACCGAGAAGATGGCCGCCGCCAGCAGTCCGCCGGCCCAGCGCCAGTGCAGCGACCAGGCCAGCAGGGACGCCGCCACCCAGAACGTCGGGATCGTCGCGTCGGACGCATCCAGCTGCTCGGCCGACTGGATCACCGGCGTCGACACCAGGGCCAGGATCGCCACCAGCAGGTCGGCGACCAGCCAGCGGACGTTGCGCCGGTGCGGGGCGTCGTACGCCCAGGTCACCACTAGGGTCCACAGCACCATGCCCGCGATCACCGCCCAGCCCAGCCAGACGATCTCGAACTCACGCCACCGGCTCGCATTGGTGCCGACGGCGAACGCGAGAACGACGGCGCGAAACACCGCGAGCGCGCGGAACAGAGAAGTCTCGACGGCGACGGACGCCGGCTCGGTCACGACCACGGTGTCAGGATGCCTTGAGGTCCGGGGAGGCCTTCTTCTCCTCCTTGGCCGCCCGCTTCGCGTCGTCCTTGGCGCGCGAGGCGTACGTGTCGACGTACTCCTGACCGGACAGCTCCATGATCTCGTACATGATCTCGTCGGTGATGGACCGAAGGACGTAGCGGTCGGACTCCATCCCCTCGTAGCGGGAGAAGTCCAGTGGCTCGCCGAACCGCACCCCGGGACGGGCGTACTTGCCGAAGATCTTGCCGGGCGGCGCCACGATGTCGGTGTCGATGACGGCCACCGGGATCACCGGCACCTTCGCCTCAAGCGCCATCCGCGCGACGCCGGTGCGGCCGCGGTAGAGCCGGCCGTCGTGCGAGCGGGTGCCCTCCGGGTAGATGCCGAACAGCCCGCCGGTGTCCAGGATCTTCAGGCCGGTGCGGATCGCACCCTCGCTGGCCCGGCCGCCGGTACGGTCGATCGGCACCTGCCCGGCACCGGAGAAGAAGCTGCGCTGCAGCCAGCCCTTGATGCCGTGCCCCTCGAAGTACTCGGCCTTGGCCACGAACGTGACACGGCGCGAGATGGTGAGCGGCATGAAGAGCCAGTCGGAGTACGACTGGTGGTTGCTGGCCAGGATCGCGGCGCCGTGCTCGGGGACGTTGTCGGCTCCCTCGGCCCACGGACGGAAGATGAGTCGCAGCAGCGGCCCGATGGCGACGAACTTCAGGAACCAGTAGAACAACGCCGTCCTCCTTCTCCAGGTCAAACCTAGGCACCCGGGGTGCCCGACACCATCATGGCGTGTCCGGACTTCGTTCACCTCTTCACCCGGCCGGAGATCGCATGCGACGATTCCTAGGTGGCCGTCGCATCCCACGCCCAGCCGTTCGCAGCGGACGCCGGGGAGACCGGTGTCCTGCTGTCGCACGGTTTCACCGGGTCCACCGCCTCGATCCGCCCGTGGGCGCAGTTCCTCGCCGACCACGGCCTGACGGTTCGCCTGCCGCGGCTGCCGGGGCACGGCACGACCTGGCAGCAGCTGAACCGCACCCGCTGGCCGGACTGGTACGCCGAGGTCGACCGGGCGTTCCGTGACCTGACCGACCGGTGTGACCGGGTCGTGGTCGGCGGCCTGTCGATGGGCGGCACGCTGGCGCTACGGCTCGCCCAGGAGCACGGCACGGCGGTGTCCGGCGTGGTGCTGGTGAACCCGCTCGTGCAGCTGTCCGACCCCAGGCTGGTCGCGTTGCCCGTACTCCGCCACGTCGTGCCGTCGCTGCAGGCGATCGGCGGCGACGTGAAGCGGCCGGGCGCCGACGAGCACGCCTACGGCCGCAACCCGCTGCACGCGTTGCACTCGGTGGTGGCGCTCGGTCGGATCGTCCGCACGGACCTCCCGCGGGTCACGCAGCCGCTGCTGTTGTTCCGCTCGGCGGTCGACCACGTCGTCGACCCGCTGTCGGCGCGGCTGGTCATGCAGCGGGTGTCGTCGCCCGACCTGAGTGAGCACGTCCTCGGCGACAGCTACCACGTGGCTACGCTCGACAACGACGCCCCGGCGATCTTCGCCGAGTCGCTGAAGTTCGTGCGACGGGTGACCGCCGACGGACCCGAGTCGACAGGAGTGCGTTGATGCGTGGCAACGGCCTATCGGCGCAGTCCTACACCGACGTGTGC
The DNA here is from genome assembly GCA_009379735.1 of Propionibacteriales bacterium. Classification (GTDB taxonomy): domain Bacteria; phylum Actinomycetota; class Actinomycetes; order Propionibacteriales; family Nocardioidaceae; genus WHTB01. The sequence goes on from WHTB01000163.1 coordinate 6,176, forward strand.
GACGTCGACCCCGACCTGGCCGGCGACGCCCTGCTGGCACTGCGCGACGCCGGCATCGCGGCGTACGTCGTACTCCCCGACGACGGTGACAAGGCCCAGGTGTTCGCCGACCGAAGAGCCGTCTCGCAGGCCCGCGACGTGCTCCGGGGGCTGGCCCCCGAGACGATCGATGCGACCGACGACGTGTGGGCCGAGATCGTGGCGGGCTATGACCAGGAGGCCACCGAGCCGCTGAACCCATGGGCGCTGCCGCCGCCGGACGACCCACCGGACCCGGATCCGGCACCGCCGCGCGCCGCGCCGCAGATGCGGATCGCCCGCGACCCGGTCGACCCGCTCAACTCACCGGCGCAGTGGGACGACGAGGGCCACTTCGTACCCCCTGACCTGCCGCCGATGCCGCGCGGCGACCTGGTGTCCCGACTGGCCTGGACCGGGTTGTTCGGTGGGCCGCTGCTGATGCTGCTCGCGACGGTCCTCAGCTGGGCGCTACCCCGGGCGATCCTGTTCGGCTGCGCGGCCGCGTTCGTGGGCGGGCTCGTGACCCTGGTGCTCCGGATGCGCGACGACCGCGACGGCTCCGGCGGGGACGACGGCGCGGTGGTCTGACGCCGCCGCCTTGGGTCTACGCTTCGCGTGGACTCGAGACCCGATCGGGAGGCATGCGTGCAGGCCAGCGACACGGTGGTGATCACCGGTCATCTGATGGACGGCGGCATCTTGTCGCGGATCCTCAACGACATCCGCGAGTACGGCGGCGACTACACCATCGACCGGTTCGACGTCGGCCACGACACCGGGGACACGTCGACCGCGGTGATCACGGTGTCGACGGAGGACGACGACGCGCTGCAACGGCTGCTGATGCGGCTGCAGACCCGCGGTGCGAACCTGGTCGACCCGGGCGAGGCCGTGATCGAGCCGGTCGAGGTCGACGGCGTACTCCCCGACGGGTTCTACTCCTCCACCAACCTCCCCACCCGGGTGCGGTTCAAGGGCCGGTGGGTCACAGTGTCGAACCCCGAGATGGACTGCGGCCTCGTCGTCGACGGCGACGGTGACGACCTCACCGTCCATACGATCCCGATGGCCGATGTGCGGGTCGGGATGCGCGTCATCTGCGGTGCGTCCGGCATCAAGGTCACGCCACCGGTCCCGGCCAGGGACGCCGGCGGCGCGTTCGGGTTCATGGAGTCCGAGGTGTCGTCGGAGAAGCCGCAGACGGTGCTCGTCCGCCAGGTCGCCGACGGCATCCGCGCGGCCAAGTCCGACGGTCACAAGGTGCTGTGGGTCGGTGGACCCGGCGTCGTGCACACCGGCGCGGCTCCGGCCATGGTCGCCCTGGTCAACGCCGGCTTCGTCGATGTGCTGTTCGCGGGCAACGCGCTGGCGACACACGACATCGAGTCGTCGCTGTACGGCACGTCCCTCGGTGTCGACCTGGCGCAGGGCCGCGGCGTCGAGCACGGCCACGAGCACCACATCCGGGCCCTGAACACGATCCGCAAGGCGGGCTCGATCGCGGCCGCGGTCGAGACCGGTGTGCTCACCGGCGGGATCATGCACGCGCTCGTCACGACCGGCCGGCGCTTCGTCCTGGTCGGCTCGGTGCGCGACGACGGGCCGCTGCCCGACGTCTACACCGACGTGATCGAGGGGCAGCGGGCGATGCGGGCTGAGCTCGACGGGGTCGGCTACTGCCTGATGGTCGCGACCATGCTGCACTCCGTCGCCACCGGCAACATCTTGCCGGCGTCGGTGCCCCTGGTCTGCGTCGACATCAACCCGGCCACCGTGACCAAGCTGGCCGACCGTGGCTCGTCGCAGGCGCGCGGGATCGTGACCGACGTCGGGCTGTTCCTCGAGCAGCTGGCGCTGGAGCTGGTCGACCACTACCGCACCACGCGGTCCTGACTCAGGCCCACCGGATCGTCGCGGTCACCGGCAGGTGGTCGCTGGCGGTGGCGAGCAGCTCCTGGGGGACGGGCGGGATGCGGTGGTCGAGGACCTCGACGTCGGAGCCGCGGACGAGCAGTGCATCGATCCGCTTGGCCGGCACGGTGGACGGGTACGTCAGAGCGTCGCCGGACGCAGTGTCGATGAACCCCGCCTCGGCGAGCTGGTGCCAACCGGGGCCGCCGGGCTCCTCGCTGAGGTCACCGGCGAGGATGACCGGCCCGTCGAGCTGGTCGGCGCGGTAGAGCACGATCTCGAGCTCATGCGGGCGGCGCTTCGGCGACAGGCTCAGGTGACAGCCGACGACGCCGAACGGCCGGCCGCCGAGTTGCAGCCGCGCCGAGACGACACCGCGGATCGGGTCGAACCATCGCGGCTGCTTGATCCGTTCCACATGGGTGTGGCGCAGCCCGACGTACTCCCCGGCGCAGATCATGTTGCGCCCGGCGTTGCGGCCACCTGCGACGTGGTCGAGCTGCCAGTCGCGGGCGAGTGACGGGCAGGCCCAGCGCCACCACAGGGGCAGCTGAGGCGACTCGTTGACGACGACCACATCGGGGTCGACGGACTCGACGACGGTGCGCAGGGCGGCCCGCTGCCGTCCACCCTGGATGTTGTAGGTGAGGATCCGCACCGACGGCATGCAGCGATCCTAGGAGCGGGAGGTTGTCACTGACGGTGGGAGGTGCTTTGCTCAGGGTCGCGCCCCCGTTCGCACCCGGATGACGGCCACCCGGCCATACGTCGGGGCGTGGAGGTAGGCGATGCGCCGCCGAACCACGCGGCTGATGGCACTCCTGCTGGCGATCTCGACTGTCGGAGTCACCGCATCCTTGGCCTCGGCCAGCACCTCTTCGGTCAGGAGCGAGCCCAACGGCGACGTACGGGTCACCGTGAGCCTCGGCTGTGGAGGCTCCGACCGGGACAAGGATGGGGACTTCAACACCTGCGGCAAGGGCGATACTGCGGTGCTGTTCCACGCGGTGATCAACCAGTCCGACGTCGCGCAGACCATTCGGGTCGACTACGCGCTGGACGGTCCGGGGACGACGTTCGACCGTACGTCGACGGTCGACGTCTCGTTGCAGCCGGACGCGATCTACGATGTGCGCGAGACGTTCAGGGTGGAGAACAAGTCGACGCCGCTCGGTGCCTATACGTTGACGATCGCGGCATCGGGGTCCGAGAGCGCGACCACCAGCGCGAGTTTCACCGTCCACGACTGATCGGTCGCGCGGAACGCCCAGCGAGCGTCAACCCAGCGTCACTGCCAACGTTCGCCCTGGGCGGTCGCCCATGCGCGGCGAACCACTGCGAGCGCCCCAGCGGCGGACACGACGAGTCTTGTCTGCGCGGCCAGCTGCGCCTGCCACGCGCTTTCGGACGGTGGCTTGGTGAACATGTGGCTTCGTGGCCGGCCCCCGGTCGGACCGTGCTTGGCGAAGAGCTCAGCCGCCGCGGCGGTCAGCGATCCGCGCTCGGCCAATGCCCAGAGGTCATACAGGTCGCGTGCTGCAGCACGATCGTGCCAGGCGGCGGTCTTCCATCCGGCAAATGACTCGACCGTGGG
>WHTB01000141.1 GCA_009379735.1 Propionibacteriales bacterium
GCCGGCGTCGGGCTGCTGGTCGCCTCCTCGGACCTGGTCGAGCTGCTCGGCCTGTGCGACCGCATGTACGTGATGCGCGACGGTGAGATCTCGGGCGAGATGGCACGTGCCGACGCCACCGAGGAGAGCCTGCTGCGCCTGGCGATGAAGGCTCCGGCTCCGGCACCGGCGGGAAGGAGCCACCAGGATGTCTGACACCGATCGCCCCGACGTTCGAAGCCGGCTGCTCCGGTTGATCCGACGCTCGGCGACCACTGTTGTCTCCCCCGACCGATTCGGCGTGGTCGTCGCCCTGGTGGTCCTCGTCGCGTACCTGTCGTACTCCTCTCCGTACTTCTTCAACCCCGAGAACTTCGTCAACATCGGCGTGTCTGTGGCGCTGGTCGGAGTGGTCGCGGCCGGCAGCACCTTGGTGATGATCTCCGGCGGCATCGACATCTCCGTCGGGTCCATCGTCGCCCTGAGCGGGATCTGTGCCGCGAAGGTGACGGCTGACTCCGGCAGCGCGGTGCTCGGCGTCGGCGCGGCGCTCGGCGTGGGGGCACTTGCCGGGCTGGCAAACGGGTTGATCGTGACGCGGTTCAGGGTCAGCCCGCTGATCGCCACTCTGGCCACCCTGTCCATCTACCGCGGGGCAACGTTCATCGTCTCCGAGGGCAACGCGATCGCCGCGACGGATCCGTTCTTCCTGTCGCTGGGTTCCGCACGCGTGTGGGGCATCCCGATCCCCTTGCTCATCATGGTCGCGGTGTTCGTGGTCCTGACCTTCGTCTTGGTGTCGACCGACATCGGCCGCAACATCTACGCCATCGGGGGCAACCCGGAGGCCGCTCGCCTGGCCGGGATCGGCTTGGACCGGTACCGAGTCGCGCTCTACACGTTCAACGGCCTTCTCGCCGGGCTGAGTGGGCTGGTGCTGACCGCCAGGCTCGGCTCGGGCCAGCCGCTGGCGGCCAGCGGCCTGGAGCTGGACGCGATTGCGGCCGTCGTGCTCGGCGGGGTCGCGCTGGCGGGTGGAATCGGGTCGATGGGAGGCACGATCCTGGGCGTACTCGTGCTCGGAACGCTCAACAACGGGCTCACTATCCTCAGCGTCGACTCGTTCTACCAGTACATCGCGCGCGGGGGGATCCTGCTCATCGCAGTCTCCCTGGACCAGGTCAACCAGGCGAGGCGGCGACGACCGATCTCCGAGGGGGGTCGCTGGCTGCCGGCGCGCCTCCAGCGCCGACCTCGGGCCCTGGAACCAACGGAAGGACACCAATGAACGCCGCCGTCTCGACCGACGAGCTGACCGACTGGCTACGCATGATGACCCTGATCCGGGGCTTCGAGGAGCGAGTGAAGAACCTCTTCTCCCAGGGACTGGTCAGAGGCACGACGCACCTGGCTACCGGGCAGGAGGCGGTCGCGGTCGGCGCCAGCGCAGCCCTGCAGCCCGACGACTGGGTACTCGGCACCTACCGCGGACACCATCACGCTCTCGCCCGTGGCATGTCACCGGCTTCGGCGTTCGCCGAGATCCTGGGCCGCTCGACCGGGGTCTGCCGAGGCAAGGGCGGATCGATGCACCTGACCGATGTGTCGCACGGCGTGATGGGGAGCTACGCCATCGTGGGCGCCCACCTGCCGATCGCGGTCGGCTGCGCGTGGTCCAGCAAGATCCAGGACCTGGGCCGGGTCGCGGTGTGCTTCTTCGGCGACGGCACGACGACCATCGGGGCGTTCCACGAGGCCGTCAACCTGGCCGCCGTCTGGAAGCTGCCGGCCATCTTCGTCTGCGAGAACAACCGGTACTCCGAGTACACCCCGATCGACCAGGTGTCGCCGGTGGCCCATGCTGCCGCCGACCGGGCGGCGGGTTACGGGATCCCCGGCGTCGTGATCGACGGCAACGACGTCGCCGCCATACGTGACGCCGTCGACGTGGCCGCAGACCGGGCCCGCCGGGGTGCAGGCCCGACGATCGTCGAGGCCGAGACGTATCGCCATGGTGGGCACTCGCGCGCGGACCCGGCCACGTACCGACCGGAGCAGGAGGTCGAGCACTGGTTGCAGCGGGACCCGGTCGCCGCCGTACGCCGGCAGCTCGAGGCAACCGCCGAGCCAGGGCGAGCCGAGCAGGTCGAGACCGAGGCCTCCGACCAGCTGGACCGGGCACTCGAGGAAGCACTGGCGGCGCCGGAGCCGGATCTCTCGACCCTGACCGACGACGTGTATGCGAGGGCCCTCTGATGACGGTGATGAACTACCGGAAGGCGATCGCCGAGGGCATCGGCCGGGCCCTGCGCAGCGACCAGCGGGTGGTCTTCCTCGGCGAGGACGTGGGAGCCGCGGGCGGCGCCTTCAAGTCCACCGTGGGTCTGTACGAGGAGTTCGGACCGGATCGCGTCTGGGACACCCCCATCTCTGAACAGGCGATCGTCGGCGCCGCCATGGGTGCCGCGATGACTGGCTTGCGGCCCATCGCCGAGATCATGTTCACCGACTTTCTCGGCGTCTGCTGGGACATGGTGGCGAACCAGGTCGCCAAGGCGCGGTACATGTCCGGAGGGCAGCTGGAGGTGCCGCTCGTCATCCGCGCCCACGGCGGTGCAGGTCTCGGCTTCGGCGCGCAGCACTCGCAGACCTGGGAGAACCTGCTGATGTCCATCCCGGGCATCAAGGTCGCCGCGCCGTCGACCCCTCGGGACGTCATCGGCCTGCTCGCGGCGGCCGTGGCGGACCCGGACCCTGTCATCCTGCTCGAGCACAAGGCGCTGTTCGACGCCAAGGAAGACGTCCCGGACGAGCCGTTCCTTGAGCCGCTCGGCTCGGCAAGCATCCGCCGGACCGGGGACGACCTGACCCTGGTGGCGCTCTCCGCGATGGTCCCCGTAGCCGTCCAGGCGGCAGCAACTCTCGAAGCGGAGCACGGGATCAGCGCCGAAGTGATCGACCTTCGGTCGGTGACTCCGACCGACACCGCGACGCTGCTGCAGTCGGTCGAACGTACGTCACGTTTGATGACGGTCGAGGAGAATCCCCGGCCCTGCGGGTGGGGAGCGGAGATCGCCTCGATCGTCGCGGAGGAGGGCTTCACCTTCCTCGACGCGCCCATCCAGCGGGTCACCTCCGCAAACGTCCCCGTCCCGTTCGCGGCCAACCTCGAGCACGCCACGATCCCCAACGCCGACACGGTGGTGAAGGCTGTGCTGAGCTATTCGTGAGCACGGCGCTCGAGGTGGTGACTGCGACGGAGAGGTAACGATGGGAACGGTAGTCCTGGATCTGAGCATGTCCGTGGACGGCTACGTCGCCGGACCAGATGTCGACACGGAGCAGCCGATGGGTACGGACGGGGAGCGGCTGCACGAGTGGATGTTCGCCGGCAGGTCCGCCGAGGAGTCCGAACGGTTCGAGGTCGACAGGTTCAGCTCGGTCGGCGCACTCATCATGGGCCGGCGGACGCCCGACGTCGGCATCGTGCCATGGGGGAGAACCCGACCTTCCATGCACCCTGCTTCGTCGTCACGCGCCGGCCACACGACACCATCGTCAAGGAAGGCGGGACGTCCTACACGTTCGTCACCGGTGGGCCCGAGGCTGCCCTGGCAGCGGCGAGATCCGTCGCCGGGTCCCAGGACATCGTGGTCATGGGCGGTGCCGATCTCGGCCGTCAGTTCGTCAACGCCGGCCTGCTCGACGAGATCGTCATCCACCTCGTACCCGTCGTGCTCGGCGCCGGGTACGGCCTGTTCGACCAGGTCAGACCCGACCTCGTGCTGGAGTCTGCCGACGCGGTCGCGGAACCCCTCGTCACCCACCTGACCTATCGCGTTGCGCGCCGGTGAATGATCCCAGCTGACTCATCATGCCGAAGTCGTCGCGCACGGCCCACCGCTCCGCGATACGTCCACCGGCCAGGCGGTACATGACGGCGAAGTCCCTCGTGTAGTCACCGGTTGGTACGTCAACTCCTCGGAACGACCCTCCGGGCCAGTGCCCTTCGCGGACGCCGAACTGCACGACGAAGTCGCCTTCGGCGACAACGGTGGCGGTACGCCACCGATCAGCCTTCCACTGTCGGCGGCCCGCCGTGCGCAAGAACTCCCGCGTGCCTTCGATGCCGGCGGGCCGGCCCGCGGCCAACGTGTGGTTGACCATGTCGGCCGCACAGAGCTCCTCGAGCTGGCTCAGCTCCTGGGTGTTGATCAGCGCGTCGAACCGCTCGACAACTCTCTTGTTCCCCTCAACGCTCACCGGTCTCCCTCTCTTCTCAATTCATGAGAGTCATACTCTCATAGTTAGAGTGCTACTATCACCAATATGGCCAAGGCTGTCAAGAGGCGCTACGACAACTCCCGCCGAGAAGCGCAGACCCGGGCCACCAGGGCTGACGTCATCACTGCGGCCCGACAGCTTTTCGTGGTGCGGGGGTACCACGCGACAACGATCGATGCCGTCGCCGACGCCGCCACCACTCCGCTGGCCACCGTCTATCGGCTGTTCGGGTCCAAGCGAGGCATCCTGTCCGCCGTGCTCGACGTCTCCTTCGGCGGTGACGACGAGCCCATCGCCTTCCGGGATCGGCCCGCCGTCCAGGCGGCCATGGCCGAGCCGGACCCCGGCGTACTGCTCGACGCCTTCGCCCGCATCTGCCGCGAGCTTCTCGACCGCTCCGCACCCATCCAGCACGTCCTGGCCAGCGCGGCGACAACTGACGACGAAGCCGCCGACCTGCTGGCGACCACCAGACGTCAACGCCTGCTGGGCCAGTCGAGGGTGGTGCAGGCGCTTGCTGACCGCGACGCGCTCGCCGAAGGCCTCGCCGAGAAGGAGGCTGCGGATGTCGTGTACACCCTGATGTCTCCCGAGGTTCACCGCATCCTCACGGTCGAGCGAGGTTGGCGCCCCGACCGCTACGAGCGATGGCTCGCCACCGCTCTGCGCGCTCTCCTCCTACCGGCGGCGACAAAGGGCCGGAGGTCCTCGCGCCGGAGCGGCTCGGCCTCGTCGGCAGCCGCGAAGGGCCGTGCTACCCGTTGACCGGCTGATACGTCACGGACAGCACACCGGAGCCGAAGGTCGCCGAATCCACGACCTTGAGGCCAACCTGGTCGGGCCCGGCTGCTCCTTGAGCTTGGTGAGTTCCTCGGCGAGGTCGCCGGTGACGAGGCGCGAGTTCGCCCACGTGAGCGTGTGCAGGGTGGACGACACGACGTACTTGGGTGCGTTGTTCAGGAAGTCGGCCATCGGCACCGAGCTGTCTTGGCTCGGCCACAGCTCGGCGAACTCCACGTACGTATGCCGGCCCAGCAGCACGGCGTCCGCCTGCGCTACTCCGGCCTTGATCCCGTCCATCAGCTCGTCGTCGAAGTACGGGTACTGCCACCCGTCCGGCGCCGAAACCACGCCGTCCAGAGACATGAACAACCCCGCTACGATCTTGCGCATCACAAGCTCCTCGATTCGGCACCTCCTGCGGGTGCCTCTCGTAGGGATGTAGAAACCGCGCACCTGGTTTCGACCTACGGTTGGAAGGTTTGTCGAGGCGCGCCCTGGAGGCACCGTGAAGTACCTGATCCTGATCCATAGCAACCCCGGCTTCCTGAAGGTCTGGGACGGGATGTCCGAGGCCGAGCGGGTGGAGTTCGGACGCGGGCACCGGACCCTCAACGACGACCTCACGGAGTCGGGCGAGCTGATCGTGTCGGAGGCCCTGGCCGACGTGTCGCTGGCCAGGCGCGTCACCGTGCGGGAGGGGCGGACGATGACCACAGACGGGCCGTTCGCCGAGGTGAAGGAGCACCTGGCCGGCTTCTATCTGGTCGAGTGCGAGAGCATCGAGCGCGCAATCGAGTGGGCCGCGCGGGCGCCGGATGCTGCGTACGACGAGGTCGAGGTGCGGCCAGTCCTGGACCTCAGCGAGTGGGACGAGTGGGAGCTGTAAGTCCACACCTTCGCGGCCTCCGACCGCGCCGTGTGCCCTCCTTCATCGCAGTTGAGATCGTGCGGTGGGAGACAGCCTGAGCACGGTCGGTGAATGGGTGGTCCGACGCTCCAGCTCGATCCGCACGCTGGCCCAGAGGGATGAGGCCTCCTGTGCACGTTGGGAGTCCTGCTGCTCACGGAGGTCCCCGAACCGAGTGACCCAGACGAGGACGCGCCCAGGGCGGAGCGGCAGCTGGGGGTAGTCGTTGCGGGCCGCCTTGGTGACGAACGCTGCCACCGGCGGCGGCCCGGTCGCTTCGAGCGCGGGAGCGAGCACCTGGCCGACGAACGTCCCGAGCCGCTCGTCGGGCGGCGCGCCAAGCTCGCAGCTGGTGATGTGGACAACGGCGTCGGTGTTCACCGGGTCGGCGCTGGGCCGCCGAGGTGTCGACAGCCGGGGGTACTCGTCCGAGAGCAGGACCGGCTCGAGCAGTCGGGCATTCGAGGAGTCCTGCATGGTTGCGTTCGCGGTGTCTCGGTGCGCAGCCCAGACCGGGCCCTCGTAGAAGGTCTCGAGCGCCATCCGCCGCTCCGGCATGCCGCCGAACCCCCGAACCCACACGAACCGGTTCGGATCGTCGAGGTCGCGAAACTGTCCGACGATGTGCATCCCGGCCGTCTCTTGGGGGTCGACGAACTCGCGGTCGAACAGGTCGATGAGTACGTCGCGTTGACCCGCATGGAGCGTGTACTGGCGGAGCTCGACAACGGCGCAGCACGGATGTGTCTGGTCGACCGTCATCAGGCGAGCTGGCCTCTCATGTCGCCTGACGACTCGCCGGCGGTGACGATCGAGGTGGCCAACGGGGTGCGCCGGTAGAGCACACTGCGCCCCGACCGCTGCGAGGTCACCAGCCCGCTGCGTCGGAGGACGGACAGGTGGGTGCTGACCGACCCCGGGCTCTGCCCCAGCTGGATGGCCAGCTGGGTGGTGGACTGGGCGAGGGTGAGTTTGCTGAGGATCATCGCCCTGGTGCGACCGACCAGAGCCGCCAACGCATCGTCGGCCTCGCTGTCATTCGCCAGCCCTTCCCACACCCGGCCGACGCCGCGGGCCGCGTACTGCAGGTCGAAACATCCGGGGCTGCTGTGTGCCACGATCAGCTGGGGCCACACGAACACTGACGGGATCAGGGTGAGGGTGGGGAGGGCGAACTGGGCGTCCGGGTGGTGCGGCTTGTCGATCCTAAGCACCTCTCCGGTCAGGCTCATCTCGGGGTGAAGGTCGTCGAGCAGGTCGTAGAGACCACCAGTGAGCAGCTTGTTGGCGCGGTACGCGACATCCTCGTCGACGGTCGAACGGATCCTCGGCCAGTACGGCCGGATGGCGAGGTCCCAGTACTTCCACAGCTCGTCGGCGAGGCGCTGCCGTCCGGCGTCAGTGTGGAGGGAGTCGACCAGCGGCGGCCTGCGCCGTCCCGCCCAGACCACGTCGAGGTCGCGCTGAAGTGACTCGGTCGGCAGCCGGGTCAGCTCGTCGAGCTGGTCTTCTAGCGTGGTCCGCGGGTCGGTGGTCCAGGCGAACATGAAGTCGGGTGCGACGTACCCGGGCGGCACGGCCGCCCGAAGCAGGGTGAGGTCGACCGAGCGAAGACTGTCTCCGATGTCGCGGAGCCACGGCCGGAGCAGGGGGCCGCCGCGCGCCGTGCCGAGGGCTCGCAAGCTGGACGCGACCTCACCGAGCGGCGAGTAGCCGAACCGGGTGTTGCCCAGTGCCGCGAGGCTCAACCGGAACTCGATCACTGGCCGAGCCTAGGCCGCCGCGTTCGGGCTGCCCGACGATTCTCTGGGAGCCGAATCCTCGCTCGACCCGCTCAGGCGAGTCCAGTCCATGATCCAGTTCAGCTCCCAGGTCGTGCCGTCGTCCGTGGAGAACGACTGCTCCCACCGTGCACTCCGGTCGGTGATCTGGGACCACCGGTACATCGCCATGATGGGTTGCCCGTCGTACGTGTCCGGACCGGTGGCCTCGAGGATCCCGCCAGCCCATCGACCGACGACCGGCGGCTGCAGCTTTCCGTCGCGGCTGTTGACCCAGTAGATGGTCCACTCGGTGCTCGCCGGGTTATAGAGACGGACGGACATGCCGGCATAGCCTTCGGACGGGAAGCCGATCTGATCGACGCTGACGGCTCCGTTGAAGAGCGTCTGCGCGCTGGCCGGCCCGCTCAGCTCGTACCAGTCATCGCCTCCCGCCAACGGGCGGCGGAGTCGTCGGTGCTGCACGGACCAGCGGCCCACGAGGAAGTCGAAGTCGCTGGTGATCTTGGGAAGCGCGGTGGTCATGACGGCAGCCTGCCAGCGGCCGCCGACAGGACCCAGGAATTCGCCCGAGGCCGAATCCACCTCACCGACTCCGCTGGGACAGCTGCCGTGGAACTCGGGCTCGGTTCACCCGGGCCGTGAACGAGGCGTAACCGCGTGTTCCACGTGCCGTCCGAGCCTTGCAAGGCGCGGGGTGTACGAGCTTCGGGTGGGGGCCGGCCCCGGAAACTGACAAGAGGCCGACCACGCCGACAATGGTGGGGGAACCCGACATCCCCGTACCGCTGGAGCCTTGATGGAGCACGTTGGCATTCTCGCCCACAGTGCGGAGGGAGCCGCGCTCTGCTTCCGTACCTTCTGCCAGGAGGGCTTCCGTCGGCTAGGTCCCGACGAGCACCCCGATGTGACCCTCGACTGCATCGCCCTGGCCCGCAGCATGCCCGCCTGGGACGCCGGCGACCACCAGTCGATCCGGGCCACGCTCTCCGTCAGCGTGCAGCGGCTCGCTCGCGCAGGCGCGGACTTCTTCGTCTGCCCGGACAACACGGCGCACCTGGCGCTCGAACAACCGGGAGAGGAGCTCGCCCTGCCCGGTCTGCACATCGCCGACGTGGTCGCCGACCAAGCCTCCAGCGACCGCCGCGAGCGAGTCGGCGTGCTCGGCACCAAGTACCTGATGGGCGGCCCGGTCTACCCGCGGGCGCTCGCCGGCCGCGGGATCGCCAGCGAGGTGCCCGGCGCCGACGACCGCCTCCTCATCAACCGGATCATCTTCGACGAGCTGCTGAACGGCGAGCTCGTCCCGCACTCACGTCAGGAGTTCGTTCGCATCATCGAGCAGCTGGCGACCCGGGGCTGTGACGCCGTCGCCCTCGTCTGCACCGAGATCCCGCTCCTCGTGACGCCGGACGTCTCACCCCTCCCCACGCTGGACTCGACCCGCCTGCTGGCTCGCGCCGCGTTCGACGTCGCCGTCGGCCATCGCGCCCTGCCGACGTGGCGCGGCGGACCAGTCGGAGCCTGAGTGCGCGGCCCGCGAGACGTGCGCCGCACTCATCTCCGGACGCGGTAACGGAGGTGGGACACGCCGGCGCCGGAGACCTCCCGGATCAGGTCCAGCTGGAGGGGCGTCCAGCTCGGCGAACAGGCGGAGCCCCTGGCCGAGCAGCACCGGCACGACGTGCAGGTCGACCTCGTCGACCAGACCGGCGGCGAGGCACTGCCGGGCGATGTCCGCGCCACCGCCGACCGTGACGTACCGGTCGCCGGCCGCAGCACGAGCCTGGTCGATCAACGGCTCGACGCCGTCGGTCACGTAGGTGAACGTCACGCCGCTTTCGGATTTCTCCACCGGCGGCGTATGGGTGAGGACGAAGTGCGGCACCTGGTACGGAGTGTCCGCGAACCCGCCGACGCTGACCCCGAGGTCGTACGCCCGTCGTCCCATCACGAGCGCGCCCGTGGTCTGGACGATCTCGTCGACGAGGCCGCGGTTGGTGTCGTCGGACTCCGCGAAGTACCAGTCGTGCAAGCCGGCGTCGTCGTCGTCCGGCCCGGCGATGAGTCCGTCGAGGGACATCGACAGGTCCAGCAGAACGGCTGCCATCGCTTCCTCCCGTGGTGTCGAGTCGGCCGGGTGTGAATCGCCCCACCGCCCAGCGTAGAGACGCGCGAGCGCGGCATTGCCGCATTCGGCTCACCCGAATCGTGCACCGACCGGCGGGGCTAGCCGGTGACGCGGCCAGGCGTCCTGGTACGCCCGGCGCTTCGGGTGGCTGGGACGACGTGGCAGACGCTGGCGGGCGTACAGGCCGCGGGGTCGAGGTCTCGGGCCCGCTCGGAGAGCTGCCGCAGCTCGTGCTGCAGCGAGCGCAGCTCGGAGATCCGTTCGGAGATCTGCCGCTCGTGCGCCTCGATCAAGGCGATCACGTGGCTGCACGGCGCGGTGCCCTGCTCGCGGAACGCGATCACCTCGCCGAGCTCGGCCAAGGTCAGCCCGATGGCCTGGCCAGCCTGGATGAACGCCAGCCGGCCCAGGATGTCGGCGTCGTAGTCGCGGTAGCCGGCTGGGGTCCTTGCCGGCTCAGGGAGCAGCCCGATCCGTTCGTAGAATCGGATCGCCGACGGGGTGACCCCAGCCGAGTGAGCAAGCTCGCCGACCCGCATGGCAGACCTCCGCTCTTCCCCCTGACCTTGGACCATACTCCAACGTTGACGGCGGCTCGCCGGTCATCGGGTCGCAACGCCCAGGACATGAGGAGAGGTCGGGGTCGTCCATCTGACGTCGGGGAAGCGGACCGGATCGCAGGACTCGAGCGTCCAGCCGGTGGCGCGGATCAGCCGCTCGGTGTCGCGGTGTGTGTGGCATCCACCCGCCAGGACGGGCCAGAGCGTGGCGTCGAGCGTGCGCTGCACGGCCCCGAGTACGGGAGTGTCGGCCCGGACATGCTCGAGGAACCGCAGCTGCCCACCGGGCCGGACCACCCGGCGGA
>WHTB01000225.1 GCA_009379735.1 Propionibacteriales bacterium
CCGGCAGCACTTGCGCTGGCGGCCAACGGCGGACAGGTTGTCGTGACTGCCGACGGCCGCTACGCCGCGACCTGAGCCCCCGAACCGGCCGCGCCGTCGGGTAGGCTCGCCGTCGTCTTGACCCGCCGACCGTGAAAGGAGGAGCGATGTACCACTCTTCCATCCGCTCCGTTCCCCGCCGTCGGTCGGCCACGATCGCCGCCTGACCGGCCTGGACGGAGCAACGTCCTTCCGAAAGGGACCTTGCATGTCCAACGTCACCATCCGCCCTCTCGCCGAGGGTGAGACCTCCCTGTTCCTGTCGTATGACCAACCACCGGTGCCGGGTGTCGGCGTCGAGGCGCAGCGGTCGTACCTCGAGATGATCGAAAGCAACGAGTACCGACCCGGCTGGATCTGGGTCGCCGAGCGCGACGGCCGCGTCGTCGCCCGCGCCGCGTGGTGGGCCGGGCCGGACGACGACCGGCCGTGGTCGCTCGACTGGCTCGACCCTGGTGTCGAGCCTGATGCGGTCGAGATCGGCGCCGGCCTGGTCGCCGCCGGGCTCGCCAAGATTCGAGACTCCGAAAGCGCTGGGAGTCTGGTGGGTGAGACGCCCCAGATGCATCTGTTCCTGCCGGTCGGCTGGCGCGACATCCCAGCGGCCAGAGCGGCCGCGGACGCCCGGCTCGCCGCCGCCGAGGCCGGTGGCTTCACGCCCTTCATCGAACGGTTCGGCTACCGCTGGGCGCGGTCAGACGGGGTGCCCGCGTCGTCAGGCCGTCTGACGTTTCGTCAGGTGCCGGACGACGACGAGCTGGTCGAGGTGCTGCGCCGGGTCCTGGTCGGCACGTTCGACGGGCACTCGCAACACGACATCGAGGAGCACGGCATCGAGAAGGCGGCCGAGCTGCAGCTCGAAGGCCTTCGCTGGTTCCCGTCGCCCCGGGAGTGGTGGCAGCTTGGACTCACCGCCGACGGGGACGTTGCCGGGCTGATCGTCCCGGCCCGCAACTACATGATGCCGACGATCGGCTACCTCGGGGTCGTGCCCGAACAGCGCGGCCACGGGTACGTCGGTGACCTCCTCGCCGAGCAGACCCGGTTCCTGGCCTCGGTGATGGGGCCCGGCGAGGAGATCGGTGCCGACACCGACTTCGGCAACGCGCCGATGGCGGCGGCGTTCCTCCGCGCGGGCTTCCGGCACACGCAGACCCGCATCGTGATGACGGCCTGACCCTCGTCGCTCGCCCGACTTCATCCACCAGACCGACATCTCGGGCCTCGATCCGGGCCACAGATTGTCGGTTCGGTGGGTGAAGTGCAAAGAACACGTGAGCAGACTGGGACCGTGCAGCCGAGAGGACGCTGATGACTCAAGCCGACCACCACCACACGACGGACGAACGCTGGCTGGCCGCCGCCTTGCCGTTCGTCCGCGACCACCTGCCGTCACCACCGGCGCGCGTGCTGGAGATCGGCTGCGGACCGCTCGGCGGGTTCGTCCCCGCCCTCCGCGCAGCCGGCTACGACGTCAGCGGCATCGACCCGGAGGCACCGGAAGGCGTTGGGTTCCACCAGGTCGAGTTCGAGCGGTTCGATCGTTCCCGAGCCCGTCGACGCGATCGTGGCCTGCACCTCGTTGCACCACGTCGACGACCTGGGCGACGTGCTCGACCGAGTCCACCTGGCGTTGGTCCCCGGCGGACGCGTTGTGGTCGTCGAGTGGGCGAGTGAGCGGTTCGACGAGGCCACCGCCACCTGGTGCTTCGCCCGGCTCGCTGAAGACAGTGGTGATCCGGGCTGGTTGCAACGACATCGCGACGACTGGAACGACGCCGGCCAGCACTGGACCTCGTATTGGCGTACGTGGGTCGACGAGGAAGGGCTGCACGCGGGCCAGGCGATCATCGAGGCGCTCCAGGCAAGGTTCGACGGCCAGGTCCTCACCCGCGGCCCGTACTTCTTCGCGGACCTCGACGGCATCACCGAGGCCGCGGAGCAAGACGCCGTCGACGCTGGCCAGATCCAGCCGAACGGCATCCGCTACGTCGGCCGCAACGCGACCTGACGGGTGGTCAGAGAGCCGCGATCAGCTTGTCGGCGGCCGCGTAGGGGTCGGTCTCGCCTCGCAGGACGCCGTCGGCAAGCGCGTCGAGCTCCGCGCGGCCGTGCAGGTCACCGAGCCGCGCCCGCAGCGCGGTGACCGCGATCGACTCGATCTCGTCGCGGGCCCGCCGCCGGCGCCGTACCTCGAGCTCACCCGACGACTGCATCCAGCCGCGGTGCTCGTCGATCGCTGCCACCACGTCGTCGACGCCGTCGCCGGTCTGCGCGACGGTCTTGTGGATCGGTGGCCGCCAGTCGCTCTCGGCCCGCTCCGCCAACAACAGCATGGCGCGCAGGTCGCGCGCCACCTGCGCGGCGCCGTCCCGGTCGGCCTTGTTGACGACGTAGATGTCGCCGATCTCGAGGATGCCGGCCTTGGCCGCCTGGATGCCGTCGCCCATCCCGGGTGCCAGCAGCACCAGCGTCGTGTCGGCGAGACCGGCCACCTCGACCTCGGACTGGCCGACTCCGACGGTCTCCACCAGTACGACGTCGCAGCCGGCGGCATCGAGGACGCGTACCGCCTGCGGCGTCGCCCACGACAGGCCGCCCAGGTGACCGCGACTGGACATCGACCGGATGTAGACCTCCGGGTCGTTGGCGTGGTCCTGCATGCGGACCCGGTCGCCGAGCAAGGCACCACCGGAGAATGGCGAGGAGGGGTCGACGGCAAGCACCCCCACCCGCTTGCCGGACTTGCGCATGGCGCCCACCAGCACCGAGGTGGACGTCGACTTGCCGACGCCCGGCGACCCGGTGATGCCCACAATCTGGGCGTTCCCGGCGTGCGGCACCAGCTTCGAGGTCACCTCGCGGAGCAGCGGCGAGGCGTCCTCGACCAGGGAGATCAGCCGGGCGACGGCCCGGGCGTCACCCGCGCGGGCACGCTCGACCATCTGGTCGACGGACGCGCCCCGCAGGCCCGATCGTCGACCGGCCGCCGCTGTCGTCACTTCGCCGGGACGCGGACGATCAGGGCGTCACCCTGCCCCCCACCGCCGCACAGGGCGGCGGCACCGACGCCCCCGCCCCGCCGCTGCAGCTCGAGCGCGAGGTGCAGCACGATGCGCGCGCCGGACATGCCGATCGGGTGGCCGAGCGCGATCGCGCCGCCGTTGACGTTGACCTGGTCGTCGGACAGGCCGAGCTCTCGAGCGCTGGCGATGCCGACCGCGGCGAACGCCTCGTTGATCTCGACCAGGTCGAGGTCGGCGGGGGCGATGCCTTCCTTCTCGCAGGCCTTGGCGATCGCGTTGGCCGGCTGGCTCTGCAGCGTCGAGTCGGGCCCGGCGACCTGGCCGCTCGCGCCGATCTCGGCCAGCCAGCTGAGCCCGAGCTCCTCGGCCTTGGCCTTGCTCATCACGACCACGGCGCAGCCGCCGTCGGAGATCTGCGACGCGGAGCCGGCGGTGATCGTGCCGTCCTTGGCGAACGCAGGACGCAGCTTGCCCAGCGACTCCGCGCTGGTGTCGCCGCGGATGCCCTCGTCGGCGCCGACCACCACCGGGTCGCCCTTGCGCTGCGGCACCTCGACGGGGACGACCTCGTCGTCGAAGAGGCCGTTCTTCCAGGCCTCGGCGGCTCGCTGGTGCGACCGGGCGGAGAACGCGTCCTGCTCCTCGCGGGACAGCTTCAGGCCGTCGGCGTTGCAGCTCTCGGTGAGCGCGCCCATCGCCTGGTCGGTGAAGGCGTCCCACAGGCCGTCGAACGCCATATGGTCCTGCATCGTGACGTCGCCGTACTTGAAGCCCTCGCGGGACTTCGCCAGCAGATGCGGCGCGTTGGTCATCGACTCCTGGCCACCGGCCACCACGATCTCGCACTCCCCGGCCCGGATCAGCTGGTCGGCCAGCGCGATCGCGTTGACGCCGGACAGGCAGACCTTGTTGATGGTGAGCGCGGGTACGGTCATCGGGATGCCCGCCTGCTGCGCGGCCTGCCGGGCGGGAATCTGGCCGGCGCCGGCCAGCAGCACCTGGCCCATGATCACGTAGTCGACCTGGTCGGGGCTGACACCTGCCTTGTCCAGCGCGCCCTTGATCGCGAACCCACCGAGGTCGGCACCGGAGAATCCCTTCAGCCCGCCGAGCAGGCGACCGATGGGGGTTCGTGCCCCCGCGACGATGACGGATCCAGTCATGAGGTCCTCCAGCGATGAGTTCGAGATGTCTCGCACGATACCTACGCGGCCCAGCCGAGCCGAGGCCGGCGTCTCGGCAATCGGTGTCGGGCCGGTCACATCGACTCGCCCCGTCATGCGGTCACGCGTCACGATGTGGCACATGGTTCCCGAGCAGCTGGTGACCGCCATCGACCACGTCGGCGTCGCCGTACCCGACCTCGACGAGGCGATCGCGTTCTACGCCGAGACGTTCGGGCTCGAGGTCGTGCACCAGGAGACCAACGAGGAACAGGGCGTACGCGAGGCCATGCTCGCCGTCGGGGACTCCGGCTCCTGCATCCAGCTGCTGGCCCCGCTGACGCCGGAGTCGACGATCGCCACCTTCCTCGACCGCAACGGCCCGGGCATCCAGCAGCTCGCCTACCGGGTGACCGACGTGGACGCGGTGTGCGCTGCTCTGCGCAGCCGCGGGTTGCGGCTGCTGTACGACGAGCCGCGGCGCGGCACCGCCGGCTCCCGGGTCAACTTCGTGCATCCGAAGGACGCCGGTGGGATCCTGGTGGAGCTGGTCGAGCCCGCGGTTGGATAGGTCACAGACTGCTGCGGCCGGTGCTACCAGCGGGTAGATTCCGACCCCACTCGACCGCCCGCAGCACTTGGAGGACCGATGCAGCAGATCCTCGACGCCATCGTGTCGGGCACCGCGACCGGCGAGGACTTCGCCGCCGCGACCGTGCCCGAGTCGTACCGCGGCGTCGTCGTCCGCAAGGACGAGGTCGACCTGTTCGACGGCCTGGACTCGGGCGACAAGGACCCACGCAAGAGCTTGCACGTCCAGGACGTCGCGACCCCCGAGCTCGGACCCGGCGAGGCGCTGGTCGCCGTGATGGCCAGCGCGATCAACTACAACACGGTCTGGACCAGCATCTTCGAACCGGTGCCGACGTTCGGTTTCCTCGAGCGGTACGGCCGGATGTCCCCGCTCTCGGCCCGGCACGACCTGCCGTACCACGTGGTCGGCTCCGACCTGTCCGGCGTCGTCCTTCGCACGGGGCCGGGCGTGCACACCTGGAAGCCCGGCGCCGAGGTGGTGGCGCACTGCCTCTCGGTCGAGCTGGAGAGTCCGGACGGCCACAACGACACGATGCTCGACCCCGAGCAGCGGATCTGGGGGTTCGAGACGAACTTCGGCGGTCTCGCCGAGCTGGCGCTGGTGAAGAGCAACCAGCTGATGCCGAAGCCCGCACACCTGACCTGGGAGGAGGCCGCGAGCCCCGGGCTGGTCAACTCCACGGCCTACCGCCAGCTGGTCTCACGCAACGGCGCCGGGATGAAGCAGGGCGACGTGGTGCTGATCTGGGGGGCCTCCGGCGGGCTCGGCTCGTACGCCACCCAGCTCGCTCTGAACGGCGGCGCCATCCCGATCTGCGTGGTCAGCTCGGCGGAGAAGGCCGAGATCTGTCGCTCGATGGGCGCGGAGCTGATCATCGACCGGCGCGCCGAGAACTATCGGTTCTGGCCGGACGAGCACACCCAGGACCAGAGGGAGTGGCGTCGGCTCGGGGCCAAGATCCGTGAGCTGACCGGTGGCGAGGATCCTGACATCGTCTTCGAGCACCCCGGGCGGGAGACGTTCGGCGCGAGCACGTTCGTTGCCCGCAAGGGCGGCACGATCGTCACCTGCGCGTCCACCAGTGGCTTCATGCACGAGTACGACAACCGCTATCTCTGGATGAATCTCAAGCGGATCATCGGGTCACACTTCGCCAACTACCGGGAGGCGTACGAGGCCAACCGGCTGGTCGCCAAGGGGCTGATTCACCCGACGCTGTCCAAGGCGTACGCAATGGACGACGTCGGCCAGGCCGCGTACGAGGTCCACCGCAACCTGCACCAGGGCAAGGTGGGAGTACTCTGCTTGGCACCAGAGGTCGCTCTCGGCGTACGAGACGCCTCGCTGCGTGAGAAGCACCTAGACGCGATCAACCGCTTCCGTGGATCCTAGGACCTCGGGGCCAATCTCTTTTTGAGGTGGAGAAACGAATGACTGACGAGCAGGGACTGTCCATCTTCGGCACCGGGCCATCCCCCGACTCATCAGGCGCCACCTTCCCGCTGTCACGACGAGGCGGCTACGACCGCACCGCCGTTGACGACTTCGTGAAGGCGAACGAGAAGGGTCGGCGCGAGGCGAACGAGGTACTGCAACGGTCCGAGCAGCGGATCGCCGCGCTCGAGGCCGAGCTCGGCATGCTCCGCAAGCGGCTCGACGAGGCCGGCCAGCCGTCGTACTCCGGGCTCGGCGGGCGCGCGTCGGAGATGCTTCGGCTCGCCGAGGAGCAGGCGGACGAGGTGCTCGGGGCGGCCCGTCGCGATGCCGACGCTGTCCGGGCGCAGGCGGTCGCCGACGCCAAGACCGTGCGCGACAACGCGGAGTCCGAGGCCAACGACATCCGCAGCGTCCAGCTGAGTGAGGCCGACGAGATTCGCGAGACGGCGAGGCTCGACGCCGAGCAGATCCGCAACCACGCCAAAGCCGAGGCCGGCGACCTGGCCTCCGCCGCCCAGCGCGAGGCGGACCAGGTGCGGCTCGCCGCCCAGCAGGAGTCCAGCGCACTGCAGACCTCGGCCCAGCGCGACGCCGAGAGCGCCCGCGCGGCCGCCGACCGTGAGGTGCAGGAGGCGCGTCGCACCCTGGCGGTCGAGCGCGAGCGTCTCACCAAGGAGGCCGCCGAGCGGCACAGCCTCGCGATCGACGAGACCAAGCGCCTGCTGACCGATGCCGAGGAGCGGGCGCTGGCCGCCGAGAACCGCGTCACCGAGGCGACCACCCTGGCTCGCCGGCAGCGCGACGAGGCGACGGCCGAGAGCGAGCGGCTGCTCAGCCGAGCCCACCGCGACGCCGATCAGCTGCTGGGCAACGCCCGCCAGCAGGCCGAGCAGCTCACCGCGAACGCCGAGTCCGAGGCCGAGGGCCGCATCGAGACGACCAGCAAGGAGCTCAGCGACCTCCAGCGCAAGCGCGACCACATCATCGGCCAGCTGTCCGGCCTGAGTGATGTCGTCTCCCAGTTCACCGGGATCGGCGGCGGGGTCGGGTCGACGGCGAAGCAGTCCGCCGCCCAGAAGTCGGCCCCCCAGAAGCCGGCCGACCAGAAACCCGCCGAGCAGAAGCCGTCGAAGAAGTCCGACGAGGACGAGTCAGCGGGCGACCAGACAGCGGTGCTGCCGTCGATCAAGTCCGACACCGGCAAGGCCTGAGCCAGCTGCTCGGGTCCAGGTCATAGGCTCAGCCGCGAGGAGGGCCGATGACAGA
>WHTB01000400.1 GCA_009379735.1 Propionibacteriales bacterium
CCTTCGCGCCGGGTCGTGTCTGGGCCAGCATCTGCGCCGACAGGACTCCGAGCGAGAACCCGGCGTACACGAGGTCGTTGGGCAGCCCTTCAGCGGCGAGCTGTCCACGCTCGCCGATCACGTCGAACCCGACCTCCTTGGCGTGAGCCAGGCCCTCCTCGAAGTCGTCGAAGACCCGACCCTCGTAAAGGTCCGGGACGTGGACGGTGTGACCGGCCCGTCGAAGCCTCTCGGCGAAGTCGCGCACACCGGACGTCAGCCCGTGCACGTGGTGGAACAAGATCATCTCGGCCATCTCGCGTACCCCTTAGTTGTGCGTGCCCCGTTGGCTCCGCGCCGGACGATCCTCTCCTGCGGCTCCGACAGTTGCTGCCGTCTCCGGGGGCGTCGGGTACGGCCGAGGCTCCTGGCACGGGGTGTGCCATCGTGGGGGCGAGCGTCGAGAGGAGCAGCGATGGGCTGGGTCGGGCTGACGGTGAAGAAGGCGGCGAAGCTCGGGGTCAAGTACGGTCCGCACGCCGCGGCGGCGTGGAAGGTCGGCGGCAGCCATGTTCAGGACGCCGCGCAGACCGCCAGGGACAACTACGCCGCCCGCCGGTCCGCGATCCAGCACGCCGAGACGGTCGTCGACGGCACCGTGCTGAAGATCGTCTACCAAGGCACCAAGGTCTGGGTGGTGTTCGCCGGCGACCGGCCGCTGACCTCGTACCCCCAGGCAGCGCAGAGCCTGGAAGTCCTGGTCGCCGATGCCGACCTCGGCAAGCGGATGACGCCGCAGCAGATCCGTGAGCAGGCCGTTGCGGCGCGGGCCAAGCGCGCCGCGCGGTCAGTCCCGGCCAAGGCCAGGCGCCTCGCGCCGGGAAAGCGGCCGGACCGAGACGAGCTTCCGCCCGGCTGAGGGCCGTAACGCGGCTTGCGGTGGCGCAACCATCCCGCAACTGTCGGGAGATCGCACACGCGAGACGCGATCGGGTGCGATCTGCGGACAGTTGTCGGAGTACGACATTGCCTCGATAACTCTTGACACGGCCCGGTCGCGGGTCTTAAATGACGGCATCCCGTAAACGTTTACGACTCATGGACGAGCGACCTGACTGTAAACGTTTCCGACCACGGCAGGAGGTCGACCGCATGACCCGCCGTACGACTGGGACGACGACCATCCAGACGGTCGCGGACGCCGCCGGTGTGTCGATCGCGTCGGTGTCGCGGGTGCTCAACGGCCTGACCGCCAACGAGGAGACCATCAAGCGGGTGAACGACGCCGTGAAGGCAGTCGGCTACGTCCCGAACTCCGCCGCCAAGTCGCTGAAGACCAACCAGACTGGCCAGGTCGCCTTCGCGATGGAGAACATCGGCAACGCCGCCTACCTCGCGATGGTCCAGGCGATCCAGCCGGTGCTCAGGGCCGGCGGCTATCGCCTGCTGCTGCACAGCACCGACGCCGACGTCCAGGACGAGATCGACGTGCTTCGCAGCCTCGGCCAGCGGTACGTCGACGGCCTCATTCTCTGCCCACTCAGGGTGACGAGACGCCATGTCGCCGAGCTCAAGCGCGCCCAGGCCCCCGTCGTCGTGATCGGCCAGCTGCCCAAGTCGTGCCCCAACGACAACGTCCGGGTCGCCTCGCGCCCCGGCGTCGCGCTGGCCATCCAGCACCTCGCGGACAACGACCGAACACGGATAGCGCTGGTCGACGGCCCCGTCGACACCGTCCCCGGCAAGGCCCGCTACGCCGGCTACCAGGACGGACTCAAGCAGGCGGGTCTCGAGGAAGATCCCGACCTGGTCCTGTTCGCCGACTTCACCGTCGACGGCGGCGCCAAGGCCGCCCGTGCTTTGCTGCAGCAGAAGAGACCGCCGGACGCGATCTTCGCTGCCAACGACCTGATGGCCCTCGGCGTGCTGCAGGCAGCCCGAGAGGCGGGCCTGGACGTGCCGGGTGACGTCGCGGTCGTCGGGATGGACGACACCGAGCTTGCGGCGACCGCGTGGCCGCCGCTGACCAGCGTCTCGCTCGGCGCGCAGGAGCGCGGCCGACTCGCCGCCGAGCTGCTCCTCGAACGGCTTTCCGAACCCGACCGACCACGCCAGTGGGTGACCGTCGAGCCCCGCCTGGTCGTCCGCGCCAGCTCCGGCGAAGCGACATGACGACGCTCGCCGCACCGGTCGAGACACGCCGGCCGCGCAAGCCGACCAGGGAACGCCGAGGCAACGGCGCCCTGCTCCTGCTGCTCCCCGCCCTGCTTCCCGTCCTTGTACTCAGCGTCTTCCCGCTGGTCCGCGGTATCTACCTCGGCTTCACCGACGCCCGCGCCGGCTTCAACGTCGAGACGGCGTTCACCGGGCTGGACAACTACCGCGAGATGCTGTCCGACGACCTCTTCTGGTCGTCGTTCCGGATCGGGCTGATCTGGACCGTCTCGGTCACCGTCCTGCAGTTCGTGCTCGCCCTAGGTCTCGCGCTCCTGCTCAACCTCAAGCTGCGCGGCCGCTGGCTCGCCCGCACGCTCGCGGTCGTCCCGTGGGCGATGCCGCCGGTCGTCGTCGGCATCATGTGGTCGCTCGTCTACCGCCCCGACGCCGGGCTGCTCAACGAGCTGCTCTACCGGCTTGGCCTGAGCGACGGCGGCACCAACTGGCTCGGCGACTTCGGCACCGCGTTACCCGCCGTGATCCTGGTCGGCATCTGGGCCGGCATGCCGGTCACCACCGTCGTACTCCTGGCCGCCCTGCAGAGTGTGCCGCGCGAGCTGCACGAGGCTGCCGCGGTCGACGCCGCCAACGCCTGGTCGCGGTTCCGCCACATCACGCTGCCCCAGCTGCGCGGCGTCATCGTCGCGATCACCACGCTCAACTTCATCTGGAACTTCAACTCGTTCGACCTGGTCTACGTCCTGACCAAGGGCGGCCCGGGCGGGCGCACCACCCTGCCGATGCTGTTCGCCTACGAGGAGGCGTTCC
>WHTB01000419.1 GCA_009379735.1 Propionibacteriales bacterium
CGGGTGCAGTCCGTCGCCACCCGCCTGGTCGTCGACCGGGAGCGCGAGCGGATCGCCTTCCGGGCCGCGCAGTACTGGGACCTCGAGGCGATCTTCGACGCCGGCGAGGGACGTGACCCGCGCACGTTCCCGGCCAAGCTGGCGAGTGTCGACGGCGACCGGGTCGCGCATGGCCGCGACTTCACCCCGGGCGGCGAGCTCAAGGCCGACCGCGGCGTCGTCCACCTCGACCAGCCCCGCGCGGCGGCACTCGCCGACGCGCTGCGTGACCGCACCTTCGACGTCCGCTCGGTCGAGTCGAAGCCCTACACGCGCAAGCCGTACCCGCCGTTTCGCACCACGACGCTGCAGCAGGAGGCGTCACGCAAGATGGGCTACGGCGCCAGCCGGACCATGCAGATCGCGCAGCGCCTGTACGAGAACGGCTTCATCACCTACATGCGCACCGACTCGGTGACGCTGTCCGGCACCGCGATCGCCGCCGCCCGTGACCAGGTCCGCGAGCTGTACGGCTCCGACTACCTGCCCGACGCGCCGCGCACGTACACCAGCAAGGTCAAGAACGCCCAGGAGGCGCACGAGGCGATCCGCCCGGCCGGCGAGTCGTTCCGGACGCCGGGCCAGACCGGGCTCTCCGGCGACGAGTTCCGGCTGTACGAGCTGATCTGGATGCGCACCGTCGCGTCCCAGATGAAGAACGCCGAGGGCCGCAGCGTCACCGTCCGGCTCGGCGCCGCCGCGACGACGGGCGAGGACTGCCAGTTCACCGCGTCCGGCCGAGTTATCACGTTCCACGGCTTCCTCAAGGCGTACGTCGAGGGCGCCGACGACCCCGAAGCGGAGCGGGACGACCGCGAGACCCGCCTCCCCGACGTGTCCGAGGGCGACCGGGTCGGCGTCGACCGGCTCGATGCGGCTGGGCACGAGACCCGCCCACCGGCCCGCTATACCGAGGCCACGCTGATCCGCGAGCTGGAGGAGCGGGAGATCGGTCGGCCGTCGACGTACGCCTCGATCATCGGCACCATCCTCAACCGTGGGTACGTGTACAAGAAGGGCACCGCGCTGGTGCCGGCCTGGTTGGCGTTCTCCGTCGTGCGGCTGCTGGAGCGGCACTTCTCCCGGCTGGTCGACTACGGCTTCACCGCCAACATGGAAGACGTGCTTGACGAGATCGCGGGCGGCCGCGAGCAGCGGCCCGAGGTGCTGGCCCGGTTCTACTTCGGTGGCGGTGACGTCGAGGGTCTCCAGCAACTCGTCACCGAGCTCGGCGACATCGACGCGCGGGAGCTGTCGACGTTCCCGATCGCGGACGGCATCGCGCTGCGGGTCGGCCGCTACGGGCCGTACGTCGAGACCACCTCGAACGGCGAGTCCACCCGGGCCAACGTGCCGGAGGACCTGCCGCCCGACGAGCTGACCGTCGACAAGGCGAAGGAGCTGCTGGCCAACCCATCCGGCGCGGAGCACATCTTGGGCATCGACCCCGAGACTGGCCGCAAGGTGGTCGCCAAGAACGGCCGCTTCGGCCCGTACGTCACCGAGGTGCTGGACGACGCGGCTCAGAAGGGTGTCCGGGCGCGCACCGGTTCGCTGTTCAAGGCGATGTCGCTCGACACCGTCACGCTCGACGACGCGCTCAAGCTGCTGACCCTGCCCCGGACGCTCGGCACCGACCCGGACACCGGCGAGGAGATCCAGGCGACCAACGGGCGCTACGGCCCGTACATCCGGCGGGACAAGGAGACGCGCTCCATCGAGACGGAGGAGCAGCTGTTCACCATCACGCTCGACCAGGCCGTCACCTTGCTGCGCGAGCCGAAGCGTCGCGGCCGGGCCGCGGCCGGGCCGCTGCGTGAGCTCGGCGAGGACCCGGCGACCAAACAGCCGGTGGTGGTGAAGGACGGCCGGTTCGGGCCGTACGTCACCGACGGGGAGTACAACGCGACCCTGCGCAAGGACGACTCCGTCGAGCAGATCACGCTCGAACGGGCGGCCGAGCTGCTGGCCGAGAAACGGGCCAAGGGGCCGGCGCCGAAGCGTCGTACGGCGAAGAAGACGACCGCCAAGAAGACGGCGAAGAAGCCCGCCAAGAAGGCCGCGAAGAAGCCGGCCAAGAAGGCCTGACCGGTGGACGCGCTGCCGGAGCCGGGCCCCGACGTGGCCGACCCGAAGGTGCTGTTCCTCCGCTACCTCGACTTCTACCGCTCGGTCGTGGTGCGGAAGCTGGACGGTCTGTCCGACGCCGAGTTGCGCGGCACGCGGCTGCCGTCCGGGTGGACGCCGATCGAGCTGCTCACGCATCTGGTGCACATGGAGCAGCGGTGGCTGCGCTGGGGATTCGCCGCCGAGCAGGTCGAGCGGCCGTGGGGCGACAACGGGCCCGACGGTCGTTGGCAGGTGGGCGCCGACGAGGCGCTCGTCGACCTGGTCGCGCGGTTGCATGCGGGCGGTGAGCAGACCCGGGCGATCGTGGCGGCGGCGGAGCTGTCGGACCACGCGGCTGTCGGTGGTCGGTTCACCGACGAGGCGGACCGGCCGACGTTGGCGTGGATCCTGTTCCACGTGCTGCAGGAGTACGCCCGGCATGCCGGCCATCTCGACATCGTCCGCGAGCTCGCCGAC
>WHTB01000172.1 GCA_009379735.1 Propionibacteriales bacterium
CCTCGCCCCACGATCGGTCGGCGATCTCCGTGCTTGTGGAATCAGGCGACTCCGCGACGTGAGGAGCCCCACTACTCGTCGAGCCAGCCGAGGATGTCCTGCCGCCCAGCGCAGGCAGCGACCGATGCTAAGGCCCTCGCAAGCCGGTGCCTGGTTCAGCGCGAGCGGCGCGGGTCAGCGAAGCCGAGGCTGACGTAGCCGGGGGCACGCTTAGCCAGGGAAGTGGCGAGCACCGGCGTGTCGACGTCGTGGTAATCGTGCACCTCTGCGGCCTCCTTTCCCGGGTAGGCCCGCAGCACTCGTCCGACGTACTGGACAAGACGGCCTTTGAAGGCGATGGGCGCGGCGAGGAACAGCGTATCGAGCGCGGGGCAGTCGAAGCCCTCGCCGACGTAGGAACCGGTGGCGACCGCGAGGATCGGACCTCGGCCGGGGTCCATCTTGGCCAGTGCCTCGGCCTTGGCGGCCACGGTCAGGCCGCCCTTGAGGACGACGGCGTCCAAGCCGTGATCCGCCAGCGCTTGGTCGATGCGGTCGACGTGCGAGGTCCATTGGGTCAGCACCAGGCAGTGACGGCCCCGGCGGTGGGCGTCGACGATATCGGCGACGATCAGCCGCAGCCTGGCCTCGTCGGCGACCAGGTCTCGGTAGATCGCGGCCATACCGCCGGGGCGGGACGGATCGGCATCCCCGACGTACCGATAGCCCGTCGCGTGCACCTCGAGGACGGGCATGGGCCGCGCCGAGTGGGCGGCGGCAAGGGTTCCCGGCACAGGAGGCTCGATCCGGTGCCGCTCGGGGCCGAGCTGGAGATGGATGAGGTCGTCGAGGCCGTCGCGGCGGTACGGCGTGGCGGTCAGGCCCAGCCACCAGCGAGCCGGGATCCGCTTGACCGCGAAGTCGAACGCCGCGGCCGGAAGGTGGTGGCACTCGTCGACGACGACCATGCCGTAGCCGGCGAGCAACTCGCCGAGGTCGTCGCGGCGCGCCAGCGTCTGCAGGGTCAGGATGTCGACCGTCCCACGGGTCTTGGCACGCCCGCCGCCGAGTTGGCCAGGCTTGACCCCGAGCAGGTCCTGCACCTGCCGCCGCCACTGGTCGGCCAACGCCTTGCGGTCGACGAGGACCAGCGTCGAGCGCTCCCGCCGCGCGACCAAGGCACAGGCGATCACCGTCTTTCCAGTCCCAGGCGGGGCAACCAGCACGCCCAGGTCGTGGGACTCCAAGGCTCGTACCGCGGCCTCTTGATCCGGAGTCAGGGAAGCCGTGAACGCCAAGTCGATCGCCGCCCCCGACACCCTGGAATCCTCGACCTCGACACGGCTGTCGTCGTCCTCGACGATCCTCCGGGCGGTATCGAGGAGCCCGCGAGGTAGGACCAGGTCACCGTCGAGCGTCTCGTCGTAGGAGTGGATGAACCGGGGCGCGTCCCAGGTCGACAGGCGCAACCTTTGCCGCTTGGCGAACTCAGGGTTCGCCATCGACGCGGCGTGCCGCAAGGTGGCGTACACCGAGGGCGCGAGGTCGTCGCCGTGGAACGCGACCCCCGCTCCGAGTCGGACCTTGACCACCGGCGCGGACCGAGGCTGGGTCCTCGTCGAACGCGCGGGGTGGTTCCGATCCACCCGAGCCCCGACGACGGGCCCCCGCGCGTGCTTGGCGGCGAGGCGACTCGCCTGCCGCGGCGCCAGCCGGTCCAACGTGGACAGGTAGGCCCACTGGTCCTGGTACGGCTCCAACGTGGCCAAGTCGAGGAAGACGGTCGTGCCGTCGCGACGAGAGCGCCCGTGAAGCGGGGCGGCGATCAGGTTCCCGATCCCCGAGGTGGTCAGCGTGTCCTGCGAGGGGAACAGACGGTCGTAGGCGCGCAGGTCCATCCGGCCCCTGATCGCCAAGGCCTCGCGCACCAATCCCGTCCCCAGTTGGCGGGCGACCCCCGCCGGGATGGGGTCGGTGAAGAAGATCCAGACGTGCGCTCCTACACCCGAGCGTGACACCTCCAACGCGGCGGGCGCACCCACCGCTCGCGCGGCCTTCAGGTAGGCGAGGGCGTCGAGCATCGCGGCTTGGCCGTCGAAGTCTGCGGCCAGCCACTGCGTCTGGTCTCCGGGCAGCATCGGATACAGCCCGATGTGCTGGCTGCCGGTGAGGTGCGCCGCCAGCACCTCCTGGGTCAGCGGCAGGTACCTCTGCTCCCCCGCGGACCGGCCCTTTCGCCAGCCGCCCGCCACGGCCGGCAACCAGCCGGAGCGGCCGGACCTGCGGTTCTCCCACCGGACCGCGTAGACGTCGGTGCGAGCTGCGAACAGTTGGAGGTAGAAGGCGATCTTGGCGGCGGGCGAAGACCCGACGTCCACCGGTCCCGGGTCACGCTCGAACCAGGCAGCCTGGGCGGGGACCGCAGGCTCGGCCTCCGCGTCGGTGAGTTTGAGCAGCCGTCGCAGGCGTTCGTTCTCCCGTCGCAGGTCGGCTAGCTCGCGGGCCAGCCCGGCTGGGTCGCGAGACTGGTCAACGTTCATGGAGGAATGCTCTCAACCTTCGGTACGTAGCCCAAGGTGCCCTCGGCCGATCGTCGGGCCCGGGAGTAGGCCAGCCACGCCTACCCGTCCACCACGGTCCTCGCCACCGCCGGTCAGACTGGCCTCTGGCGTCCGAGGAACCCTGCCGATCGGTCGCTCGGCAAGGCGACGGTCGGCCGCTGACGGGAGGCGCGATGTTCGAGCCGCGCGCATCGTCGCTGAGCAGTGCAGACGCGAGCTCCCACACGTCGTTCGCCACGGCCGCACGACGCAGATGCCGGCCGGCTGATCGTGCGCCAGCCCCGCGACCGTCGCCGGTGCAAGCCGACGACCGTCAGGGCGATAAGTCAGCGCCCGGCCAGATGACGGTACCCAAGGTCCTCACGGCCTCCGACAAGCAGACAACAAGCCGGAGAGCCTCGGCCTCTCACCCGATGGGACCGCGCAGTCAGGGGTGTTCGGCGTCGTAGGCGGCGAGGGCGCGTTGGTCCGCCCGCATCCGCCAGGCCTGCTCCAGCAGCGCACGGATCTCCGCCCAGTCCGGGCTGACCCGGTGCAGCTCGACACCGACCCACCCGCTGACGTACGCCGGGACGAAATATCGACTCGGGTCGGCGGCGACCAGAGTCTCCACCTCGCCATGCGGCGCCTTCACACACAGCGCGAGCCGACCGTCCCCGTGGTGATCAATGAACAGCCACGCGATTCGCCTGCGCTGCAACAAGAATCCGGTGTGCCCGAACGAGTCCTCGGTGACCACACCGGGGAGCCCGGAGACCAGCTCGACCAGCCGATCACGCACCCGTTCGACGTCCGCATCCGTCCACTTCGCAGCCACGAACGTCAGCCTAGAGCGCCACCAGCGGTTGGCCGCACGACTGGCCGGGGCTAACGTCCGAAGGCCAGGGCCGTGGGGAGCTCCAGCCTTCGGACGTCCCGCCGAGCGCTGGGGTACGGGCCGCGCTCAGTCGCGCTCGACGATCTCGCCCTTGTCCTCGTACGCCTTGCCCTCGTGCTCCCCCTTCCACACGATCGTGCTGCCCGGCTGTCGAACACGCCGAGGTACCGTCCCGGCATCTGAAGTCGAGCCGGGGAGGCCGCGTGATCGTCGTTGCCCATGTCAGCGACACCCATGTCGACGCCGGCCACCGGAGCCAGGAACGCACCCGCCGCGTCATGCAGTACCTCGATACCTTGCCGGGTCACCTCGATGCCGTACTCCTGACCGGGGACATCGCCGACCACGGGAGTGAGGCCGAGTACGAGACGGCGCGGAGCCTGTTGTGTGCGCGACACCCGGTGCTCACCTGCCCGGGCAACCACGACGACCGCCGTGCGTACCGGCGGGCATTTCTCCGGGTGGCACCCGACGACACACCGATCAACCGCGCACACCCCGTCGGCGACTCCCTGTTCCTGATGTGCGACTCGACCATCCCCGGCGAGGACGGCGGGTACGTCGCCGACGAGACTCTCGAATGGATGGACCGGGAGCTCACCCGGGCCGGGCCGCAGACGCCGGCCTTCGTCTGCTTCCACCACCCGCCCGTCATGCTCCATCTGCCCTACATCGACGAGATCAGACAGCGCGGCGAGGACCGCCTTGCCGCCGTCGTCGGGGAGCATCCTCAGATCGCAGCCTTCCTCTGCGGACATGCGCACACCGCCGCGGCGACGGAGTTCGCGGGTCGGCCGGCGCTGGTCGCGCCCGGCGTGGTGTCGACCCTGGTGCTGCCCTGGGAGGGAGACCGGATCGTCGACGAGGACTGGCCGCCCGCGATCGCGTTCCACGTCTTCGACGACCGTCGCCTGACCACCCACTACCGGGTTGTCAGCGCCGGGTGAGACGCGGCGTCTTGTCGTACGGATGTGGCACGGTGACCGGATGGACTCGCCTTCCGCTGCAGAGCCGGCCGAGACACCGAGGTTCGTCCTGCACGAGCACGGCAAACCACGCCCGCACTTCGACCTACGGCTCGAAGAGGGCGGTGTGCTGCGCTCGTGGGCCGTCCCCCGTGGCCTGCCCGACGACGCCGACGACAACCGCCTCGCGATCGCCGTCGCTGACCATGACCTCGAGCATCTGGCGTACGAGGACGCGGACAAGTCCATCGCGGACCACGGCACCTGGGAGGAGCATGACCGCTCGGACCGCCGCCTGCTGTTCACCCTGCACGGCGTGAACCGCAGCCGCCGCTACGCACTCATCCGCACCGACCAGGACTGGCTGCTACACCTCACCAAGGACCAGCCCTGACCCGCGGCGATCGTCGCGCGGCGCAGGTCGTTTGCCGCGGCGGGTAGCGTGGGAGCGTGACTCTCTCCGATCGCAAGGTCCTCATTCTCGCCGCCGACCTGTTCGAGGACATGGAGCTGCTGTACCCGCTCTACCGTCTCGGCGAAGAAGGCGTAGCCGTGACCGTTGCCGGGCTCGACGACCAGCGAGTGACCGGCAAGAACGGCTACCCGGTGGCCGTCGACACCACGGTCGACGATGTCTCGGCTGACGACTTCGACAGCCTGGTCATCCCCGGTGGGTTCGCCCCGGACAAGCTGCGCCGGTCCGAGACCGTGCTCGCGTTGGTGCGCGCCTTCGATGCGGCGCAGAAGCCGATCGCGTTCATCTGTCATGCCGGCTGGGTGCCGATCTCAGCCCAGATCCTCAAGGGTCGGCGCGCGACGAGCGTCAGCGCGATCCGCGACGACATGGTCAACGCCGGGGTGGACTGGGTCGACGAAGCAGCGGTCGTCGACGGCAACCTCATCTCCGCTCGGACCCCCGCCGACCTGGGTCCCTGGATGAAGGCCCTGCTCGCCGCCCTGGAGTCGTGAGGACGGGACGCACCGGGATCGACCCGCTGCCCCTCACCACGCAGAAATCGTCACGAGACGTACCCGCGAACCACGAGTACCGTGGCGGGCGACCAGATCGACGACGAGGAGAGGGGTCGACGATGCTGGGCCAGTACCGGGTGGGGGCGGCGATCGCGGTCTCCGACATGCACCGCGCCAGGGAGTTCTACGAGGGCCGGCTCGGACTGTCGGGCGGCACGGACTCGTCCGACGGCGGCCGGACGTACCCGTGCGGCGGCGACACGACCGTCCACGTCTTTCCGTCACCGCAGAACGTCGGCTGGTCGACCGCCACGCAGCTCGGCTGGGAGGTGGACGACCTCGAGCGGGTCGTGGACGCGCTCACGGCCAAGGGCGTGGCGTTCGAGCAGTACGACCAGCCGCCGATCGTGACCGACGCCAAAGGTATCGCCGCCTTTCCGGACGGCAAGGTCGCCTACTTCAAGGATCCCGACGGCAACATCCTCTCCATCGGGGAGCGGCTCGGCTGAGCCCGCGAGGTCTTGCGGAATGGTCCGAACCGGCGCATGGTCTCACCGTCACGACCGAGCACTCCAGGAAGGGATCACCATGGCTGGATTCGTACAGATCGTCGAGGCGAAGACGTCGCGCATGGACGAGGTCAGGGCGCTGGGCGAGGACATGCAGGCCGCGCCGAATGAGGAGTCCACGGTACGTAGGGCGACGTTGACCACCGACCGCGATCGACCCGGCTACTTCCTCAGCATCATCGAGTTCGACTCGTACGAGTCGGCGATGCAGAACTCCGACCACCCGGAGACACAGAAGTTCGCGGCCCAGCTGGCCGAGCTGTGCGACGGCCCGCCCACGTTCTACAACCTCGACGTCACCGAGACCTGGACGCCCTGAGCGTCACCAGTTCGCCTGGTCCGGCGCCGTCGGCAACCGCTTGCCGTTGGGTGCGATGACGTACGCGATCCCTCCGCTGTGCGGCAGCCAGGCGTTCTCGAACTGCAGCCGGTCGTAGGTCACCTCGACCTCGTCGTTGTCCGGGATCAGGTGCGACGCCGGGTCGTTGGCCACGACGTTGCCCTCGGCGTCGAACCCACGGATCACCATCAGGTGGCCGTTGGTGCCGTAGCCGGCGCCGTCCAGCTCGTCCGCCTCGAACGACATCGACACGACCAGCGGGATCCCGGCCTTGATGAACTGCTCGGCCTCGGTGAGCGAGCGCAGCCGGGTGACGAACGCGTTCATCCCGTAGCGGCCGGCATAGGCCGTGTTATACGGCCAGTTGCCCGCGCCGTCGTAGGCGTAGTCGAAGGTGTGACGCGCCGCGTGGTCCACCCACGGGTCGTTGTCCGGGTCCACCCAGGCATAGTCGTTGGGCCGCGGCCCGGACCGCCAGTAGCGCAGGACCATCGCGGTCGACGTGGGGCTGCACCACGCCTCGCCGCCGTCGTCCCACTGCGGGTAGTGGCCGATGTGCGTCTCCTGGGAGTACGTCGGGACGTCGAGCACGATGCCCTCCGCCCCGCCGAGCGGGCTGGCCTCGGTGGACGCCTCGGTGTCCGGCAGGTTCGACGCCATCGCGCCGACGGAGTGGACCGTCGGCGTCACGTGGCTACCGCTGGCCCGCAGCAGCGTCACCCGGAGCTGGTAGCTGTCCATCTCGTGGCCGTCGGCCGCGACGAACGTGTCGATCGCGACCCGGCCGTCCGCGTCGCGCTGGCTGCCGGCGGAGGTGCGGTGGAGGTACGTGTCGTCCTCGGCCCAGCGGCCGAGGACGTACCACTTGCTGGTGCTGCCCTGCGTCGTCGTGCCGCGCATCTCGATCTCGACCCACGAGTCGCCGGGCGTCCGGGCCGTCCAGGAGGCGACCAGCTCGCTCAGCGCGAACCCGGGCTCCGTGGTCGGCGACGTCCAGCGCGCGTAGTCATAGCTGCGCGCGCCCGCGCCGTCGAACGGGTCGTCGTAGTCACGGGTGCCGACCGACCGGGCGAACCGCAGGTCGCCGTGCGTCGCGCGGGTGCCGTCGTGCTCACCGGCGGCGAGTTGGTCCGGGCTGGAGAAGCTGGCGTACGCGATGTTTCGCGGCTCGTCACCCTGGGCGGGCGCCGCGGTCAACCCGGCGGCGAGCACCGCCAGCACGACCAGCCCCACCCAGTGAATCGATCTGCGGTTGCGAGTTTTCCTCATCACGGTGCCCTCCCCGGTCCAGCGGTCGACTGTCGGTAACAGTGCGAACGCTAGGTGTGCCCGCCCCCAGCGTCAATGAGCAGCATCAACCGCTTCGGCGCGCATGTTCGCGGGTGGGCATCGACTGGCGCGTTCCGTAGGGACAAATCGGACGTCGGGCCTACGCAACGCGCCAGTCGAGGAGGTGGGTGTGGTGCGGTGGGTCAGCGACCGGCCTCGGACTCGGCGACCTTGGCGCGTACGTCGTCCATGTCGAGCTCGCGGAGCGCGACGATCAGCTGCTCCAGCGCCGGTGCCGGCAGCGCCCCGGCCTGACGGAACACCAAGATCCCGTCCCGGAACGCCATCAGCGTCGGGATCGACGTGATCTGCGCCTCGCCCGCGATGCCCTGCTCGGCCTCGGTGTCGACCTTGGCGAACGCGATGTCGTCGTGCTGCTCCGACGCGGCCTCGAAGATCGGGCCGAACATGCGGCAAGGGCCGCACCACTCCGCCCAGAAGTCGACCAGCACGATGCCCTTGCCGGTGACGGTCTGCTCGAAGTTCTCCGCCGTGGCGGTGATGGTGGCCATGCACATGCTCCTTGCGTCGCTGTCGGGGTCCTCACGGATTCAACCAGGTCACGGCGCCAGATGTTCCCCCGTAGGCTGCGGCTCGATGTCTCGCCCCCGACTCGACCTCGTCAACGACCAGGCCGGTGCGACCGACCTGGTGGTCCTCGCGCACGGCGGCCAGGAGCACTCGCGCGAGGACCCGCACGACCGACGGCCGTCGCTGCTGCGGATGTGGCCGTTCGCCGCGGCCGCGCATCGGGCCGCACCCGAGGCGTCCATCGGGCTGATGCGCTACCGCTACCGCGGCTGGAACGGCGTCCACGCGGACGCGATGTCAGACCTGCGGCAGGTGCTCGACGGCCTGCCGGCGCGGATCCAACGGGTCGCCCTGGTCGGCCACTCGATGGGCGGTCGGGCCGCGATGCACTGTGGAGACAGCCCACACGTGGTCGGCGTGCTCGGGCTCGCGCCTTGGCTGCCCGAGGGTGAGCCGCCCCCCGACCTGGTCGGTCGGCTGGTCGTGACCGCACACGGCGACGAGGACCAGGTGACCAGCCCGCGGGCGACCGGGCAGTTCGTGCAGCGGCTGCGGCGGCAGGGCACCGAGGTCGCGGAGTTCGCGGTGGCCGGCGACACCCACGCGCTGCTGCACCGGCACGGCGACTGGGACGAGCTGGTCCGCCGGTTCGTGGCGAGCTGCCTCGGTGACACCGTGGACCCGGAGCTGGCACAGGCACTCACGCCTGACGCGGACCGTCCCGCGGCCCCGCTCCCCCGCTGGAGCCGGTCGCGAGGGCGGCTCGGCGCGGTGGTCAGCATCGCCCGTTCACGGGCCCGAACGCTGCGGTAGGGGCTTCGGTGGGTACGTCGGCGGGGCCGCGAGATGCCGTGCCGCCGCCGGTCCGGGCACTCCCGGCCGGGGCGATGATCCGGTTGAATGGGCTCTGGTGGTGGGCTCGCCGCCCGTCGTACCCCGTCCGCGACACGAGCATCAGGAGGGTGTCCGATGACGACCACCGCAGGGGACCAGGGTGTCGCACCCGGCCC
>WHTB01000148.1 GCA_009379735.1 Propionibacteriales bacterium
GGCGCGCGGTCGCCGGAGAGGTCCCGGTCGCCCGCGCCGCGTCGGTGACGGTCAGCTGCGTCCGGCCGGGACCGAACGCCTCGACCACGGCGAGGCCCTTGGCCAGCCCCGCCATCCCCTCGGGGGCCCGGTGCCCGTCGACCGTCATCGGGCCGCCGCTTCGGCCTCGACCAGCGTGTCGTGGTCGTAGATCCAGGACCGGAACTTCACCGAGGCAGCGATCTCGGCGTCGCGCACCGCGAGGTCGTCGTAAGAGGAGTCGTAGCGCCTCCCGTTCGCGCGGGCGCCGCGCTGGACCGTGCTGGTCCGCTCCCGCCGGACCCGCTCGTAGGACAGCAGCGCCTGTCCGGCCCGGCTCCGGTCGGCCCGGTCCAGCACCGCGGCCAGCGCCATCCCGTCCTCGATGGACTGGTTTGCCCCCTGTCCGAGGTGCGGCAGCATCGGGTGCGCCGCGTCGCCGAGCAGGGTCAGCCGTCCGCGCGTCCAGGTCGGCAGCGGCTCGCGGTCGTACAGCCCCCAGCGGAACGTCTGGTCGACCTGTGCCAGCAACGACTCCACCCGCGGGTCCCAGCCGGCGAACGCCGCGGCGAGTACGGCCGGGTCTCCGGGCGCCGACCAGGACTCCTTCATCTGCTCGTCGGTCGGCACGAACCCGACGTAGTTGACCAGCGCGCCGTGGCGCACCGGGTAGACGAGGAAGTGCTTGTCCTCGCCCATCCACAGCAGCGACGACCCCGTCGGCCAGGACGGCACCCGCTCGTGGGCGACGAGCCCGCGGTAGGCGACCGACCCCGAGTAGACCGGTGGCGACGGCTCGACGACGTGGCTCTGCAGCACCGAGTGGATGCCGTCAGCGGCGACCACGGCATCGGCCTCGACGGTGACCCCGTTGGCGAACCGGACCTGCGCGCACCGCTCGTCCTGCTCGATGCCCGTGCACCGGTGGCCGGTGTGGACGGCATCGGCAGGGAGCCGCTCGGCCAGCATCGTGACCAGGTCGGCGCGGTGCATCCCGTACACGGCGTTCCAGCCGTGAGAGTCCGTGGTCAGGATCGGCGCGACGAATGTGCCGTCTTGCCGGTGGTACTGCGAGCCTGCACCGATCCGAGCCCCCGCCTGCTCGATGGCCGGCCCGAGCCCCACCCGGTTCAGGTGGCGCACGCCGTTCGGGGTCAGGAACACGCCGGCGCCGACCTCGCCCAGCTCCGGGGCCTGCTCGAAGAGCGTCGCGCGGATGCCGTGGTGCAGCAGGGCGTTGGCGGCGAACAGCCCGCCGATGCCGCCGCCCACGATCACGACCCGGGGCTCCGATCCCATCCCTGCCACCCTCCCGTCATCCGCCATCCTTCGATATCCGAAGAGTATTCGCAAGACGCCGAGAGGCTAAGGTGCGTTGCGTCGAGCGTCAAGACTCGCGTACGTTCGATGTCTGAACTCTCGTTCGGTATGCGTACACGACCCGACAAGGACGCGATGGCAGAGATCGTCAGCCTCTCCGAGGCGGTACGGCAGCTCGTGCGCGATGGCGACACGGTGGCCCTGGAAGGCTTCACCCACCTCATCCCGGTGGCCGCGGGCCAGGAGATCATCCGGCAGGGACGGCTCGACCTGACGCTGGTCCGGATGACTCCAGACATCGTCTACGACCAGCTGATCGGCGCCGGCTGCGCCCGCAAGCTGGTCTTCTCCTGGGGCGGCAACCCGGGCGTCGGCTCGCTGCACCGGTTCCGCGACGCCGTCGAGCACGCCTGGCCACGGCCGCTGGCGATCGAGGAGCACAGCCACGCCGGGATGGCGAACCGCTACGTCGCGGGGGCGTCCGGCCTCCCGTTCGCCGTCCTGCGCGGCTACCGCGGCACCGACCTCGTCGAGCACACCGCCACCATCCGGGAGATCACCTGCCCGTTCACGGGCGAGGTGCTCGCCGCCGTCCCCGCGATCAACCCAGACGTCACGATCGTGCACGCACAACAGGCCGACCACGACGGCAACGTGCAGATGTGGGGCATCACCGGCGTCCAGAACGAGGCCGTGCTCGCCGCGCGCAGCTCGCTCGTCACGGTCGAGGAGGTCGTCGAGCGGCTCGAGCCTCGCCCGGGGGCCGTGGTGCTGCCGTCGTGGTCGATCACGAACGTCGCCGTCGTGCCCGGTGGCGCCCATCCGTCGTACGCGCACGGCTACTCCGACCGGGACAACGCGTACTACCGGCACTGGGACGCCATCAGCCGCGACCGGGCGGAGTTCGGCCGCTGGCTCGACGGCATCCGGTCCGGCCACGCGACGACGGCGGGTGTCTGATGACCGTCGACGTCTCCTACAGCACCGACGAGATGATGTCGGTCGCCGCGGCCCGTCGGCTGCACGGTGGCAGCCGGTGCTTCGTCGGCATCGGCCTGCCGAGCACGGCGGCCAACCTGGCCCGCGCCACCCATGCGCCGGACCTGGTGCTCGTGTACGAGTCGGGGACGCTGGGCGCCAAGCCCGGCCGGCTGCCACTGTCGATCGGCGACGGGGTGCTCGCCGACACGGCCGACTCCGTGGTGACCGTGCCCGAGATCTTCAACTACTGGCTGCAACCCGGGCGGATCGACGTCGGCTTCCTCGGCGCGGCCCAGATCGACCGGTTCGCCAACATCAACACCACCGTGGTCGGGCGCTACCACAAGCCGACAGTCCGGCTCCCCGGTGCCGGCGGCGCACCGGAGATCGCCGCCTCCTGCGGGGAGGTGGTCGTGGTCGTACGCCAGAGCCCGCGCACCTTCGTCGAGCGGGTCGACTTCGTGACCTCGATCGGGTACGGCGCCGGGCCGGGCGACCGGGAGCGGCTCGGCCTGCGCGGCGCGGGTCCGACCGCGGTGATCACCGAACTCGGCGTCCTGCAACCGGACCTGGACAGCCGGGAGCTCGTGCTGACCCACCTGCACCCGGGCGTCACCGTCAAACAGGCGCAGGCCGCGACCGGCTGGCCGCTGGCCGTCGCCGCCGACCTGCAACGTTCGGACCCGCCGACCGAGCACGAGCTGGTCGTGCTGCGCCGCCTGCAGGCCAGCCAAGCCGAGGAGGCGGAATGACCCAACACCCCTCACAGGGCCCCGTAGAACATGGGGCACTGCCGCACTACCCGCCGGTCGAGGGCGTGCACCCGCCGCTGGACAGCCCCGGCTACGGCTCGACCGCGCTACGCCACCCGCGCGAGCCGCTGCAGCTGCTGCCCCAGCGGCTCACCGAGGTGACCGGACCGGTGCTCGGTGAGGGCCGGCTCGGCCAGCTCGACCACGACCTCACCCGGCAGCACGACGGTGAGCCGCAGGGCCAGCGGATCATCGTGGCGGGGCGGGTGCTCGATGTCGGCGGGCGGCCCGTACCCCACACCCTGGTCGAGATCTGGCAGGCCAACGCCGCCGGCCGCTACCGGCACGCCGCGGACTCCTGGCCGGCGCCCCTCGACCCGAGCTTCAGCGGCGTCGGGCGCGCGATGACCGACGCCGAAGGCCGGTACCGGTTCGTCACCGTGCGCCCGGGTGCGTACCCCTGGGGCAACCACACCAACGCCTGGCGTCCGGCGCACATCCACTTCTCGCTGTTCGGGCGCGCGTTCACCCAGCGCCTGGTCACCCAGATGTACTTCCCCGACGACCCGCTGTTCTCCCAGGACCCGATCTTCAACGCCGTCACCGACCCGGCGGCGAGGGCGCGGATGGTCGCCGCGTACGACCACCGGCTGACCGAGGAGAAGTGGGCGATCGGGTTCCGCTTCGACCTGGTGCTGCGCGGCCCGTCGGCCAGCGTGTTCGAGGGCGAGGACGACCATGACGACTGACGCGGCCGGCCTACCCGGCCTGACGCCGTCGCAGACGGTCGGGCCGTTCCTCCACCTCGCGCTGCGCTGGGAGGACGGCCCGTTCGTCGTACCCGAGGGCACGCCGGGCTCGTTCTGGCTGCACGGCACCGTGACCGACGGCGCGGGTGCGCCGTGTCCCGACGCCCTGGTGGAGACGTGGCAGGCCGACCCCGACGGTCGGTTCGACCACCCGGACGACCCGCGCGGTGCCGTGGCGTCGTCGGTGCCGGGCTTCCGCGGCTTCGGGCGGTGCGACACCGACGCGGACGGCCGCTACCGGATCCTGCTGGTGCGACCGGGCGCTGTGCCCGGTGAAGACGGCGCGATGCAGGCGCCACACCTCGACCTGTCGGTCTTCGCCCGCGGGCTGCTCGACCGGGTGGTCACCCGGGTCTACCTGCCGGACGAGGCCGACGCGAACGCCGCCGACCCGGTACTGCAGAGCGTCGATCCCGACCGCCGTGGAACGCTGGTCGCCCGGGCCGACGACGAGGGCCTCCGCTTCGACGTCCGCCTCCAGGGCGACGGCGAGACCGTCTTCTTCGTCCTCTGACCGGCAAGGGAGCCGAGGTGAGCGAGCTGCTGGAGGCGCTGGACGGCGCCGACGACGTCGACCGGGAGACCAGTGACGCGGCGCTGCTGCGGGCCATGCTCGACGTCGAGGCGGCGCTCGCTCGGGCCCTGGTCCGGGCCGGGCTGGCCCCCGCCGAGGCGGCCGAGGCGATCGAGACCACCTGCGCGGAGCTGGTGGTGGACGCCGGGCAGCTCGGCCGCCGGTCCCGAGACGCCGGCAACCCGGTCGTCCCGCTGGTGGACGACCTCGGCGCCGCCGTCCCCGAGTCGGCCCGCGGCTGGGTGCATCGGGGCGCGACCAGCCAGGACGTCCTCGACACGGCGCTGATGCTGGTCGCCCACCGCGCCCTCGGCCCGCTGCTCGGGTCGCTCGCGCAGGCGGCCGACGAGGCGGCGCGACTCGCCGAGGAGCACCGCGGCACGCCTGCCATCGCCCGCACCCTCGGCCAGCCGGCGCTGCCGACAACGTTCGGGCTGCGAGCGGCGGGCTGGTGCGCGGGGCTGGACTCCGCGCACCGACGGCTCGGCGCCGTCCGCGACCGCGAGCTGGCGGTGCAGCTCGGCGGTGCCGCGGGCACGCTGGCGGCGCTCGACAGGGCGGGCCTGGAGGTGGCGCGGCTGCTGGCCGACCAGCTCGGGCTCGTCGACCC
Organism: Propionibacteriales bacterium; assembly: GCA_009379735.1. Lineage (GTDB taxonomy): Bacteria > Actinomycetota > Actinomycetes > Propionibacteriales > Nocardioidaceae > WHTB01. The sequence goes on from WHTB01000148.1 coordinate 5,065, forward strand.
GGAGGTCCCGTGGCACACCGAGCGGTCCCGGGTGCACGCGCTGGCCACCGGCCTGGCGACGGCGACCGCGGCGGCGGCGAAGGTGGCCACCGACGTCGTGCTGGGGTCGGCCGCCGAGGTGGGCGAGCTCGCCGAAGGCGGCAAGGCCGGGCTCGGCGGGTCGTCGGCAATGCCGCACAAGCGCAACCCGATGGCGTCGGTGCTCGTCGTGGCGGCGTCACGACGCGCACCCGGCCTGCTCGCCACCGTACTCGCGGCCGGTGTGCACGAGCACGAACGCGCGACCGGGTCCTGGCACGCCGAGTGGCAGCCACTGCGCGACCTGGTCCGCCTCGCCGGCGGCGCCGCCGCGCGCACGGCCACCCTGCTGACCGACCTCCGGGTCGACGCCGCGCGGCTGCGGGCGAACCTCGACGCCGCCGGCCCGGCGGTGATGTCCGAGCGGCTCGCCACCGCGTTCGCGAGTCTCGGCCGGACGGAGGCCCGGGCGTTGGTACGGGACTCGCTCGCCGCGAGCTCCGAGGGCACGCCGCTGCGGGACGTACTCCTCGCCGATCCTCGAGTGTCGCGACTCTGCACCCCCGCCGACCTCGACGCGCTGCTCGACCCGCTGACCTACCTGGGCTCCGCCGACGAGATCGTCACGCGGGTCCTGACCCGACGCAGAGGAGGCGACGGATGAGCGTCGCGCTGTCCCACGACGTGCACGGGCCCGAGGCGGCACCGGTGCTGCTGCTCGGCAGCTCGCTCGGCACCACCCGGACGCTGTGGGACGAGCAGCTGCCGGCGCTGGCCGAGCGGTTCCGGGTGGTGCGGTACGACCATCGGGGACACGGTGACTCGCCGACGCCGGACGGGCCGTACGCGCTGACCGACCTGGCCGGCGACGTCATCGCGCTGCTGGACGACCTCGGCGTCCGGCGGGCGCACCTCGCCGGTGTCTCCCTCGGCGGCATGGTCGCGATGCAGATCGCCGGCACCGCTCCCGAGCGGGTCGGCCGGCTGGCGCTGGTCTGCACCTCGTCGGCGATGGCGCCCGGTGTCTGGCGGGAACGGGCCGCCGCCGTCCGTACCGGCGGGATGACCGCGGTCGCCGACACCGTGGCGGGCCGCTGGTTCACCGAGCCGTTCGCCACGACCGAGCGGGCCGAGCAGCTGCGGGGCCTGCTGCGGTCGGGGTCGGCCGAGGGCTACGCATCGTGCTGCGAGGCGATCGCCGGGATGGAGCTGTCGGCGGTGCTCGGGTCGGTCACGGCACCGACCCTCGTCGTCGCGGGAGCCGACGACCGGGCGACCCCGGCCGAGCACGGCGCGGCGATCGTCGAGGGGATCCTGGCCGGCGGCGGGGACGCCCGGATGGTGATCGCCCCCCGGGCCGCGCACCTGGCCAACGTGGAGCGCCCAGAGGTCGTCACCCCGCTGCTGCTGGAGCACCTGACCGACCCGCCAGGAGGCGATGATGGACGACGTTGAGCGGTACGAGGCCGGGATGCGGGTCCGCCGGGAGGTGCTCGGGGACCGTCATGTCGACGCCGCCGCCGCGGCGACCACGGCGTTCACCGAGGACTTCCAGGAGCTGGTCACCCGCTACGCCTGGGGCGCGATCTGGACCCGCGACGGGCTGGACCGCCACACCCGCAGCTGCATCACGCTGTCGATGCTCGCCGCCCTCGGCCACCACGAGGAGCTGGCGATGCATGTGCGCGCCGCCGTACGGAACGGCCTGACAGCGGCGGAGATCGGCGAGGTACTGCTGCAGGTCGCCGTGTACGCGGGTGTGCCCGCCGCCAACCGGGCCTTCGCGGTCGCGAACGAGGTGCTCGCGGCCGACGGCGTGGTGACGCCGGCGCGGCGGCCGGATGAGTAGCCGCGGCCCCGACTTCGTGCAGTCGCTGGAGCGCGGCCTGGCCGTGATCCGGTGCTTCGACGAGACGTCGCCCGAGCTGACCCTCAGCGAGGTGGCCCGCGCCACCGGTCTCACCCGGGCGGCGGCACGCAGGTTCCTGCACACCCTCGCCGAGCTGGGGTACGTCCGCACCGACGGTCGGCTGTTCTCACTGCGCCCGCGGGTGCTGGAGCTGGGCTACGCCTACCTCTCCAGCGTCTCGCTGCCCGAGGTCGCCGGCCCGCATATGGAGCGGCTGGTCGAGCAGGTGCACGAGTCGTGCTCGCTGTCGGTGCTCGACGGGGCCGACGTGGTCTACGTCGCCCGGGTGCCCGCCAAGCGGATCATGACGGTGGCGATCAGCGTCGGGACGCGCTTCCCCGCGTACGCCACCTCGATGGGCCGCGTGCTGCTCGCGCACGCCGAGGCCGACTGGCTGGACGAGTACCTGCGCACCGTCGAGCTGAACCGGCTCACCCCGCGCACGCTGACTGACCCGGACAAGCTGCGGGCGGTGCTGCGTCGCGTACGGTCGCGGGGCTTCTGCCTCGTGGACGAGGAGCTCGAGGAGGGGCTGCGCTCGATCGCCGTCCCGGTGCGCGACGGCAGCGGCGCCGTGGTGGCGGCGTGCAACGCGTCGGCGCGGACGAGCCGGGGCAGCGCCGACGCGATCCGCAAGGACCTGCTCCCCGTGCTGCAGTCGGTCGCGGACGCCATCCACGAGGACCTGGCCACGCGGTGACGCAGGCGTCGCCGCTAGCCTCGCCGGGGTGAGCATCGTGCACGGCACCCACGACTACGTCGACGACCCACGCAACACCGACATCTCGATCTACGTCAACGGCGACCTCGTGCCCCGCGACCGAGCCGTCGTGTCGGTCTTCGACGCCGGCTTCATCCTGGGCGACGGGGTCTGGGAGGGGCTGCGCGTCACCGGCGGCCACCCCGCCTTCCTCGACGCCCATCTGGACCGGCTCTACGAGGGCGCCAAGGCGATCGCGCTCGACATCGGGCTGAGCCGCGCCGACCTGACGGAGGCGATCTACCGGACGCTCGCCGACAACGCGATGACCGACGGGGTCCACGTCCGGCTGATGGTGACCCGCGGGCCGAAGTCCACGCCGTACCAGGATCCGCGGATGTCCGCGGGCGGTGCGACGATCGTGATCATCCCGGAGCACAAAGTGCCGGCGACGCCCGACCAGGGCATCCGGCTGTTCACGACCCACGTGCGCCGCGGCAGCCCTGACGTACTCGACCCGAAGCTCAACGCACACAGCAAGCTCAACGACATCACCGCCTGCATCCAGGCCTACACCGCCGGCGCGGACGAGGCGCTGATGCTCGACCCGCACGGGTTTGTCGCGACCTGCAACTCGACGCACTTCTTCATCGTGCGTGGCGGCGAGGTGTGGACGTCGACCGGGATGTACTGCCTCGGCGGGATCACCCGCGCGAACGTCCTCCGGGTCTGCCGGGAGGACGAGATCACGGCGTACGAGAAGAGCTTCAGCCTGACCGACGTGTACGGCGCGGACGAGGCGTTCGTAACTGGCACGTTCGCCGGCATCGTGCCGGTGCGGGAGGTCGACGGGCGGGTGATCGGGGACGGGCGGCGCGGGCCGATGGTGCAGCGGCTGCAAGGCCTGTATGCCGACCTGGTCGCGCGCGACGTCGCCGAGCGGTCATGACCGCCCTCCAGCGGCTGGCGATGTGGTCGGGGCCGCGCAACATCTCGACCGCGCTGATGCGGGCGTGGGAGAACCGCGACGACTGTGTAGTGGTCGACGAGCCGCTGTACGCCTGCTACCTGCAGCGCACCGGCATCGACCACCCGGCCCGCGACGAGGTGCTGGCGAGCCAGCCGACGTCGGTCGACGAGGTGGTGGCGGGGCTGCTCGGGCCGGTCCCCGACGGGATCGCGGTGTTCTACCAGAAGCACATGACGCACCACCTGCTCGACGGCATCGACCGCGGCTGGGTGGCCGCGCTGCGCAACGTGCTGCTGGTCCGTGACCCGCGTGAGGTGGTCGCGTCGTACCTCCGCTCACGCGCCGAGGTCGAGCCCGCCGACATCGGCATCCACCAGCAGGTCACGCTGTTCGACGACCTGACCGCCTCCGGCGAGCCGCCGCCGGTGATCGACGCCGGTGACTTCCTGCGCGACCCCGAGGGCTACCTGCGCTGGCTGTGCGACTGGGTCGGGGTCGCGTTCACCGCGCAGATGCTGGCCTGGCCGGCTGGGCCGCGGCCGAGTGACGGAGTGTGGGCGCCGCACTGGTACGCCGCGGTGTGGCGGTCGACCGGGTTCGAGCCGTGGCGCCCGCGCGACGTCCACCTCGACGGGGCGCCGGCCCGGGTCGCGGCCGCGTGCGCCGACGACTACGCCTACCTGCACGAGCGCCGGCTGACCCTCTGACGGTGCCCACCGCGGGCCGCGCAGCCCCTACGTGCAACCTTGCCGCGCTCCCCTGCTGGATGTGTGGGTGGACGTCAGGGTCTACTGCCGTTGACTGGCGCGTTGCGTAGGAACAAACCGGACAGCAGGCCTACGCAACGCGCCAGTCAACGAGGTGGGGTGCCGGTCCCATGCCCAACGCGCGGCACAACGTCCGAAGCCTGGAGCCCTCCAAGGCCCTGCCCTTCGGACGTTGCACCCCCGAGCAGTGGACCGAGACGTCCAACTCGACGGGGCGCCGGGCCCGGGGCGGCTGACCTCTTCCCGTCCTGAAGTGACCTTCCCTTTCTGAATAAACCCCGCAAAAGCGACATGTCCGATATTGAGGCCCACTCGGGACGGGAAGATCCACCCCGCCGGGAAGGTCGCCGGCCCGGGGACCGGTTTACGGGCGCAGCGCCTTGAACAGTGCGCCGAGCGCGACCATCAGCACGACGTACAGCGCGATCCCCCAGACCCGCGGCGCGGACATCGCGACGAACGTCGTCGCCGGGGCCGCGACGAGCAGCAGCACGGTCTGTGCGATCGGCCGGATGGTCAGCGCCAGCAGGCCCCACACCAGCAGCGCGGCGATCACCAGGACGATGACCAGCGTCTCCTGGTCGGATTCGCCGAAGGTGTACATGCCGAGGCCGGCGCCGGCCAGCCCGAGCACCAGCACGACCGCCATCAGACCGATGCCGGCCCCGGTGCTCGCGAAGCTCCTGCGGAGGTCGGCGTTCGGGTCCATCCGTCCATCCTCCCGCATCAACCCGGCCCGAGGCGGAACCGGCGCGGCGTCGACCGCGTCCGACCCACAAGACACGGATGGTCGACAGGACGGTGGGACATGAAGCGCGCAGCGACGTGGGCGACGAGGACCGGGATCGTGGCGGTCGGAGCCGGGCTGGTGGCGGTCGGTGTGACGGTGAGCGCTTCGGCGCCGTCGGCCGCGGCCGACGGGCTGCGCACGTTCGACGACTGCGACGCGCTGCGCGACTGGTAC
>WHTB01000107.1 GCA_009379735.1 Propionibacteriales bacterium
CACCACCAGCACTTCAACGGGTCGGGCTCGCGCGCGGCACGGTTCGTCTCCTCGACGAACATGCCGCCGATCATCAACCTTTACGACGACATCGAGTTCGTGTTCAACACGCCGCACGACTTCCCGAGCCGCTTCGACGGGGCGCCCGACTACTTCGCGGCCAAGGGCGAGCAGAAGGGCCTGCTGCTCGACACCAACTTCGTCGCCGACGCGGCCAGCCTGCCCCTGGTCGAGGCCAAGGAGCGCGGCGCCGGCGGCGGGCACATCCGCTTCGCGATGGCGAAGGGGTCGATGAACAGCCACATCTCCCAGTTCCCGACCGCGACCTACAAGAAGGGGCACCGGCATGGGCCGGGTGCGCACGTCATCATGCTGTCCGGCTCGGGCTACAGCCTGATGTGGCCGGAGGGTGAGGAGCCGCGCCGGTACGAGTGGGGCGCCGGCACGTTGATCGTCCCGCCCAACATGTGGTTCCACCAGCACTTCAACTCCGGCACCGAGCCGGCCCGCTACCTGGCCTTCAAGCACGAGGTGGTCTCGATCCGCAACGCGCAGGGCGTACCGAAGGCCTGGATCAGCCAGCGCATCGGTGGCGACCAGATCGACTACGCGGACGAGTCGTCGTTGGTCAGGGACTACTTCCGGGACGCCCTCGCCGAGCATGGCCTCGAGCCGGACATGGACCAGTTCTACGCAGCCGAGCTCGCGACGCTACCGGCGAAGTAGGCAGCGTGAGCCTCCGACGATGAGCGCCGGCAGCCACGACCACGACGCCGAGCCCTGGGGACCGATCGAGGACAACCCGATCTGGCAGCAGGACAATGTCACGCTCAACAGCGTCGGCATCGACATCGGCTCGGCGGGCACCCAGGTGCTCTTCTCCCGCCTGCACCTCCGGCGGATCAGCGAGGACCTGTCCAGCCGCTACATCGTGGTCCGGCGGGACACCGTCTTCCAGTCGCCGGTCGTCCTGACGCCGTACGAGGACGAGGAGCGGATCGACGCGACCGCGCTGGGCGCGATCATCGACCGTGCCTACCGTGCCGCGCACACCGACCCGGCGGCGGTCGACACCGGCGTCGTGATCCTCACCGGCGAGGCGGTGCGCCGACGCAACGCCGCGCGCATCGCGGCGCTGCTCGCCGAGCGTGGCGGTGAGCTGGTCACCGCCAGCGCCGGCCACCACATGGAGGCGATGCTCGCCGCGTACGGCTCGGGGGCCGCGCGGCGGTCCTACGAGCAGGGGCTGCGGATCCTCAACGTCGACATCGGCGGCGGCACGACCAAGGTGGGGGTGGTCGACAACGGACGGGTCACGGCCACGGCGGCGATCCACATCGGCGGCCGGCTCCAGGTCGTCGACGCCGACGGCCGGATCGTACGGCTGGAACCCGCCGGTGCACGGCACGCTCGGCGGGCCGGCTTCGCCTGGTCCCTCGGCGACCTGGTCGACGGCCAGGACCTCAACCGTGTCGCCGACGGCATGGCCGACGCGCTCGTCACGATGATCATGGACCGGCGACCGGGGGAGGAGCTGGCGGCGCTCGCCCTCACTGAGCCGATCCCGGACCTGGGCGAGATCGACGGCGTGATGTTCTCCGGTGGCGTGGCCGAGTACGTCTATGGGCGTGAGCGGCGCGACTTCGGCGACCTGGGGCGGCTCCTGGGGGAGGCCATCCGGATGCGGCTGGCCTCCGGCGCCCTTCCCCTGACGCTGCTCGACGCCGGCGAGTGCATCCGGGCGACGGCGCTCGGCGCGTCGGAGTACAGCGTCCGGTTGAGCGGCAACACCGGCTGGATCTCGGACCCGGACGCCCTGCTCCCACGTCGCAACCTGCAGGTCCTGCGTCCCGACTACGCGCTGGCGGAGACCGTCGACCCGGTGACCGTGGCCGACGCGATCCGGGCGCACCTCGTCGCCTTCGACGTCGAGGGAGCGGCCGAGGACGTGGCGCTGTCCCTGACCTGGGACGGCCCGCCCGCGTACGACCGGGTCGCTGCCTTCGCCCGGGGCATCGCGGCGGGGCTCGCCGACCGGATCGAACGGCGGCAGCCTCTGTACCTCCTGCTCGACGGCGACGTCGCCCTGACCGTCGGCACCATCCTCACCGAGGAGCTCGCGGTGAAGAGCGAGCTGCTCGTCATCGACGGCCTCAGCCTGTGGGACTTCGACTACATCGACATCGGACGCGTACGCCTCCCCTCGAACACCGTGCCGGTGACGGTCAAGTCCCTGGTCTTCAACGAGGATCCGCACGTACGACGACCTGCCGGGTCGCCGTGAGGCGCGACACGATCGCCGCGTCCGGTGGCGCGGTCGTGTTCTCCTGCTCGCTCGGGATCGCCAGCGTCGCGGTGCCCCTGCTCGCGCTGCGGGCCGGGTACAGCCCCGCCGAGGTCGGCGTGCTGATCGCGCTGAGCGCCGTCGCCCAGATGGGGGCCCGGCTGGGCATGGGCGCGTGGATGCGGCGGCTGCCCGACTGGACCTTCGTGCTGTCGGCCGCGGTGCTGCTCGGTGTCTCCAACCTGATGGCGGCGTTGACGACCGCGGTCGTGCCGTTCGCGCTCGCGCTCTTGCTGCAGGGCGTGTCCCGCGCCTTCTTCTGGACCGGCAGCCAGACCCACGTCGTCCGCGGCGACCGGTCCGCGGTCGGTGCCCTGGCCACCGTGAACCTCGCCGCGGCGGTCGGCCTGCTGATCGGTCCGGTGGTCGCCGGTCTGGTCGGAGCGCGCTCGCTGCCGAACGCGCTCGCGGCTGCTGCCGTCCTCGCCGGGCTCGCATGCATACCCGCGCTGCTGCTCGACCGGCTGCCACCGTTCTCCCCGCCGGTGGACCGGGTGCCGGGCCGGATCTGGCGTCGGCCGGGCGTGGACGCCGGGTGCTGGGCCGGGGTCTCGTCGGGCGCATGGCGAGGGCTGCTGGGCTCGTACGTACCCGTCGCTCTGGAGCATGCCCGCCAGTCCGCCCCGACCATCGGCGTGCTCGTCTCGGTGGCCAACCTCGCCCAGCTCGCCGGCTCGGGCCTGGTCGGGCGGCTGGCCGGCCGTGGCCTCGTGCGCGCCTTCGCCGCCGGCACGCTGACCGGGGGGCTGGGCACCGCCGCGATGGGGCTGGTTGCCGACGACGCGATCCTGGCGGGCGTCGCACTCGCCGTGTCGGGGCTCGGCGCTGGGGCCCTGCAGACCGTCGGCCCGGCCGTGGCGACCGACGCTGTCCACCCGGAAGAGCGCGGCGAGGCGATTGCCGCGACGGGCGCGTTCCGTGCCGCCGCCCTCCTTGTCGCCCCGCTCGGCACCGCCGCGGTGGTCACCGTCGCACCGGTGGGCCTCGCCCTCGCGCTCGGCGGTCTCCTGATCGTCGGGCCGGCCGCCTTCACCCGCAGCCTTGCCGCCCATGTCCGCGACCGCCGCAGCTGAGGACCGACCGATGAGACTCTCGCTCCGCTCTACCTCGACGCGTACGTTCTTCGCGCTGCCGGCCCTCCTGCTCGGTGAGCAGGCCGTCCGCCGGGCGCCGCTGCATCTCTCGGGGCTCCCGCTGCTGGTCGCCGGGTACGCCACCTACCGGCTGGCCGGCAAGTACCGGCATCCTCGTGCCGGAGGGCCGGCGGGGATGCAGGGGATGCCCGAGACGCTGGTCACTGACGGCGTCTACGCCTGGACTCGCAACCCGATGTACCTCGGCCACCTGCTGTTCCTCAGCGGGCTGGCCCTGACCACCCGGTCGCCGCTGGCCATCGCCGCGGTCGCCGTACACGGGCCGTGGTTCGCCCAGCGGGTGGCCGCGGACGAGGCCCGGCTGGCGGCCGCGTTCGGTGACGAGTACACCGCGTACCTCACTCGCGTCCCCCGCTGGGTGGGTGGTGCGCAACGGTGACGATCCGACCGCCACTGCTCGTCGGTTTCGCGGGGCCGCCTCACCTGATGTTCGTGCACCCCGCGCCTTGCAAGGCTCGGGCTGTATGGGGAACAGGCGGTTACGCCTCGTCCACGGCGGCGGCCGGGGTGAACTGACGGGGCGAGCCGTGGCGCACCGCTGGTCAGGTCCGAGGGTCCGCCCCACCTGATGTTCGTGCGCCCCGCGCCTTGCAAGGCTCGGGCTGTACGTGGAACACGCGGTTACGCCTCGTCCACGGCGGCGGACCCACGCTTGCGCTGAGATCGGTGCCCTGCCAAACTTTGGGGCAATGGTCTGTCCTTCAGACAATTGGAGCGTCCTTGACTTCCCGCACTTCCACCCAGGTCAGCCACTACCACATCCAGAAGTCGCGCCGGGCGAAGTTCCTGGAGGACTGGCGCGCGAACCACCGCACGGTGGTCGCCCTCGAGGACGTCGCGATGCACGAGTCGGCCCGTGGGGACCGGATCGGCGTGTACGTCGGCGCCGACGGCGACCGTCAGACCCGGACGATGGACGCCCTCGCCCACGAGGTCGACCCGGGCGTGACCACGACCGTGCACCGGCACTCGTGGGACGTGATGGTCTTCGTCGTCGCCGGCAACGGGTGGTTCGAGATCGACGGCGAGCGGCAACCGTTCGGCCCCGGTGACGCGGTGCACCTGCCGAGCTGGGCCTGGCACCGGGTGGGCAACGACCCGGACGCGTCCAGCACGGTGCGCTACCTGACGTTCTCCAGCCAGCCGATGCTCGAGACGATGGGGATGGCGGTGCTCGAGGACGCCGGGGACGCCGAGGTCTCCACGCTCCCCGGTCGTCCGCCGTTCAGCGAGCACCTGGACGGTGACGACCCGTACGCCCGCCGGGTGCGGCGACTGTCTCGTGAGCAGCAGGCGCGCCGCTCGGGCCGGCTGCACACGGACTGGGACTCGCTCGACCTGGTGAACACCCCCCGCGGGACGCGGACGACGTTCCTGCTCGACAAGGCGATCGGTTACCAGGCGTCGGGCATCACGATGGCGATGTTCGAGATCGGGCCGGGCCGTTCGCAGTCGATGCACCGACACCCCGGCGAGGCCTGGCTCTACGTCGTCGAGGGCAGCGGTCACAGCTATCTGGGGACCGAGCCCGAAGGCGGTCAGGAGCACCCGTGGAAGAAGGGCGACCTCATCGTCGTCGACCACTTCCTGTGGCACCAGCACCTCAACGACCACCCCGAGCAGACCGCGAAGGTCGTCCGTATCCACATGTTCGACAGCCTGCTCGAGACGATGCGCGCACTGTGCGACCCCCTCGTGCTGTTCGAGGAGCCACCGGACCACATCCGCGACGCCCAGGCCGGCGACCCGACCACCGTCGACTGGCCGGCCAACGACCGCCCGACCTGGCCCTGAGTCGGCCGTGACTGTCGCGTCGGCGCTACCCCCCGGGGTGGTGGGCATCCACGCACTCCCCGCGGATCATCACGACGGTCCCTGGGACTCCATCATCACCACGCCCGAGGTCAAGGACCGCCTGCTCGGCACGGCGCTCCTCGTCCTGCGGCACGGACGCGCGCTGGATCAGCTGTCCGGCCCGCCGCACGGCCTGGTCGTGCTCGCCGGTCCGCCCGGCACCGGCAAGACGACGCTCTGTCAGGGCCTGGCTCAGCGGGCCGCCCTGGCGCTGTCCACCCGCGGGGCCACGACGTTCGTCGAGGTCGACCCGCACGCGTTCCCGCACGAGATGCTCGGCGAGAGCCAGCGTGCCGTCACCCGGCTGTTCTCCGACACGCTGCCGGAGCTGGCCGCCCGTCGCCCCCACACGGTGGTCCTGGTCGACGAGATCGAGACGATGGCGGTCCGCCGCAACACCGCGTCGTTCGAGACCAACCCGGTGGACGTGCACCGCGCCACCGACGCGCTGCTCGCCGGCCTCGACCAGCTGCGCAGCCGGTGCCCCCAGGTCCTGCTGCTGACCACCACCAACTTCCCGGCCGCCGTGGACGGAGCCTTCCTGGACCGGGCTGACCTGGTCCTCGAGCTCGGCCTGCCGGATCTGGACACGATCGTGATGATCCTGCGGTCGACGATGGCCGAGGCGGCGGCGCTCTTCCCCGAGCTCGACAGACTGGCCGCGGACGAGGCGCTGCTGCGCCACCTGGCCGAGACCTGCGTGGGGCTGGACGGCCGACGGCTCCGCAAGCTCTTCCTGGCCGCGATCGCCCGGCGGCCCGCCACCGCCGTCGACCCGGCCGCGTTGACCGCCGCGGACCTGGTCGCCGCCGCCCGTTCCGAGGTGGGCGACAGCTACCGCCTGGACCGTACGACCATGGCGGCTCGGTCATGAGCAGCACAGTCCCGCACCGGCAGATGTACATCGGCGGCCAGTGGGTCGACGCCGCCGACGGTCAGGTCCTCACCTCGGAGAACCCGGCCACCGAGCAGAGCTGCGGCACCTTCCCCGCCGGGACGCCGCGCGACGTCGACGCCGCCGTCGCAGCGGCCTCGGCAGCGGCACCCGGCTGGTCCGACCTGGGCTGGGCCGAGCGGGCACGGCTGCTGCGCGCGCTCGCCGCCGCGATCGCCGCCGAGCGTGGGCCGCTGGCCCGGCTCGACGTCGCGGACGGCGGGGCGCCGATCTCGGGCATGCGCGGCGACGTCGACCAGACCGTGGCCGAGATCGAGTACTACGCGGGCATCGCGTCGCAGACCCGGGGCAGCAGCGCACCGCCGGCGCCGGACTCGCTGACGTACACCTTGCGTGAGCCGTACGGCGTGGTCGGCCGGATCGTGCCGTTCAACCACCCGTTCAAGTTCGCCGCCGGCAAGTGCGCGGCGCCGCTGGCGGCCGGCAACGCCGTCGTCCTCAAGCCGGGGGAGCAGACCTCGCTGTCGGCGCTCGAGCTGGCCCGGATCGCCGACGGCATCCTGCCGCCCGGGGTGCTCAACGTCGTCACCGGTGCGGGTGACGTCGTCGGTGCCCGCCTGGTCGAGCACCCCGACGTGCCCCGGGTCGCGTTCACCGGCTCGGTGCCCACCGGCCGGGCCGTGCTGCGCGGGGCTGCGGACGAGATCAAGCACGTCAGCCTGGAGCTGGGCGGGAAGAACCCGGTCATCGTCTTCCCCGACGTCGATCCCGACCGGGCTGCCCGCGCCGCTGTCGCCGGGATGAACATCGCCCGGTCGAACGGCCAGTCGTGTGGCTCGGGCTCGCGGTTGTTCGTCCACGACGCCGTCCGGGGGCCGTTCCTCGAGGCGCTGCACGGCCGGCTGGGCGAGATGCGGGTGGGCGACCCGCTGGACGATAGTACGGAGGTAGGCCCGCTGGCCTTCCGGTCGCACTACGAGCGGGTGCTCGGCTTTGTCGAGTCGGCGCGTACGGAGGGTGCCACGGTGGCCTTCGGCGGTGGCCGCCCGTCGGGCCTCGAGACCGGCTTCTACCTCAGCCCGACCATCCTGACCGGGCTGGACGACGACATGACGGTCGTCCGGAACGAGATCTTCGGCCCTGTGATCTCCGTGCTCGACTGGTCGGACGTGGACGACGTCGTGCGACGCGCCAACGCCCTGCCGTACGGGCTGACCGCGAACGTCTGGACCAACGACGTCACCGCCGCACTGCGGACGGCGCGCGCGGTGCAGGCCGGGTACGTCTACGTCAACGGCACCGGTCGTCGGCCCCTCGGGATGCCCTTCGGCGGCTGGAAGCACAGCGGCGTCGGGCAGGAGAACGGTCCGGAGGAGCTGGTGTCCTACACCCGCGAGAAGACCGTCTCGGTGACGTTCCTGTGAGCGACGGGCCGGTCCCTGCGTCGGCGTCCGCCGCGGCCGACCCGACGCGGTGGCGCGGCGACGAGCGGCTGGACCCCGCCCGGACCGTCCTGTGCGCCTTCGACCTGCTAGAGATCTACCGTGCCGCGGCCGAAGCCGCCGGCGTGATCCCGACGGTGCGTCGGCTGGTCGACGCGTGCCGCGACCGGGGTGTGCTGGTCGCCTGGGCGCGGGCCGACCACCGCGCGGACGGCGCCGACCTGGCCCGCAGCCTCGCCGACCTCGACGGCCGGCACCAGGCGTTCGGCCCGGACCACCCCCGACCGACGGTCCCGTCGGCGGGGCAGGGCTCGCCGCTCTATCGGACCTTGCCGGAGCTGGGTCAGCGGTCCGACGACGTCGACGTGCCGAAGCACCGATGGTCCGCGCTGGAGGGCACCTGCCTCCCGGCGACGCTGCGCGCCCGCGGCGCCGACACCCTGGTGCTGGTCGGGGGGTCGACGCACGTCGGGATCGCCGCCACCGCGTACGCCGCCCGCGACCTGGACCTGCAGGTCGTGGTGGTGCGCGACGGGCTGACCGGCCGGGAGCCACAGCGCACGTTCTTCACCGACGAGGTCTTCCCCCGGGTGTGCCGGGTGCGGAGCAGTGACGAGGTGCTCGACGCATTCGGCCGGTTCATTGCCTCGTCGGCGTCTCCTCGGGCTCGATGACGCCGACGTAGTCGCGCACCACGTTCGGCCGCGCCCAGAAGCCGACGGCGACCAGCAACGGTCCGAGCCCGCCGAGGGTCAGGGCCACGACGGGGCCGACCACCCCGGCGAACACACCCACCACGGCGTCTCCGACGGCCGGCCCTCCGCGCGACGACATCTGGTAGAACGCGGTCACCCGGCCGCGGATCTCGTCCGGCGTGTCGATCTGCACGGCCGCATGCCGGATGGTCGTCGCCATCGCGTCGAACCCCCCGAGGAGCAGCGCCGCGCCGACGGCGAGCGGGAACACCGGTGCCTGGGCCAGTGCGATCGCGCTGATGCCGTACAGGAAGGTCGCAGCCAGCAGCACCTTGCCCTGGCGGCGGGAGCCCTCGACCACCCGGAACACCGAGTACGTCGCGAGCAGCGCACCGGCCGACGGTGTGCCGGAGAGGATGCCGTAGCCGGTCGGACCGACGTCCAGCACGTCCGCGGCCAGCGCTGGGAGCAGCACCCGGTAGGCGCTGAAGATGGTCGCCGACAGGTCGAGCGCCATCAGCTTGTAGATCAGCGGGCGGTGCGCGACGTACTTCGCGCCCTCGGCGATGCTCGCGACGACGGAGCGGGGTGGTCCCGTCGGCACCAGCTTGTTGACCCGTACGAAACCCAGCACCACGATCAGGGCGGCATAGGTGAGTACGTCGAGGGCGTACATCAGCCCCGGACCACCCAGCGCGATGAGCAGACCGGCGATCAGCGGCCCGAGCAGGATCGCCAGCTCGCGCGACGGGTTGAGCAGCGCGATGGCCTGGCCGATCTGGTGCCGGGGCACGAGCGCCGGGATCAGCGCCTGCCGGGCCGGCTGGTCGAAGGTGGCGGCGGCCGTGGTGAGCAGCACCGAGACGATGACCTGCCACGCCTCGATCCGCCCGCTGAGGGTGAGCACCGCGAGCGCCAGCGCCACCACCAGCGATACGCCCTGGGCCGCCTGCAGCAACCGGCGACGGTCGTACCGGTCCGCGAGCGCTCCGCCCAGCGGGCTCAGCAGCAGCAGCGCCACGGCTTGTCCCAGGCCGACCAGCCCGGTGTACGCGATCGACCCGGTGAGGTCGTACACGTGGTAGAGGTTGGCGGCCACCGTGCCGCGGGTGCCGATCTGCGACAGCACCACGCCGGACCAGTACAGGTCGAAGTCGCGGTTGCGCAGCACGTCGGGCAGGGCCATGCGTCAGATCCCCCGGGTCACCCGGTCAGCCGACCGGGACGAGCGAGATCTTGGTCGGGTCGAGACGGAGGTACACCTCGCTGCCGGGCTCGATCGACACCGAGGGGTTGACCCGCACGCGGAGCTCCTGCTTCCCGACGGCGACGACGTGGTCGACCGCGTCGCCGAGGAACGCGCGGGCTACCACCTTGCCGCTCCACTCGTTCTTCACGGCGCCCAGGCTGGTGCGGGACAGCTCGACCGCCTCCGGGCGGATCGAGACCACGACCTCGTCGCCGACGACCAGCTGGGCCGCCGACTGCAGGTACAGCTTGCCGTTGGCCGTCTCGACGGTCAGGTGCTCCGCGTCCCGCGCCCCGATCGTGCCGGGCATGAAGTTCGACGTCCCGATGAACTCCGCGACGAACTTGTTGGCCGGCGACTCGTACACCTCGCGCGGCTTGCCGAGCTGCACCACCTCGCCGGCCGTCATCACGGCGATCTTGTTGGACAGGGCGAGGGCCTCGATCTGGTCGTGGGTGACGTAGATCGCGGTGATGCCCAGCTCACGCTGGAGCCGCTTGAGCTCGTACCGCAGTGACTCTCGCAGCTTCGCGTCCAGGTTCGACAACGGCTCGTCGAGCAGCAGCAGCGGTGGCTCGATCACCAGGGCGCGAGCCAGCGCGAGGCGTTGCTGTTGCCCGCCCGACAGCTTGGTCGCCTGCCGGCTCGCCTGGGGCGTGAGCTCCATCGTCTCCAGGACCCGATCGACCCGCTCGGTGATCTGCGCCTTGGACGGCCGCTCCGACCGCTTCCGTACCTGCAGGGGGAAGGCGACGTTGTCGAAGACGCTCATGTGCGGCCAGATCGCGTAGGACTGGAAGACCATCCCCAGGCCCCGCTGGTTGGCCGGCAGGTTGACCGACCGGCCGTGGTCGCCGCCACGCTGGAACATCACCCGGTCGCCGACGGTGATGCGGCCGCTGTCGGGGTGCTCGAGCCCGGCGATGGAGCGCAACGTGGTGGTCTTGCCGCATCCCGACGGGCCGAGCAGGGTGAACAGCTCGCCCTCCTTGACCTCGAAGCTGACGTCGTTCACGGCGAACACGGCGGCCTGCGCGTCACCGCGTCTGCGGCCGCGGGCCTTCTCGCCCGCGAATGACTTCACCAGCTTCTCGATGTTCAGCATGGGCCTCTTCTGGTCCTTTCACACACGCGGGTGGTGGGGGGCGTCTAACGGCTCAGTCGTTGCGGAGTCCCACCCTGGCTCCGATCTTGTAGGCGATCGTCACGAGGACGACGAGGGTCAGCACCATGACCACGCCCAGCGCGGCCAGCACGGTGAACTGACCGTTCTCGTACTGCTCGAAGATGAGGATCGACAACACCTCGTTGCCGGGGCTGTAGAGCAGGATCGAGCTCGAGAGCTCGCGGAACGAGACGACCAGGATGTAGACCCAGCCGGCCAGGATGCCCGGGGCCAGCAGCGGCAGCAGGACGCGGCGGAAGGTCTTCCACCAGCTCGCCCCGCTGACCAAGGCCGACTCCTCGAGCTCGCTCGAGATCTGGCCCATCGAGGTGGTCGCGTAGCGCATCCCGTACGGCATGTACTTGGTGCAGTACGCGATCAGCAGGATGAACATCGTGCCGTAGATGGGGATCGGGCTGCGAAGGTAGACGAACGACAGCGCCAGGCCGAGGACGAGGCCCGGGATCACGAGCGGGATGAACGTGAGCTGCTCCAGCACGCCACGACCCGGGATCCGGGAGCGGATCGCGATCCAGGCCGCGATCGCCATCACCGCCATCACCAAGGTCGCGGTGCCCACGCCCAGCATCAGGCTGTTGCGCAGGGCGGTCTGCGCCTGGTCGAGGTGCAGCAGCTCGACATAGTTGTCCGTGGTCAACGCCGAGAAGACGTCCATCGACGGCTTCCGGTAGAACGGCAGCAGCGACGTGTAGACCAACACGAGCAGCGGCGCCAGCACGGTGGCGGAGAAGTACAGCAGGATGCCCGTACCCACGACCGGCTTCCACCGGCCGAGATCCATCGGACGCGGCCGGAAGCCCTTGCCGGTGATGGTTTGGAACGTCCCGCTGCCGCGACCCGCGAGCAGCCGCGAGATGGCCACCCCGGTGACGGCGATCAGCAGCAGCCCGACCGCGAGCGCCCCGGCGGCGGCGAGGTCCGGTGGGTACGTGCGCAGCACGAAGTAGATGCGGCTGGTGAACACGTAGATGTTGTTCTGCAGCCCGAGCAGGGCCGGCACCTCGAACGACTCCAGGCTGGTGATCAGGATGATCAGCACCGACGACAGCAGGGCGGGTCGCACCAGCGGCAGGGTGACCTTCCGCAGGGTCTGCAGCCGCGTCGCGCCGGACATCAGCGCGGACTCCTCCAGCGACGGGTCCATCGACCGGAAGGCCGCCACCATGAGCAGGAAGACGATCGGCGACGAGTGCAGCCCCTCGACCCAGATCATCCCCCAGATGGTGAAGATGTCCAGCGGAGCCGAGCCGAAGATCGGCTCCAGAGCTGTGTTCAGCAGGCCGATGTCCGGGCTGGCCAGGAAGATCCACGAGATGGTGTAGAGGATGCCGGGCACGATCAGCGGGACGATCGACGCGGCGAAGAACAGCGCCTTGAACGGCACCGCCGTCCGTACGTTCAGGTAGGCGAGCGTGGTCCCCACCGTGAGGGAGAGCACGGCCGCGCCGATCGCGAAGCTCAGCGAGTTCTGGAGCAGCTCGCCCATCCGGTCGTTGCCGTACGCCCGCCGGAAGCCGCCGAACTCGAGACCCTCGTTGTCGAAGAAGGTGCCCCAGAAGAGGTAGCCGAGCGGCACCAGGGCGAGGTATCCCACCAGCGCGGCGACCCCGGCGACGATGGCGACCTTCGGCGTGGGCACCAGTCGCCGCCAGCGGCTCTCCTCGACCACCTCGCTCCTGTCCATCACCCGGTCGGCCAGCGTCATGACCTGATCACTCCCACTTCCTGAACGGCGGACGGACGAACGGTGCTGTGCGCGCCGAGGCGCGCCAGCGGTGGCTCCACTGAGACGGTGTCAGTCGGAGATGACCTCCCCGTCGGCCAGCAGGTCGTCGTACTCCTTGCTCCAGCGGGCATCCTCCTTCAGCAACCGCTCGACGTCGACCGGGATGACCTCGAGCCCCTCGAGCGGGTCCTTGCCCTCGGTGATGGCCGGGGTCAGCCCTTCGTCGACGAGCACCTGCTGACCCTCATCGAGCACCCAGTCCATGAACAGCATCGCGGTCGCCGGGTTGGTCGCGGTCTTCATCAGACCGCCACCGTTCGGGCGCGCGATCACCGGCTCCACCATGGGCAGGTAGTCCACCGGCGCACCGTTGGACTTGGACTGCTCGACGATGTA
>WHTB01000056.1 GCA_009379735.1 Propionibacteriales bacterium
GAACCGCGTCACCTCAGGGGTGCCGTCCAGCTTGCCGCGGTGCTTGAGCCCGCCGGTCCAGGCGAAGATCGACGCGATCGGGTTCGTCGACGTCGGCTTGCCCTCCTGGTGCTGGCGGTAGTGCCGGGTGACGGTGCCGTGTGCGGCCTCGGCCTCGACCGTCTTGCCGTCCGGCGTCATCAGCACCGACGTCATCAGGCCGAGCGAGCCGAAACCCTGCGCGACGGTGTCGGACTGGACGTCGCCGTCGTAGTTCTTGCAGGCCCAGACGTAGCCGCCCTCCCACTTGAGCGCCGCGGCGACCATGTCGTCGATCAGCCGGTGCTCGTACGTCAGGCCGGCCTTCTCGAAGTCAGCCTTGAACTCACGCTCGAAGACGTCGGCGAAGATGTCCTTGAAGGCGCCGTCGTACGCCTTGAGGATGGTGTTCTTCGTCGACATGTAGACCGGGTACCCGCGCTGCAGTCCGTACGAGAGCGACGCCCGCGCGAAGTCCTCGATCGACTTGTTGAAGTTGTACATGCCCATCACGACGCCGCCGTCCTCCGGCATCTGGACGATCTCGTGCTCGATCGGCTCGGAGCCGTCCTTCGGCGTGTACGTCATGGTCACCGTGCCGGCGCCGGGCACCTTGAAGTTGGTCGCCTTGTACTGGTCACCGTGTGCGTGACGGCCGACGATGATCGGCTTGGTCCAACCGGGCACCAGCCGCGGGATGTTGGAGATCACGATCGGCTCGCGGAAGATCACGCCGCCGAGGATGTTACGGATCGTGCCGTTGGGCGACAGCCACATCTGCTTCAGGCCGAACTCCTCGACCCGCGCCTCGTCCGGCGTGATCGTCGCGCACTTGACGCCGGCGCCGTGCTCCCTGATCGCGTGCGCCGCGTCGACCGTGACCTGGTCCTCGGTGGCGTCGCGGTTCTCGATGCTCAGGTCGTAGTACTTGAGGTCGACATCGAGATACGGGTGGATCAGGCGGTCCTTGATGAACTGCCAGATGATCCGCGTCATCTCGTCGCCGTCGAGCTCGACGACGGGGTTCTGCACCTTGATCTTGGCCATGGAGTCGGCTCCCGGTTTGCTGCGGAGAAGATTGCTTGACGTCAAGATATCTCAGCCGGTGCGCACCGCCGAAACCGGCGCCGCACTCACCCCCCGCCCCTTCCCGGTGAGTGTGAGGTCAGCGCTGGCCGAAGATCTTCCGCTGCACGGGGTCGCGCTGGGAGTGGGCGAGGTTGGCGCGCCACTGTCCGCCCAACACGACCGCACCGGCGGAGAAGCCGGCGATGACCAGCGTCAGCCCGATCACCCAGAGCGCGGACGCCTGACCTTCGTGCCAGGTCGGCCGATAGCGCGGTCCGCCCTCGACGGCGAGCGCGAAGAAGATCGCCGGGCTCAGGAACGCCACGGCGCCGAGACCGATCCGCAGCGGCCGCCAGCCCTGGAAGACGAACACCCGTGCCGCCACCGCATCACGCACCGGCGACGACCGCCAGTCCTCCACGCCGGCTCCACCGCTGGCGAGCTTCTCCGGCAGCAGCGTCCACCAGCAGAACGCGTCCACCACGGCTCGCCCCGCGTGCCAGACCCGGCGGCCGAGCACCGCCGCCGCTACGACGAGCGGCACGCCGAGGACGACACCGACCACCCTGAGCACGCAGTTCACGTCGTTCCACACGGCCAGCGCCACCAGGGCGCCACCGGCGACTGCGAGGGCCCAGGCGGCCAGACCGGACAACAGCCTCGCGAACGAGTCGCACTCGCGAGCGAGGACCTTCAGTGCTTTGGTGCGCTCCCAGAGCATCCCCGGCAGGTCGTCAGACCCCAGCGCGCCATAGTCCCGCTCGACAAAGGCGCGCGCATCGTCACCGATCAGCGGTGCCTGCTGAGAAGCCATCAGCCCGCAGTCTTGTCGAAACGTCCCGTCGTGTCGACATCGATGCTGCCTTCGGGCGGGTCGGCTCCCTCGTCGCGCAGCTCGGCGGAGAGGGTCAGCTGGGCAGCGATGATCGACATCGGGAGGCGCTGCTCCACATTGGGCGCGATACCGGTGACCACGGCCAGCCGGTCAGCCTCGCTGCCCTCCTGGCGATGCAGCCGGACCGCGGCGTACACGACACCGAGGGCGGCCGGGTCGGTGCCGGGGACGTTGGCGACGAGCTGCCCACCGTCGTCGACCGCCGTGGCCGTGGTGTGGATCGCGATACCGTCGCGGCCGTCCTCGGTCTGGAACGACTCGACGATGTCGTCATCGCCGACCTCCGACCTGCCCTGCTCCGACTCGAGAAAACGCTCGACCACCGCCATCGGGTTGATGTCGCCGCTCCGCGGTAGGTCGAGTACGCGCATGCTGAACTGCCACATGGTGACCGAGTCGTCGAGCAGGGTCGTGATCAGCGCCCCGGCTGAGTCGACCAGACCGGCCGGGATCTGGCTGCGTACCTGCGCATAGGTCGCCCGGAGCGCAACCCGGGTCTGCTCGTCGAACAGGTCCGGGGTCTTGGCGAGCAGCCGGTCGAACCACCGCGTCGCCGCCTCGTCGCTGGTGAACGCGCTGAACTCGATCCAGCCGGGCGGCACCAGCACCCAGAGGTCCTGGCGCGGCAGGGTCGCGGTCACCATCAGTTGGCCCGCGCCTTCTGCCAGCCGGAGGCCAGGCTGTCGCTGTAGTAGGTGTTGTTGCCGAGCAGGCTCTGGACCGCGTCCGCGCCGTCCGTGGCGTCCTTGGTCTTGATCACCATGTAGCCGGCCAGTGCAGGACCGAACGCCGGGTTGTACGAGAGGACGGCGGCAGCAGGGGCGGCGATGCTGGCTGCACCACCAGACGCCATCACCCGGAACGGACCCGTCGCCAACGCGGGGCCGGCGGCGCTCATGAACGTGCCGACCAGCTTGCCGACCGCGAAGCCACCCACCAGACCCAACGCACCCGTGAGGAACGCCCCTTTCGCCCCCGGTACGCCGCGCGCCCAGTCGATGCCTGACATCAGCACGTCGGCGACCGCGAAGGCGAGAGCGAACGGCGCAAGTGCCGGGCAGAACAGCGAGGCGATCGACAGCACGGTCGCGGTGATGTTGACCAGCTTGTGCAGCAGGTCCCACCAGTTGTTCTTGACGAACTCCACCACGTCGCCGAGGAACTCGCCGATGTCCTCCAGCGCCCCGGTGATCCGGTCCCAGAGACCAGGCTCATCCGGTGCCGCCTTCATCGCGGTGTCGAGCGCCCCGGCCGTCGTCGCGGCCGAGTCGGACGACTCACCGGCCAGCGTGTTGGCGCGCGCGATGATGCCGTCCAGCGTCGACTGGCTGCTGGTCACCGCCGCGTTGTTCTCGCCGACGGTCTTGTCGTACTCCTTCTTCGCGGCCGGGTCGTCCTTGGGCGCATCACCCATGCCGTCGACGGTCGACTGTGCAGCCGCTACGTCGGCGCGTGCCGCCTCGGCCTCCCGCTCAAGGGCGTCGGCCCGCGACTGGAACCCGTCCAGGTCGCGCAGCCACCGGTCGAGCGCACGTGAGGCGGTGCCGAAACTCTCGTACGCCTCCTGGATGCGGGGCTGGAGGTCCTCCTTGACGAGCCCGCGGAACGCGACCGCGGTCTTGCCTTCCCACTCCTGGTTCCCCGTGCCGCTGAGGACGTCGTTGATGTTGCCGAGCGCCTCGGTCGCGGCCCGCAACCGGCTCGCCATCACCTCGCCCTGGCTCTGGCTGCCGGGCGCGGGGTTGAACCCGAGGGCGTCGAACGTGGTCACGCCGACCCCTCCTTGGGCTTGAAGGAGTCGGTGAGCTGCTTGTCGAGCTCGAGAAAAGCATCACCGATGGTCTTGAGCGCGTCGACCGCACCGCCGCTGAACTCGCCGAGCTTGCCGATGCCGTAGTCCCACTCGCCACCGAAGTCGCGGAGCTTGGAGATCAGGGCCTCGTGGCCCGCCGCCTCGGTGGGAAGGTCGGCCATGCCCTTGCACGGACCACTGAGCAGGTCCTCCACATCACCGAGATTGGACTTGGTGCGCTCCAGCGCCGCGAAGTCGATGTAGATGTCAGCCATTTCCTCGTCCTGGCTCGCGTCGGTCGTCGTCTCGAACAGTCACCCTAAGGGTTCGTGGGGTCACCGCCCACGCCTTGAGACCGGTTCTGCGCCTCGACTCAACGTCGTCCGGCGACCACGCGAGAGGAGTGCGCCAGCCCGGTCCGGAGGTCACCACCGAAGACCAGACAGGCGACCGCAGTGAACGTCACCCCGCACACCAGTCCGAACACCACCCCGAAGCCCTGGCCGGTGCCCAGCTCGGCCGGGTCGGACGTAGCCAGGCCGAGCCCGAACAGCGACCAGGCGAACGCGGCGCAGATGACCGCCCCGGCGGAGATCGCCCCACGAAGGAGTCCTCGGCCGGAGAGCAGCCGGGGGTAGATGCTGGCGGGATCGGCGGTGGAGTCCTTCGAGGCGCGGGCCCACCGACAGTAGGCGTCGACCAGCGACTTGCCGGCGACGCGTACCTTCCAGCCGAGCCAGCCGCCCACCGCGAGTGGGGCGAGACCGACCAGACCCAGCGCCACCCCGCCGCCGACCGAGTCGTCGGCCATGAGGGCAACGGCAGTCCCCGCCAGGAATCCGCCGATCACGAGTGCCAGCACGGCGACCAGCCCCCAGCCCAGCCGATGCGCCCAGATGAGCTCGGCCTCGAGGGTCTTCAACGCGCGCGCTTGCCGCCATGTCTCGGCCGGCCCGTCCGGAGCTGATGCCGCTGCGATGAGGGGTACGGCTTCTGCGCTGTGCAGTCGCATGGCCACAGTCTGCTCCCACTCGCCGACGTGACCTCCTGGTCAGCGGGCGGCGGCGTCCAGGTAGGCGAGTACGGCGAGGACCCGTCGATGGTCGTCGTCGCTCGCGGACAGCCCGAGCTTGGCCATGATGCTGCTGACGTGGGTCTCGACCGTCCGCGCGGTGAGCCAGAGCCGTCGCGCGATGCCCGCGTTGGTGCGGCCCTCCGCCATCAGCGCCAGCACCTCGGCCTCGCGCGGAGTCAACGGTGACGCGGGCTCTCGGCGTACGGCCAGCAGCCGCGCCACCACCTCAGGGTCGAGCGCAGAACCGCCGGCAGCCACCCGCTCGAGCGTGTCCATGAAGTCGTCGACGTCCAGCACCCGATCCTTCAGCAGGTAGCCGAACCGCCCGCTGGTGACCAGCGCCACCGAGTGCCGGGTCTCCACGTGCTGCGACAGCAGGACGATCCCCAGCTCCGGGAACTCCGCCCGGGCCTGCGCCGCCGCCCGCGCGCCGTCGTCGGTGTGGTCGGGCGGCATGCGCACGTCGACCAACGCGAGGTCGGGCCGGTGCGCCCGGATCGCCGCGAGCACGCCGGGCCCGTCGGTCGCCCGCGCCACCACGTCGTGTCCCGAGTCCGTCAGCAGGCTCGCCAGACCCTCCCGGAACAGCGCCGAGTCCTCTCCGATCACGATCCGCACGGCAGCACCGCCTCGACGACGGTGCCGGTGCCCGCACCGCTGGTGACCTGCAGCATCCCGCCGAGCGCGCCGACCCGGTCGGACAGACCGGCCAGGCCGGCACCGGGGCGCACTGCCGCACCGCCCCGGCCGTCGTCGCGGACCGTCACGCGGACGTGGCCGTCGACGCGCGCCACCTGGAGGTCTATCCGCTGAGCCTCGGCGTACTTGACGGCGTTGGCGACCGCCTCGCTCGCGACGTAGTAGGCGGTCGTGCTCACGTCGTCGGGCAGTTCGCCTGGGCACATGTCCAGGCTGATCGGCATCGGCGCCAGCCGGGTCAGGTTGGTCAGGGCGGCGGCGAGTCCGTCGTCGAGACTGCTCGGCCGCAGGCCGTGGGCGATCTGCCGGAGCTCGGCGACCGCCGTGGTGATCTCCGCGACCGCCTGGTCCATCACACCGTGCAGGTCCGACGCCACGTCGGGGAGGTGGCGCTGGGCGACCCGCAGTGTCATCCCGAGGGCCACCAGCCGCTGCTGGGCACCGTCGTGCAGGTCCTGCTCGAGCCGGTGCCGTTCGTCGTACCCGGCACGCAGCAGCCGGGTACGGCTGGCCTCCACCTCATGCAGCGCCCGACCGAGCTCGCGACGTAGCCCGACCATCTCCACCAGCACGGCGGAGGCGTCGGCCACCTCCCGCGGCGGTTGATGCTCCGCGTCCCGACCCGGTACGAGCACGCCGATCTGCTCGCCCGCCAGCACGATCGGCGTCGCCCGTCGGTCCTCCAGCGCCGCCCCCTCGCTGTCCACCACACGGTCGGCGCCGGGCGGCAGGAAGCCGATCCGCAAGGCGTCGTCGCGGAGGGCCTGGCGCAGCACCGCCTCCAGCTGTTCCGGATCGCCGTCCCCGGCGTGCACGCGTAGGCGCAGCGCGTCGATCGCAGCCACCCGGGTGCGATGAACGCCATCGCCTGGATCGCGATGATCTTCACCCCGCCCCTGCTGTTCTCCATGCTGGTGCTGGGGTACGTCGCCCGGCGCGGGGCTCCGGTGCTGGCCACGGTCGGCGCGGCGATGAGCTTCGTCGCGTACGCCAACTGGGGCGCGGCCGGCAACGTGGACTACCTGACCTACATCATGGGCCGCGAGGGCTACTCCGTCGCCGAGATCACCAGCCTCGTCGATGCCACGTACGACCACCCGGTGGCGATGATCTCCAGCATCGGCTGGGTGATCGGCCACATCCTCGGGATGATCCTGCTCGGCATCGCACTGGCCCGCTCCGGCGTCGTCGCCCGGTGGGTCGGTGTCGTCCTGGCCGTGTCCCAGCCGGTGCACCTGGTCGCGGCCGTCATCGTGCCGAGCCGACCGCTCGACGTACTCGGTGGGTGGGGTCTGACCACGCTGGGGTTCGTGATGGTGTCGGTGGCGATCTGGCGGATGAGCGACGACGAGTTCGACGCTCGACCGCTCGCGGGGCGGTGACCGGTCGGGCGCGGCGCGCTGCTAGCGTCCGACTGTCTACCCCCGAGAACCCAGGAGGGTGTCGTGAGCACTCCCGTCAAGGTGGCGGTCACCGGAGCCGCCGGCCAGATCGGCTACAGCCTTCTCTTCCGTCTCGCCAGCGGCGCCCTGCTCGGCCCCGACACCCCGGTCGAGCTGCGGCTGCTCGAGATCACCCCCGCCCTGAAGGCGCTCGAGGGTGTGGTGATGGAGCTCGACGACTGCGCGTTCCCGGCCCTGGCGGGGGTGGAGACCGGCGACGATCCGAATGTCGTCTTCGAGGGCGCCAACGTCGCGCTGCTGGTCGGCGCGCGCCCTCGTACCAAGGGGATGGAGCGCGGCGACCTGCTGGAGGCCAACGGCGGCATCTTCAAGCCGCAGGGCAAGGCACTGAACGACCACGCGGCCGACGACATCCGGGTCACGGTGACCGGCAACCCGGCCAACACCAATGCGCTGATCGCGATGAGCAACGCGCCGGACATCCCGCGGGAGCGGTTCACCGCCCTGACCCGGCTCGACCACAACCGCGCCCTGGCCCAGCTCGCCGCCAAGACCGGCGCCAGCGTCAACGACATCCGGCACCTGACCATCTGGGGCAACCACTCGGCCACCCAGTACCCCGACATCTTCCACGCCGAGGTCGGCGGCAAGAACGCCGCCGAGCTGGTCAATGACCAAGCCTGGTTGGAAAACGAGTTCATCCCGACGGTGCAGAAGCGTGGGGCGGCCATCATCGAGGCGCGTGGCGCGTCGTCGGCGGCGTCGGCCGCGTCGGCGACGGTCAACCATGCCCACGACTGGTTGCTGGGCACGAAGGACGGCGACTGGGTCTCGATGGCGGTCCCGTCGGACGGCTCGTACGACGTGCCGGAGGGTCTGATCTCGTCGTTCCCGGTGACCACCAAGGACGGGGCGTACGAGATCGTGCAGGGGCTGGAGATCAACGACTTCTCCCGCGGCCTGATCGACGCCAGCGCGGCCGAGCTGGCCGAGGAGCGCGAGGCGGTGAAGGGCCTCGGCCTGATCTGATCAGGGTCGGGAGTCGGGTACGACGAGCGCGAGCGCCACGACGCCGAGTCCGAGCGCGGCCAGGATCACCACGTCCACGGCCTTGCGGCGTACCCGCAACATGCCGGCCATCCGGTCGGGAAGGGCGAACCGGGCCAGGCACGCGATCAGCACCGACGAGCCGAGGTAGCCGACGCCCTGCCGCCACGGCCCGGTCATCGCCAGCACCACGCCGAACGCTCCGAGCAGCACGGCGGCGGTGAACGCGACGGTGCCGAGCGGCCGGCCTCCCGGCGGGGGTACTGAGGGCTGGGTCATGCGGAGACGGCTGACCGCTCGACCTGCCGCTCGGCCGCCTCGACGACGTTGCTGAGCAGCATCGCCCGCGTCATCGGTCCCACTCCGCCGGGCATCGGCGCGATCCACGACGCCACGTCGTGAGCGCTGGCGTGTACGTCGCCGACGAGCCCCTTGTCAGTACGGGTGAGGCCGACGTCGAGGACGACCGCGCCGGGCTTGAGCATGTCGGCCGTCACCAGACCGGGGTTGCCGGCCGCGGCGACCACGATGTCGGCCTTGCGGGTGTGGCTGCACAGGTCGCGGGTGCCGGTGTGGGTGAGGGTCACGGTGGCGTTCTCGCTGCGCCGGGTGAGCATCAGTCCCAACGGCCGGCCGACCGTGATCCCGCGGCCGATCACGCAGACCTCCGCACCGGCGATCTCGATCTCGAACCGGCGCAGCAGCTCGACGATGCCACGCGGCGTGCACGGCAGTGGCGCAGGCCGGCCGAGGACGAGCCACCCGAGGTTGGTCGGGTGCAGGCCGTCGGCGTCCTTGGCCGGGTCGACCAGGCCGAGCACGCGGTTGTCGTCCAGGTCGCCGGGGAGCGGCAGCTGCACGAGGTAGCCGGTGATGGCGGGATCGGCGTTGAGCTCGGCGACCCGCGCCTCGAGCTCTTGCTGACTGACGTCGGCCGGTAGGTCGACCCGGACCGACTCGATGCCGACCTGGGCGCAGTCGCGGTGCTTGCCGGCCACGTAGGAGTGGCTGCCCGGGTCGTCGCCCACCAGGACGGTGCCGAGCCCGGGCACGATGCCCAGGGATTTCAGCCGCTCGACGCGCCGGGTCAGCTCGGCCTTGATGGTCGCCGCGGTGGCCTTGCCGTCCAGGATCTGTGCCGTCACGGGAGGACAGTCTGCCAGCCGGCCCCTTGCCCCCATCGACCGGCGCGTTGCGTAGGCCCGTCGTCCGATTTGTCCCTACGCAACGCGCCAGTCGATCAGGCGCGGGGCCGCAAACTGTCCACAACCCCTCGTCCGGCGCTCGCCGTCCACAGCCGCACGGCGGGAGGTCTCCATGTCAGCCCGCAGCGACCACGATTGTCCGCCATGACCCTCCCCCTGGACGACGACAGCGTGCTGGTGCACGTCGCTACGGCAGCCGGTGTGCCGCGTCACCGCTTCCTCAATCTGGACTGGCAACGCATCAGTCGCGGGCTGTACGCGCGGAGTCTCCCAGACCGGCCGCTGATCGAGACGGCCGCGATGGTCGCGAAGGTGCTGCCCCGTCGCAGTGGGTTCGGCAGCCTCACATCTGCAGAGCTGCGAGGGTGGTGGTTGCCGAACCAGCTCAGCGAGCGCCGGCCGCTGCTCGCGACGACGACAAGTGAGGTTCACGTCCAGCGCAACGGCCTCTATGTACGTCGATCGACGGTCGCAGACCTGGAGGAGATCGACCGTGTACCCGTCGTGTCCGGGGCGCAGACACTGGCTGAGCTGGCCCGCGACCTCAGCCTGGTCGACCTGGTACCGATGGTCGACTGCGCACTCCGACTCGGCGTCGACGCCGAGTCGGTCCTGGCGGCCGCGCGCCCGCGGATGCGCGGCTGCCGTCGCCTCCGGCAGGCGGTCAATCTGGCTGACGAGAGGAGCGAGTCGTGGTGGGAGTCGGTGCTTCGGCTGATGCACGTGCTCACCGGACTCGGGCCAGTGGCGTGCCAGGCCGAGCTGTGGCGGTCCGGCGTGTTCGTCGCGCGGGCGGACCTGCACCTCGTCGGGACCAACCGATACCCGGAGTACGACGGCGGCGCGCATCGGGAGCGGCACCAGCACGACGCCGACCTGGGCCGCGACAAGCGGATGAGCCGGGCGGTCCACGAACGCTACGGCTACACAGGTCGGGAGATCATCCACCACCCGCAGATGGTTATCCGAGACGGGGAGGACGCCAGGGGGTGGCTGCATGACCCGGAGCGGGTGCGCACTTGGTTGAGCCTGGCTGGACCGTCATCCCTCACGTCGTATGGCCGAACACGGCTCAGCGCTCGCCTCCGTCGTTACGAATTGGCCGCCCGACGCCGCTGACCCCTGTTGACTGGCGCGTTGCGTAGCCCTGGTGTCCGGTTTGTCCCTACGCAACGCGCCAGTCAACGAGCGACCTCGTCGTCCGACGTCAGTGGAAGAAGTGGCGGGTCCCGGTGAGATACATCGTGGCCCCGGCAGCCTTCGCGGCCGCGACGACCTCCTCGTCACGGACCGACCCGCCGGGCTGCACGACGGCTCGTACGCCGGCGTCGAGCAGCACCTGCAGACCGTCGGCGAACGGGAAGAACGCGTCCGACGCGGCGAACGAGCCGGCCGCCCGCGAGCCGGCCCGCGACACCGCCAGCCGGGCCGAGTCGACCCGGTTGACCTGCCCCATGCCGACGCCCACGGTCGCTCCCCCGGACGCCAGCAGGATCGCGTTGGACTTCACCGCCCGGCAGGCCCGCCAGGCGAACTCCAGCTCCGCCAGCTCGGCGTCCGACAACGCCGACCCGGTCGCCAGCTGCCACGACGCCGCCGCGTCACCGGCCGCGTCGATCGCATCACGGGCCTGCAGCAGCAGCCCGCCCGAGATCGCCCGCATCTCGATCCCCCCGCGGCTCGCGTCGCCGGCCACCAGCAGCCGGATGTTCTTCTTCGCGGTGAGCACCTCGACCGCCTCGTCGTCGTACGCCGGGGCGACCACGACCTCGGTGAACACCTCCACCACCTGTCGGGCCATCTCCACCGACACCGGCCGGTTCACCGCGATCACCCCGCCGAAGGCCGACACCGGGTCGCACGCGTGCGCCTTGCGGTGCGCCTCGGCCACGTCGGCGCCGACCGCGATGCCGCACGGGTTGGCGTGCTTGATGATGGCGACCGCCGGCTCGTCGAAGTCGTACGCCGCCCGGCGGGCCGAGTCCGCGTCGACGACGTTGTTGTACGACATCTCCTTGCCGTGCAGCTGCTCGGCCTGCGCCAGCCCCGGCTCGGGCACGAAGCCGGACGTGTAGAGCGCCGCGCGCTGGTGCGGGTTCTCGCCGTAGCGCAGCACCGCCGACTTGTTCCACGTCGCGCCGACCCAGGCCGGCCAGCCGGTGCCCTCGCTGGTGTCGGTGATCGTGCTGCCCATCCAGGAGGCGACGTTCACGTCGTACGTCGCGGTGTGCACGAACGCCTCGGCGGCCAGCCGCTGCCGGGCCGCGAGCGTGAACCCGCCCGCGGCGACCGCCGCCAGCACGTCCCCGTAGACCGCCGGGGACACGACGATCGCCACGCTGGCGTGGTTCTTGGCCGCGGCCCGCACCATCGACGGCCCGCCGATGTCGATCTGCTCCACGCACTCGTCCTCGGACGCCCCCGACTGGACGGTGTCGGTGAACGGGTAGAGGTTGGACACCACCAGGTCGAACGGCTCGATCCCGAGCTCGCCGAGCTGCCGGCGGTGCGACTCGAGCCGCAGGTCGGCCAGGATCCCGGCGTGCACGGCCGGGTGCAGCGTCTTCACCCGGCCGTCGAGACACTCGGGGAACGCCGTCAGCTCCTCGACCTTGGTGACGGGCACGCCGGCGTCGGCGATCCGGGCGGCGGTCGACCCGGTGGAGACCAGTGCGACGCCGGCGGCGTGGAGACCGCGGGCCAGCTCTTCCAGCCCGGTCTTGTCGTAGACGGAGATCAGGGCGCGCGTGATCGGGCGCCGGTCTTCGGTGCTCACGAGCCGAACCGAACCTTCCTGCCGGAGACGGTGAATCCTTCGCGGGCCATCCGGCCCACCGAGTCGACGAGCATCGCCCGCTCGACGATCTTGATGCGTTCGTGCAGCGAGTCCACGGTGTCGTCCTCGGCGACGAGTACGGAGGCCTGCGCCACGATCGGCCCGCTGTCCACGCCGGCGTCGACGACGAACAGTGTGCAGCCGGTCACCTTGACGCCGTACTCCAGGGCCTCCCGCGGGCCGTGCATGCCGGGGAACGACGGCGACAGCGCCGGGTGCGTGTTGACCGTCTGGCCGCCGAACGCCGCCAGGAACGCCTCGCCGGTGAGCTTCATGAACCCGGCCAGCACGACCAGGTCGGGCTCGTACGACCCGACCGACGCGGTCAGGGCCTTATCCCACTCCGCCCGGCTGGCGTAGTGGCCGACCCGGTGCACGAACGTCGGCACGCCGGCCCGCTCGGCGCGGGCCAGCCCCTCGATGCCGTCCCGGTCGGCACCGACCCCGACCACGGTCGCGCCATACGAGGGGTCCGCGCACGCGTCGAGCAGGGCCTGCAGGTTGGTTCCGGCCCCGGAGACGAGGACGACGACGCGGGCGGACACGCCGCACACGATAGCGATCCGCGGCGGCGCTGCCGTCAACGGCTGACGGCCGTGTGGGCCCGGCGTCTAGCCCGCCACGCGAGTACGAGACCGGCGACGGCTCCACCGATGCCGGCCGCCACGCCGGCGACCCCCGCGCACTGCCACACCAGGGCGCCGACGTCAGCCATCCGACCCGGCCCGACGGACCCCCCGGCCAGGCTGGTCAGTAGCCCGGCGACGGTGCCGCCGAGCGCACCGGCCACCCCGCCACGAAGCGCGGCGGTGTCGAGCGCGGCGACCGGATAGGCGCGCAGCGCGACGGCGGCCCCGACCGCGCCCGCCAGCACCGGAGCGCCGACGAGCAGCAGCGCCCAGTCCGGCGCCGCACCGTCGCTGGGCAGGGCCGCGAGCAGGGGTACGGCGGGCACCGGGCCGAGGTCGACACCGGTCGGCGCGACCAGAGTGCCGGTGCCGAGGACGAAGCCCGGACCCACGAGGTAAGCCGACGCGAGCAGGGCGGCGTTGGGCAGCAGCAGGACGCCGAGGACCGTGAGCACGGCACCGCCGACCGGCCCGGCCGCCAGCGAGTCGGCCACCGTCGCGGCCCGGCCGAAGTCAGCCACCAGGCCGACGGTCACCGCGGCCGCGCCGAGGCCGAGCAGCACCGCCACCGTTCCCAGCCCGCCGCGGAGGGCGGCGCCGACATCGTCCGGCCAGCCCGCGGTCAGCCCGCGCAGGCCGCCCGAACCGGTGGCGAGGCCGGCGCCGCCGAAGACCACGGCGACGAGGATCGAGCCGACCATGGCCCGCAGCGGCGACACCGACGCCGCGTCGCTGGACGCGACCAGGGACACCAGTGTCGCCAGTGCGGCGTAGCACGCAGCCAAGGTGGCGGCCGACAGGGCGACGGCTCGCGCGCCGGCGACCTCGGACTGCTCGGCGGCCCACCGGCCACCGCGCCAGGCCACGGCCCCGAGCAGCAGGGTCAGGCCGAGCGGGGTCATGCTGATCTCCGTCGTACCCACGTGCAGGCCGCTGCCGTGACCCATCAGCCAGCCGAGCGCGCCGGCGCGTACCCCCTCGACGACCTCGCCCCGTGGACCGGCGACCCAGCCGACCAGCGCCAGCATCAGGCACCCGGCGAGGCCCGACACCACCGCGGCGACGGCGCCCGCCGCCGCTGCGACCGACGCGGGCAGCTCCGACTGTCGACTCCCGCGATCGACACCGCGATCAGCCCCGCGGTCGGCTCGGCCCAGGAGGTCAGTCATCGCTCCCATCGTCGCCGCCGGGACCGGAGGAGGCGCGCGGACACGCCGAGCGACGCCCCCGCGAGGGATGTAACCCCGGTCACCGGCAGATTTCCGTCCCTTGCCGACCTCCCGTACCTTCAGTGAGGATCAGACCGCTGAAACCAAACCGGGAGCGTGGCATGTCACGGGTCGACGACTTCGACGCGTTCTACCACGGCACCCGCGCCTCGCTGCTGCACCAGACCTACGCTCTGACCGGCAATATCGACGGCGCGGCCTCTGCCGTCGAGCACGGCTTCGCGCATGCGTGGAGCCACTGGTCGAAGGTGACCCACCTCGACGACCCGGTCGCCTGGGTGCGCGCCGAGGCCTGGCGGGTCGCCGGGAGCCAGCTGCCGCGGCGCCGTCGCCTCCACTACCGCCGACCGCGGTCGCAGGGCACCGTCGCGGCGGATGCGTACGCGGACCGGCTGCAGGACCTGTCGATCAACCAACGCCGGGTCGCCGTCCTGCACCACCTGGCCGGGCTTCCCGACGACCAGCTCGCCCGCGAGGTCGGCGTGACCACCACGGCCGCGGCCACCACGCTCACCCGCGCGGAGGCCGCCTGGGACGAATCGGCCGCGGGCTCCGACCTACCCACGCCCGGGCCCACGCTCGAGCAGGCCCTGCGCGACATCGAGACAGACGCCGCCCGGACCACCCTGATGCGGGCGTCCGCGGTACGCCGGGCCGGGGACAAGCGGCTGCGCCAGCACACCGTTCTCGGCGTCGCTGCGGCAGCCGCACTGATCGTCGGTGGCGGCTCGCTGATCACCCAGCAGTCCCCACCCACCGCCACCGCCGCGTCGGTGACCGACGACACGCCGGCCGCCGCCAAGCCGGCGCCGAAGGCCAAGCCGACCGCGGCTCGGACGTTGGGGACCAGCGACCTGCTCGCGCTGCGCGACCTGCGCTCCCTGAGCCCGCAGCACACGCAGTGGAGCACGGCGATGACGACGTCCGGCCCGCTGAACAAGGACGGCGCCTACACCCTGTGCCAGCGGCGAACGCTCGCCGACCCGGAGGCGAAGCAGGTACTGCTCCGCCAGTTCGAGGCGGTCGGCGCGCCCGACACGAACGCCTTGCAGGTGATCGAGCAGTCCACCTCGGCCAAGCACGCGGCCAAGGCCTACGCCGAGATGCGCTCCTGGTTCGCCACCTGTACGCAGGAGAGCATCCAGCTGCTCCAGGTGCAGACCGTCGGCGGTCTGGGCGACCAGGCCACCGTCGTGTCGCTGCGCGAGGGCGGCAAGCGGGCGAAGAACATCACCGTCGGCGTTGCCCGTACGGGCAAGCTCACCAGCGCAGTGGTCGCCACCACGACGGGCAAGAAGCCGATCTCCGAGGCGCGCGTGGTGAAGCGGTTAGCGATGACCGTCTCAGCCGTCTGCAAGGTCGGCGAGGGCAGCTGTGCGACCGCGAAACCGACGATGCGCCGGGTGCCCGCGCCGGCGCTGCAGTCCAACCCCGGTTTCTTGGCACCGCTCGACCTGCCCCAGATCAAGGGTGTCGCCAGTCCGTGGGCCGCCACCAAGCCCAAGTCGGCCGGCAAGAACCCGTCGTCGACGCCCTGCGACCGAGCCGCCTTCGCCAAGAGCAGCAAGGCCCGCGCCCGGATCTTCGTGATTCCGGAGGCGAAGTTTGTGCCGGACGGGTTCGGGCTGTCCGAGACGGTCGGCACGTTCGGCAGCTCCAACACGGCCGCACGGTTCATCCGCAAGGTCGAGGACACGGTCGCGGAGTGCGCCGACCGCGAGATCAACGCCACGGTCTCGGACGCCACGACGATCACCTCCGGGCGCACGAAGGCCCGGATGTGGCGGTTCCAGTTCGAGCTGTCCGAGGGCAAGACGGCGACGTACCGCGTCGCTTTGGTCCGGCGCGGCAAACAGGTCGCCCAGGTGAACCTCTCTCCGAGCGGCAGCTACGACATGACACCGCAACGGTTCCGTGCCTTGGTGATCCGGGCCGGCGAGCGGCTGAGCACCATCGCCTCGTAGCCTGACGCCCATGACCGAAGTGGGCACGACCGGCAGTGCTGCGCAGCGACTGGACCGTGACGACCCCCTCGCGCACACGCGGGACCGTTTCGAGCTGCCCAGCGGGCTGATCTACCTCGAGGGCAACTCGCTCGGCGCGCTCCCGTGCGGGGTCAAGGAACGGGTCGCCGACGTCGTCACGCGCGAGTGGGGCCACGACCTGTACGCCTCCTGGAACACCGCCGGCTGGTCCGACCTGCCGGAGCGGGTGGCCGCGAAGATCGCGCCGCTGGTCGGTGCTGACGCCGACGAGGTCATCGTGGCGGACTCGACATCGGTCAACCTGTTTAACCTGCTGGCCGCCGCGGTCCGCGCCCGGCCGGACCGGCGCGTCGTCGTGGTCGAGCCGACCACTTTTCCGACCGACGGCTACATCGCCGCGTCGGTCGCGCGCACCTTCGACCGGGAGCTGCGCTGGTGCGACCCCGAGGACCCGCTCGCGGCCGTCGACGCCGACACCGCGGTCGTGTGCCTGACCCACGTCGACTTCCGCACCGGCCGGAAGTACGACGAGACGGCGATCACCGCCGGTGTCCACGCCGCTGGCGCGCTGATGCTCTGGGACCTCTGCCACACGACCGGCGCCGTGCCGTTCGACCTGCACGCCATCGACGCCGACCTGGCCGTGGGCTGCAGCTACAAGTACCTCAACGGCGGCAGCGGAGCACCGGCGTACTCCTTCGTCGCCCGGCGCCTGCACGCCCAGCTCGACCATCCGGTCACCGGCTGGTGGGGGCACGCCGAGCCGTTCGCGATGCAGCGTGACTTCACTCCGCGGACGGGTATCGGACGGCTGCGGGTCGGCACCGCGCCGCTGCTCTCGCTGGTTGCCCTCGACACCGCCCTCGACGCGTTCGAGGGCGTCGACCTGGCCCTGCTGCGGGCCAAGTCGCTGTCCCTCACCGGCCGGTTCATCGACCTGGTACAGGCGCACACCGACCTCGAGGTGGTCACGCCGCTGGACCCGCAACGGCGCGGCAGCCAGGTCTCGCTGCGGCACCCGCAGGCGTTCGGGCTGGTGCGGGCATTGAGTGCCCGCGGGGTCGTCGGCGACTTCCGCACCCCTGACATCGCTCGGTTCGGCTTCGCGCCGCTGTACGTGCGGCATGTCGACGTCGACGCGGCGGTCGAGCAGCTCGTGGCCGTACTCGACGGCGCGGAGTTCGCGCGGCCGGAGTACGCCGTACGCCAATCTGTGACCTGATGATGCAACCGCCGAGACCCCGAGGGCGTAGACACTTGTAACGATCGAGAAGGGGGAGCCGGTGGATGCTGACAAGTTCGACGCGTTCTACACGGCGTCGTTCGGCCGCCTCGTCGGCCAGGTGTACGCGATGTGTGGCAACTTCACCGAGGCGCAGGACTGTGTCCAGGAGGCGTTCGTACGCGCCTGGGACCACCGCAAGCAGCTCGAAGCCGCCCACGCACCAGAAGCGTGGGTACGCACCGTCGCCTGGCGTCTCGCGGTCAGCCGCTGGCGGCGCACCCGTCGTTCGCTGCTGCCGCCCGACCGCGCCCATCTGCCGGCGCCACCACGTGAGCCCGGCATCGCGCACACGGCTCTGGTGGCGGCGCTCAAGCAGCTGCCCGAGGAACAGCGTCGGGCGATCGTGCTGCACCACCTGTGCGACCTGTCCGTCGACGAGGTCGCCCGGGAGACCGAAGCCCCCAGCGGCACCGTGAAGGCGCGGCTGTCCCGCGGCCGCGCCGCGTTGGCGGGGCTACTCACCGACGACCAGAACGAGGAGGCTCGTCATGCCTGACCGTGACCCGATCGCAGAGCTCAGCGCGCTCGCCCGCGAAGGTCAGGACCTGGCCACCCCCCTGCCCGCCGACGACGTACGCGCTCGGGGCGCTCGCCGGCACCGCCGCCGGGTCGCAACCAGCGTCGCCGCGGCCTGCCTCGCCGTGGCCCTGTGCGCCGGTGCCGCCGTCGCCGCGGCGGGCAACGTCCTCGGGACCGCACCGGAGCCGGCGGCGCCGACACCGACGACGGCGCCAACACCCGAGCCGACCCGGGAGCCGACACCCGAACCGACCCGGGAGCCGACGCCGGACCCGACGCTGGACCCGACGTCCCCGTCGACGACGCCCAGCGAGACCGCCGTGGATCCCAGGCCGGATCCCGAGCCCGCCGTCGAGCTGACCGAGGACAACCGGCTGGCAGCCGGCGACATCGCCTGGGGACCGCAGATGCGGTGGCGTTCGACCGGCCTAACGGAGTCCTTCGAGTCGAACGACACCGGCTGCTACACCGACGTACTCGATGGCTTGTCGGAGGACCAGGGGCTGACCGGGCTGTGGCACGAGAAGTTCCGCAACGGCGCCGAGGACTATCCCCAGGTGGAGGCCGTCACCATGCAGTTCGGCTCCGTCGACGACGCCCGCGCCGTCTACGACCAGCTGCTCCGGTCAGCCGACGACTGTGCTGCGCTCATACGCGGTCGGGGCGACGTGCCGAAGCCGGACCAGGACGACAGCTGGCGGTCGGTGACGGTACATCCCGG
This sequence comes from Propionibacteriales bacterium, assembly GCA_009379735.1. Taxonomy (GTDB): domain Bacteria; phylum Actinomycetota; class Actinomycetes; order Propionibacteriales; family Nocardioidaceae; genus WHTB01. The sequence continues at coordinate 18,407 of WHTB01000056.1, forward strand.
TGAGGCTCAGTTCATGGA
>WHTB01000079.1 GCA_009379735.1 Propionibacteriales bacterium
CTGGAGCTGTCCGGGGTGCGCAACGCGCCAGTGTCCGCACAGCTCGCCGTCGCGGCGACGTCCGACCTCGAGGATCTGACGGTGGACGTCCTGCCGGGTCACCCACCAAACGGCACCCGGCCGTTGCCGCGCGACGCCGTCACCCTGCGCTATCCCGCGTACATCCCCGTCGAAGGGACCAACGGGGTCACCGCCGATCCGCTCGAGAGCGGTCCGGTCGACGTGGAGGCGGGGAACAGCCAGCCGATCTGGCTGACCATCGATGTGCCGCGTTCGCTCAGCGCCGGGTCGTACGGCGTGGAACTGCGCATTGCAGCCACGGGGACGCCGGCCGTCGTGCATGAGCTCGTGGTCGATGTCGCCGACGTGACGGTCAGCGACCCGGAGGCGTACGACCTCTACCTCAACCTGTGGTTCCAACCCGACGCGGTCGCGTACGCGCACGACGTGCCGCTGTACTCCGAGGAGCACTGGGACCTGCTCGACACCTACCTCGAGGACATGGCGAGTCGCGGGCAGAAGGTCGCCAACGCGGCGATCATCGAGGACCCGTGGGAGATCGGCTGGCCCGACGGCACCTGGCGCGCCCAGACGTACCACCCGTTCCATACCTTGGTCGACTGGGAGTACGACGGGTCGTCGTGGGACTTCGACTACGGCAAGTTCGACCGCTACATCGAGGCGTCGCGGCGGGCCGGCATCGGGCCAGACATCCGGGTCTACGCCCTGCTCATGTTCGGCGGGCGTGAGCGCCTCTACTACACAGATGCGCGGAGCGGGGAGACCGTACGCGAGGTCGTGCAGCTCGGTGACACGCGCTGGCGGGAGGCGTGGTCAGCATTCTTGTCCGACTTCGGGCAGCACCTGAAGCAGCGCGGGTGGTTCGACGACACGATGCTGGCGTTCGACGAGCGGCCGGCGTCGACGATGGCCGTGGTGCAGGACTTCCTTGCAGAGTCCGCGCCGGAGTTCGCCGAGAAGGTGCACATCGCCGTACACACGATGGATGTCGACACCACGATCCCCGACATCAGCTTTGCGCACGGGCTGCTGCCGCAGCTGACCGACGACCTGCTGGCCGCCAGACGAGAGGCGGGCCACGTCACGACGTTCTACACCACCGGCGGGCCGCTGACGCCGAATACGATCACGGCATCGCCGCCGATCGGCGCCCGGCTGCTTTCGTGGATACCGGTCCAGTACGGGCTGGACGGCTACCTGCGCTGGTCGTACAACAGCTGGCCGGCCGACCCGTTCACCGACCCTGCCTACCGGTACGCGCAAGGGGACGAGTACATCGTCTACCCGGGTGAGGACGGGCCGATGTCGAGCATCCGTTGGGAGACGTTCCGCGACGGGGTGGTCGACCACGAGCTGTTGCGGCAGCTGGCACGTCGCGCGGGGGAGAGCAACCCGGTGTACCAGGATGCGCTGGCCATGGTCGACGCGAACGCGAGCCCGTCGGCGCAGTTGTACGGTGATGTGCTCGCCGCTCGCCAGCTGGTCGTGGAGGAGCTGGAGCGGTACCGCGACCTCGAAGTCGACGTGGCGGCTACGCCCACGACAGCTGTCGCCGGCGACCGTGTCGAGGTCGACGTGACGATTCGCAACACCGGACGGCAACCTGTCATCGACGTGAACGTCGCACTCGCCGAGAAGGAGGGTTGGGTGATCGAGACCGTCGACGGCGGTCGCGGGCACGTGATCCAACCCGGAGACGAGCTGTCGACGCGCTTCGCGGTCACCGTCCCCGACTCGGTGGTCAGCGGATCCGACCCGATGACAGCCGAGCTGAGCCTGCGGCGTGAGGGGAGACCGGTGGCACTGGAGGCCGTGGTGCCGCTCGATGTCCAGTCCGCCGTCGGCATCACCGACGTGTCCGCGGATCCCGCCGAGCTCGCGGCTGGTCAACCGACGACGCTTACGGTGGGGCTGGTCAACCGCCGCTCCGAGCGCATCTCCGCCGAGGTGAGGGTCGACGCTCCCGACGGCTGGCAGGTCGATCCCGGTGTGCACGACGTCGAGCTCGCGGCCGGAGCCGAGCCGACCGTCACCTTCCGGGCGAGCCCCGGCGCATCGGCTGCCTCTGGTCGCCACCAGTTCGTCGCCGAAGCCGTGGTGGACGGTGTGACCGTCGAGCACGCCGACGCTCGAGTCACCTACAACGAGGCCGCCGTCGAAGGCGTGACGATCCATTCGGTCTCCAGCGAGGAGCTGGTCGGCGAGGACGGCGCCGCCGACAACCTGGTGGATGGTGACCCGGTGACCCTTTGGCACAGCAAGTGGTTCGACGGCGTCGCGCAGCCGCCCCACGAGGTAGTCCTCGACCTCGGCGCCGAGCGTCCGGTGCACGCACTCACGTACCTCCCGCGGCAGACCGGGGGCCTCAACGGCGGGGTGAAGGACTACGAGGTGTACGTCGGCAACGATCCCGATTCGTGGGGTGAGCCGGTCGCCACCGGTGTCTTCGCCGGCGGGCGAGCTGAGCAGCGCGCCGACTTCCCCGCTGTTTCCGGTCGCTACCTCCGGTTCGTCATCCTGTCCGAGCAGTCCGGTCAGCCGTTCGCCTCGGGCGCCGAGCTCACCCCGCTCGGCGCTCCGTAAGTGCCTCGCAATCCTAGGCAGGGAAGGAAAAGTGTTGAACATGATCGGAACGAGGAGCGCGACGCGGCAGCTGTGGATCGTCGGTGTCGCGGTGAGTCTGATCAGTGCGTGGCTCGCTTCGCCGGCGACGGCGGCCGACGAGGCTCCGGTCACGCACTCGACCTTGCCCAGCGGGAACGACGACTACCGAACGTTTGCAGCCTATGAGGCCGACTTGGCGGAGCTGGTCGCGAATCATCCAGACCTGGTCAAACCGCTGACGCTGCCGTACGAGACGTCCTCGGGCCGTGACGTGCAGGGCATCGAGATCTCTCGAGACGTACAGGCCGACGACGGCAAGCCGGTGTTTGTGACGGTCGGGATGCACCATGGCAACGAGAGGCCCAGTGGTGAGCTCACGATGGAGTTCGCCACTGACGTGGTCGAGAACGCCGGCGACCCCAGGCTCTCCCGGTTGCTGGACAACGCCCGGCTCGTCGTGGTGCCCGTGGTGAACGTCGATGGCTTCGTACGCAACCGCCGGCAGACCGACACCAACGTCGACATGAACCGGAACTACGGGTTTGGCTGGCTGCCGATCTCAACCGGAGGTCCCGCGCCGTGGTCGGAGCCGGAGACGAGGAACATTCAGTGGCTGCTGTCGACGCGACAGGCGACCACCTTCGTCACCCAGCACACGTGCCTCCAGGTCGTGCTCTACCCGCCGCTTCAACTGGAGGCTGGACCGACGCAGGATGTCGCGCGGTTCGAGGACTTGGCGACTCGGATGGCGGCGCACTACGGACCGTCCTACATCCCGCGCGACTCCGCGCACGACTATGAGACCACGGGCGAGGCGATCGACTGGGCCTACTTCGCCACCAGAGGGCTCGCGTTCACGGCCGAGACGTGCCCGGACGAGGGCGTGGAGCGGACGTTCGAGACCCAGGTGGTCGACACGTACGCCGGTCACCGTGCCGCGATGCTGGAGGCCTTCGAGAACACCGCCGACCCCGACCAGCACGCGACCATCCGAGGCAAGGCGCCCAAGAACGCCGTGTTGCGGGTGTCGAGGTCGTTCGACATGTACACCCATCCGTACGCGCAGCCCGACGGCTCCACCCGACCGAGCTCATTCCCCACAACGCTGACGTCGGACCTGGAGGTCAGCAACAAGAACGGGAAGTTCCGCTGGGCGGTCAACCCGTCCGAACGCCCCATCCCGCCGTACCAGCATGACGGCGTCCATGGGAACCAGACCGGCTTCTACACCGAGCCATGGATCCTCACCTGTGAGCGGCCCGACGGGACCGTGGTGCAGGAGCAGCCCGTGAACATCGACCTGGGAGAGACCACCACCGTCGACCTCACCGAGTGCAGGCGGCGCTTCCACCGGCCGGACCGGTCGACGCCCTGACCGAAGCCGCCACGGCCGCCGTGGACGAGGCGTAACCGCGTGTTCCATGGGCGGTCCGATCCTTGCAAGGCGCGGGGCGTACGAGAACCAGGTGGGGTGGCTGGGCGGGTCGGTCGGGAGCCTGTCTACGACAGCGGCTCCACGTCGTCGAAGTCGGACTTGCGGATGAGGCAGTGCACACCCTGCACGCGGTCCACCACCTGCGAGACCTCCAAGTCCGCGGCCGCACTCAAGTAGGCGTACGCGCTCGCCCCGTCCATCCCGACGCGGCTGGTCAGGAACTGCACGGCGGCGCGGACGGAGCGTCGCATCGCCTCGTTGAGGTCCTCGTGCAGCCCGATCGCCACCCAGTACTGCTCGGTCTCGCCGAACGGTTCGACGATGCTGCCGATGGCTGCCCTCGCCTGGGCGCCCTTGAGGACGGTGAGCCGGAAAGTGGCGCGCAGCGGTGCCTCGAACGCGGTCAGCGCGACCTCCCCGTTGCCCTGCGCGAAGTGCGGGTCGCCGGTGTAGAAGCCGGCGCCGTCTACCTGGACCGGCAGGTACAGCGCCGAGCCGGACGCCAAGACCTTGATGTCGAGGTTGCCGCCGTACTGGCCGGGAGGGATGGTGTTCAACCGCTCGTCGGTGTCCGCGGCCACCCCCATGATCCCCAGGAACGGCCTCAGCGGGAACCGTGCCGTCCGCGAGTCGCCGAAGCGCAGGCTTCCGTACTCCCTGGCGTTCTGCCGCTCCACCGTGCAGAAGGTGGAGACGCCGCCTGAGGGAAGCTCGAGTGCCGACCCGCCGCCGGTCCCTGGGGGTCGCTGAGGGAACTCCCCCGGCAAGGCCCCACGGCCGTGCCGGCTCGACACGATCCCGTAGTCCAGCCGCCGCCGGAGGGACAAGATCTCGACCTTGAGTACGTCGCCGGGCTCCGCCGTGTGCACCTCCATCGGGCCGGTGACGACGTGCGGGCCGTCCGTCTCGGAGTCGCGTACGAGGCTCGAGGCGGCCAGCGCGCGTGCGTCGTCCAGGACCCGGTCGGCCGAGACGCCGAACCTGCCGAAGAACGCGTCGGGGTCACGGCCCTGGTCCTCGAGGATGCCTTCATGGGAGACCGTGTCCACAGTGAGGATGTCGCCCGCGTTGACGGTCAGCACTGGCGCGTGCCCACGGTTGGGGAGCTGCCCCCAGAGCGAGGTCTCAGTCGTCGCCTCGAGATAGTGGCTGCCGTCGATCGGTCCGCGGCCGGGCTGCAACATCATGCGCCCTGACTGTCGAGAAGTGCAGGGGCCTCAATGTCGGAGGGGAGCAGCCAGGTGCCGGTCGAGCCGCCCAAGGCGTTGACGAGCTCGTCCGGCGAGGTGATCAGCACTCTGCGGCCACCCTCGTCGAGGAACTGCAGGGCGGCCTCGATCTTCGGTCCCATGCTGCCGGGTGGGAACTGCCCGTCCGCGAGATGACGTCGCGCCTCGGCAGCACTGAGACGGTCCAAAGTCTGCTGGTCCGGTCGCCCGAAGTTGACCGCGACCTGCGCGACACCGGTCGTGATGACGAGCAGGTCGGCTCCGAGCTTGGTGGCCAGATGCGCCGACGTCAGGTCCTTGTCAATGACCGCCTCCACCCCGCGGTACCGACCGTCCGGTGTCTCGACCACGGGGATACCCCCGCCGCCCGCAGCCACCACGAGGACGCCGCCGTCGGCCAGCATGCGGATCGACTCCTGCTCGACGATGCGCCGCGGCCGAGGCGATGGCACCAGCCGACGCCATCCTCGGCCGGAGTCTTCGGCGATGGTCCAGTGGTGGACGTCGGCGAGGCGTCGCGCGTCGTCCTCCGGATAGAACCCACCGATCGGCTTGGTGGGTTGGTGAAACGCCGGGTCGGCGGCATCGACGACCGTGTGTGTGAGGAGGGCGGCGACGCGATCAGGCACTCCGCGCTCCCGCAACCTGCTGCCCAGCGAGCTGGCCAGGATGTAGCCGAGGCTGCCCTGCGAGTCGGCGACGCACATGTCGAGGTCGAGGTGCGGCAGCTCGGGGGCCAGTTCAGCGACGAGGTCGGATCGACGCTTGATGAACCCGACCTGCGGCCCGTTGCCGTGCGTTACCACGATTCGCCAGCCCGCCTCGATCATCTCGACCAGCGACGACGCGAGGCTGCGTGCTGCGTCGAACTGCTCGGCGATCGTCGCGGACGCTCCACCTTGCAGCAGCGCGTTTCCTCCGATGGCGACGACAGCGGTTCTGTTCATGCCGTCACGCTAGGGACGTGGGACCGGGGCAGTCACGGTCAGGCGGTGCCAGGATGAGCCTGGCTCCGGTTGACACCGGGTGCCATAGTGTTTCGGATGGCGCGCTCGATGAAGGTTGCTGTCAAGGACGTCTCGTCCAGGATCACCGTCGAGGAGGCGTTGACCCTGCCCTGCCTCTCAGGCGCACGCCTCGTGGCCGGAGAGCAGGGAAAGCATCACGTGATCCGCGTCGTGAACATCATGGAGGTCCCGGACATCGTCCGGTGGATGCGCGGCGGCGAGCTGCTCCTGACGACGGCATACCCGCTTCGTGATGACGCCGACGGACTCAGCGCCCTGGTGCCGGGCCTCGCCGAGCGCGGCCTTGCGGCCCTCGGCGTCAAGGTCGGGCCCTACCTGCCGGCACTGCCCCCGGCGATGCTCAAGGCGGCCGACGAGCTGGGCTTTCCGATCGTGGAGCTCCCGGCCGACGTCATGTTCAACGACATCCTCTCCGAGGTCTTGGGTACGGTGCTGAACCGTCAAGCCCTCGAGCTGGAACGGTCGCGAGCGATCCACGAGCAGCTGACAGCTGTCGCACTCAACGGGGGTTCCTACCAGGAGCTGATGAACGTCCTGCTCGAGCTGTCTGGATGCGCCGCAGCCGTTCTCGACGAGCAGGGGTGGGTGCTCGCCTCGGCCGGCTCACCCGCCGTAGACACACCGCCGTCCGCCGCGTGCACGATCAAGGTGGGTGCTGTCGACCGTGGTCGAGTCGGACTCTGGACCGACGGCGGCGATCCTGCCGACCATCAGCTGGTCGCCCTCGAGCACGCGACGACGATCGCGACGATGGTGACGGCGCAGGAGCGTGCCGTCGCCAGTCGCGAGCAGCGCTACCGCACGCTGCTGCTGACCGATCTCGTCTCCCGGCGCCCGCGGGACCGCTCCGAGGTGGTTCGCGGGGCGCCGCGATGGGATGGGACCTCCACACCGCCCGAGCCGCGATGTTGGTGGAGCTCACCGACGCCACCGGCGAACAGCCGATGGCCGAACAGACCGTCGAGGACCAGCTCGTACCCCTTGTCCGGGGCGCCGTCGGACCGAGTGCGATCGTCTGGGGTATCCAGGCCGGCCTCGCGATGTTGGTGGAGCCCGGTGAGTCGCTGAGCAATGTCTGCCAGGCGGTACACGACGCCATTCGGGCCGCCCACCCTGGCTGGGAGGTGATGGTCGCCGCAGGCACGGTGCACCCGGACTTCACCGACTTCCATGTCAGCTACCGGGAGGCCGTCGAGACGCTGACCCTAGGCCGTGAGGTGCACGGCGGTGCGTTCGTCCTGAGATACGACGACCTGGGCATCTACCGGATGCTGAACCAGCTCCCGGCCGTCGAGCTGCAGCACCTGGTGGACGAGGCGCTAGGCCCCCTGGTGGAGTACGACGAGAGCCACAACGGCAGCCTGGTGCAGAGCCTGAGCGTCTACCTGCTGCACAACCGCAACGGCGTCGAAGCAGCTGCGAAGCTCCATATCCACTACAACACGCTCCGGTACCGGCTCGAACAGATCGAGAAGCTGACGGGTGGTCTGGAGCGACACCCGACCTGCCGACTGCAGATGGAGCTGGCCGTGCACGCCCAACGCCTGCTCGCCGCTCAGTCCGCCGACTGAGGTCACTCGACTGTGGTCACGTTGTCCGTGCTGTGGTTGGCGTAGGCACGTTCGGGGGTGGCGACCCTCAGCATGTGCACCGAGAACAGTAGGTACAGCACCATGCCGGTGAAGGGCAGCGCGTGCCACAGGGCGTCGTCGAGGACCAGGCCGACGTACAGATTGATCGTGAGGCCGACGAAGAACGCCGCAACGGCCCGCCAGTTGACCGCGCCGGCATCGGCGATGCTGAGCTCGTACCGCATCCGACGCAGGACGAAGTAGTCCGCGATGAGGATGCCGGGGATGAGCGGGATGGCGTAGCCCAGGTAGCCGAGGTAGGTCAGGAAGCTGGTCAAGATCCCTTGGCTCAGCCCGTAGAACGCCAAGGCGGCCGCCATCGCTCCGGCGGCGACGTTGATGAAGAGCCGTGGCAGGTCGAGGGCAGTCCGCCCGGCGAGGCTTGCCGCGTACATGTTGTTCACCTCGTGGGGGAAGCCCTGCACGAAGATCGCGACGGCAGCTAACCCGGCCACCCCGATGATCGAGAACGCCTCACCCATGTCGGCGACGCCGACACCGAGGCCGATGAGGATGCCGAGCAGGTTGAAGCCGAAGTTGCCGACGATGAACTCGGCGAGGGTCGTCGTGTACACGGTCGCGGCGCTCTTTCCGAACCGGGTGATGTCGGGAGTGACGGTTGCGCCGGTCATCCACTTGTTCACGCCCAGCGCGAACATCGCCAGCGCGGTGACCTCGCCGGCGCGCGCAGGCGTGCTCCCGACGATGGTGCCCAGACCGCCCGCATGGTTCACGGTTGCGACGACGGCGATCAAGACCATCACCAACATCAACGGGACGCTGATTCTCCCCACCCAGGTAAGTCCACGGCCGAACCCGACGATCGAGATCGTGGTGTACATGATGCTGAGTACGACGCAGTAGACCAGTCCAATGCCGGCCGAGTCTCCACCGGGGAGGACACCGGCGGTGATGCCGGTGCTGTACCCGACGAACCCGGCCGACAGCAACGCGATCACCAGCGCGGGCAGCCGGCTGCCGTCGCGCCCGAAGGTCAGCCTCATGCTGAGTGCGGTCGTGATGCGCTCTCGTTGGCCGATCAGGCCGCACAGGATCGACACGGCGCTCACGATCACCGAGGAACCGAGCGCGATGAGCAGCGCCGTCCAGAACGGGAAGAACAGGCCGAGCGAGATTCCGTAGAGCAGATCGGTCGCCGACACCGTGAACCCCATCCGCACCAATGTGATGGACAAGGTGGATCGCCGCTCGGACTCGGGGAGCCGGGCGGCGGCGAAGTCCTCGGTGGCCTCGACAGCGCTCTGCGTACGGCGGTCGACGGGGGACATGTGTGTTCCCTTCTCAGCGGGAGGCGCTCCTCGCGCGAGTACGAAGCCAGCGTTCACTCGCAGTCAGGAACTGCCCTTCCCGGCATCGTGGGCCGTGATGCAAACCGCTGTCATTGTCACGTGGTAACGGGAAACCCCGGCCCCGTTCTAGTAGCGGACGACCATGACATCGACGGGGGGACCGCGCCTACAGTCACCCCATGTCGGTGCGAAACGTCGTCCACGAGAACCTGTACTTCGACTCCGTGGCGTTGATGCGAGTAGCCGCCTCGCTCGACGATCGACCGGGCATCGAGGCTGTGAGCCTGGTGATGGCGACCGATGCAAACCGGGATGTCCTGTCCGACGCCGGTTTGCTCACCGACGAAGGGCGAGCCGCCGGACCCAACGACCTGATCGTCGCCGTCCGCGGCAACGAAGCCGCGCTCGTGGAGGCGCTGTCCGACGCCGATGCCGCACTGTCGCAGCCGTGGTCTCCGACCGACGGAACGGCGAGTCCGTCGCACGCGGCGTCTCCCCGCCGGCTCGTCGGCGCCCCGGAGGGAGCGAACCTCGCCCTCATCTCGACACCTGGTCGTTACGCCGCGGCCGAAGCACTGAAGGCGCTGCGCCACGGCATGCACGTCTTCATCTTCAGCGACAACGTGCCCGTCCAGCAGGAAGTGATGCTGAAGCAGGAGGCACATCAGCGCGGGCTCCTGGTCATGGGCGCCGACTGCGGCACCACGATCCTTAACGGCCTACCCCTCGGCTTCGCCAACGCGGTGCGGCGGGGTGACGTCGGCCTGATCGGCGCATCGGGCACCGGGTTGCAACAGATCTCGACGCTGCTGGACTCGATGGGAGTAGGGATCAGTCAGCTGATCGGTGTGGGCAGTCACGACCTGTCAGCAGAGGTCGGTGGGCTGTCCATGCTGACGGCACTCGACGCGCTGGCGGAGGATCCATCGACGAACGTGATCGTTCTCGTCTCCAAGCCTCCCGCTCCGGCCGTGGCCGGGGAGGTGCTCGCCCGGGCGGCTGCCGCAGGCAAGTCGGTGGTCGTCAGCTTCCTGGGCTCCGACGTACGCGCGCCGGCGCCTCAGGTCGTCGTCGCCTCGGACCTGCGCGAGGCCGCGCGGGCGGCCGCGCGGCTCTCACTCGGTGCTGACGTGCCTGCTGTCGAAGCACCGGACCTCTCGCCGCTGGTAGACACGCTGCCGGGACGGTGGTTGCGGGCGCTCTATGCGGGCGGGACGTTCGCGTACGAGGCAGAGCTGCTCCTCCGGCCCGTTCTCGGCGCGATCAGCTCCCGGGTCGAGCGGTACGCGCCGGGCAGAGTGCCAAGGCTGCCGGACAGCCATCTGGTCCTCGACCTCGGCGATGACGTGTTCACCTCCGGCCGACCACACCCGATGATCGACCCCGCCACCCGGATCGAGTTCCTGCGGGCCGCGGTTCGGGATCCGGCGAGCGCCGTGGTCGTCGTCGACATCGTGATCGGTCATGGAGCGGCCGAGGACCCGGCGGGCGCGCTGGCACCGGTCATCGCCGAGGCGGCTGGTTCCCCCACCGCGCCGCTGGTGCTGGCCTTCGTCGTCGGCACCGGGCACGACCCGCAGAACCTCGGCGAGCAGGAACAACTCCTGCGGGACGCCGGGGCCGTCGTCGTCGACGACAGCACGACCGCAGCCGAGGTGGCGGGCGATGTGTTGACCAAGATCGGAGCCACCCGATGAGCCTTCGCACGTTGTTCGCCGGCGACCTACACGTCGTCAACGTCGGCCTGGAGAGCTTCGCGCAGCCGCTGCGGGACAGCGGTGTCGACGTCACCAGCATCGACTGGCGCCCCCCGGCACATGGTGACGACGAGCTCGGCCTCGACCTGGCCCGGCTGGTGGGTCATCCGCTCGTCGAGGCCTCGAACGCCGTGGCAATGGACCGCATCCTGGCCGTCCAGCCGCTGTGGGTCGACGTCTGTCCGGCGCGCGAGGCGATCCCCGCGCTAGCCGAGCGGCGGCTGTTGCTGCACGCGGGGCCGCCGATCGCCTGGGCCGAGATGTGCGGACCGATGCGGGCAGCGGTCGTCGGCGCAGCACTGCTCGAGGGCTGGGCGTCCACTCCCGCGGAAGCAGAACGGCAAGCGGCCTCGGGAGGGATCGAGTTCGAACCCTGCCACCATCACGACGCGGTGGGCCCGATGGCCGGGATCATCTCCCCGTCGATGCCGCTGATCGTCGTCGAGGACCCGGCGACCGGGCGACGGTCGTACAGCAACCTCAACGAGGGCCAAGGGCGCTGCCTGCGTTACGGCGCCTTGGGCGACGACGTGATGGATCGCCTGCGGTGGATGAGCGCGCGGCTCGGCCCGTCGCTGCGAGCTGCGCTCCGTTCGCTGCCAGAGCGGGTCAACCTCAGGTCGCTCACCGCGCAAGCCCTCCAGATGGGCGACGAGTGCCACAGCCGCAACGTCGCATCGAGCGCGCTGCTGGTCCGCGAGCTCGCCGGTGCGCTGGCGCAGCACCCGGACCTCGGTGGACATGAGGCACTGGAGTTCCTCCGCGGGAACAACTACTGGTTCCTGAACTTCTCGATGGCGGCCAGCAAGCTCGCGACGATGGCAGGTCACGGCGTGGAGCACTCGACTGTGGTGACCGCGTTCGCCCGGAACGGAGTGGAGGTCGGCGTGCGAGTCAGCGGGTGCGGCGACTCGTGGTTCACCGCGCCTGCGGCCGATGTCGAGGGGCTGTACTTTCCCGGCTTCGGCCCCGAGGACGCCAATCCGGACATCGGCGATAGCGCGATCGCCGAGGTCCATGGACTCGGCGGCTTCGCGTTGGCGGCGGCGCCAGCGATCGTCGGCTTCATCGGCGGGACTCCGTCAGCGGCCCGACGGATCAGCGAGGAGATGGCCACGATCACCGTCACCCGCCACCGGGACTACCAGCTCCCCGGGCTGGACTTCGTCGGCGCCCCGGTCGGCATCGATGTCCGCGCCGTCGTCGACACCGGGACCGAGCCCACGATCACCACCGGGATCTCCCACCGGGAGCCCGGCATCGGTCAGATCGGCGCCGGCATCACCCACGCCCCGTTGGAGTGCTTCATCAAGGCGTTGCGCGCGTTCCCAGCCCTGCCGGTGGAACCGTAGTGCTCGGCGTCGCGCCGAGGGTGCAATGCACCGGCCTGGTCAGCCAGGCCGTGGAGCACCTCGTCACGAGACCTGCCCGCTCCGGCCCGGTGGTCGCCACGACGAGGTCCGCGGTCTACCTCGCCACCGACGACCCCACGGTCCCGGCGTTGGCCGTCGTCACCAGCGACGCCGTGCAGGTTCCGAACGCGATCGTCCTGGCGACTCGCGCCGTCCATCGGCCGTTCCGCGGAGTCGGCTCACCTGCGTCGGCGCTGGTCGGCGACGGCAGCATCGAGCTCGGTCCGCTCACGGTCACGATGGGCAGCTCCTGGGCGCCACCACGTCCGACGATTCGCCACGCGCAGCACGCGGCTGGTCGAGCCGAGGAGCTCGGACGGCTGGTGAGCAGATGTGCGGTACCTCCGTCTCCCGAGATGGCTCGGCCGCTGACCGACCTAGCGGCCGGGCTTCGTGCGGTCGACCGGCACCGGGTCTCCGCCGCCAGCCATGCGCTCATCGGCCTCGGACCCGGGCTCACGCCGTCTGGCGACGACGTACTGTCCGGTGCGCTCGTGACCGGCTCTGCGTTCGGGTGCCGAGCTCCTCGGCTACGGGTAGCGGCCGAGGCCATAACCGGCGCAGCCGAGACCGCCCTCGGACGTACGCCACTCGTGTCCGCGGCACTCCTGAGACACGCGGCCCGCGGTGAGTGCATCGCCGAGCTCGCGGCACTGTTGGCCGCGCTGGACGAGGGTGCCCCCCTTGATGGACCGCTCGCCGCTCTGCTCGCGGTCGGCCACCATTCGGGCAGCGATCTCGCCCGCGGCGTCGCGATCGTCCTGGCTGCGGCGAACCGGCTGGGGCCAGCTCGCCCCGCTGACATCGGTACCGGCTGTCAGGAGGAGACGTCCTTTGTCGGCACCGCATGACAATGACGGGACCCCGGCGAGCCTGAAGACTGTGGCGAACAATACGTCGAGGATCGACGCTTCGTCGCGCCGAGGGAACGTCGCCGTGCCTCGATGTCGTCGCGCCCAAGGGGTGACCGCATGGACCTGCTCGTCAGGAACGCCCGAGTCTGGGACGACCGACCACCCATGGACATCGCCATCTCCGGCGGTGAGATCGTCGGCCTGGGGTCCGACCTCAAGGGCGAAGCCGGGCGCACTATCGATGCCGAGGGCAGGGCCGTACTGCCGGGCTTCGTCGAGCCACACCTCCACATCGACAAGGCCCTGCTATACCGGAGGCAGCCGGCCCGCGACGGGACCCTCGAGGAAGCCATTCGGCTCACCGGCAAGCTGAAGGCCGAGCAAGACCGCGACGACATGCTGCAGCGGTCGCGTGCCGTGCTCGACATGGCCGTCCGGTCGGGCACCGTCGCAGTCCGCGTCCACCCCGATGTCGACCCGGTACAGCGCCTCCTGGGCGTAGAGACCGCGCTTCAGCTGAAGGACGAGTATCGCGACCTGCTCGACATCCAGGTCGTCGCGTTTCCGCAGGAAGGCATCATCAAGGCGCCGGGGACGTTCGACCTGATGGTCGAGGCGATGCAGCTGGGCGCGACCGTCGTGGGTGGTTGTCCTTACAACGAGCCGACCTGGCAGGAGACCAAGGACCACATCGCCCAGGTCTTCGAGCTGGCACAGCGCTTCGACGCCCCGGTGGACATGCACGCCGACTTTGCCGACGACACGTCCGACCATCGCTTCGCCTCTGCACAGCACATCGCCGAGCAGGCGATCAAGCTCGGCTACCAGTCGCGGGTGTCCCTCGGGCACGTCACCAGCTTGGCCTCGCTCACTCCTCCCGAGGCCGAGCCTGTCATCGACGCACTCCGCGAGGCCGACGTGCACATCGTGACCCTGCCGGCCACCGACCTGTACCTCGGCGGCCGAGCTGACGTCACGAACCAGCGCCGAGGTCTTACGCCCGTTCACCTGCTGCGTGACTCGGGCGTCAACGTCACGTACTCGTCGAACAACGTCCGCAACGCCTTCACGCCGTTCGGGAAGGCTGACCCGCTGATGATCGGCAACCTGCTGGCGCACGCGGCGCAGTTCGGCACGCCACACAGTCAACGTGAGGTGCTCCGGATGGCGACCTACGACGCCGCTCGGTCCATCGGCCTCGAGTCGACCTACGGGCTGGCGGTCGGGAAGGTGGCCGACCTCGTGGTCTTCGACTGCCCACGGGTGGACGACATCCTGCTCGACCTGCCACCTCGGCGCTGGGTCATCAAGAGTGGCCGGGTCACCGTCGAGACCCGGCACGAGTGTGTGATCCGCCCCGCGGCCGACGGAAGGGACCAGCAATGAGCAACCAGCAGTCCAAGCCCACGACGACACCAGCCGCGGAGGAGTCGAACTGGCTCAACCTCCCGGTGGAGGTTGCGGCGTCGCTGCTCGCGATCACGACCGTGCTCATCGCACTCGGGCCGCTCCATCTACCGCCCTGGGCCGTCTTCATCGGGTGGGCCGGGACGTTCGCCATGGGCGGCCCGACGCCGGAGAACCTGAAGCGGATCTGGGCGGTGATGCCGCTGGGGTCGGTGACCGCCTTCCTGATCGTGCTGTCCTTCCAGCAGGCCGCAAAGGTCCTCGAGGGATCGGCGTACGTCGTCGCCGAGATGGTGATCTTGTTCTGCCTCAACGGGGCGATGATCTCGGTGGCACGGTTCAGCAAGGCTCTGGCGTTCGTCCCCGGCATGTTCTTCGGCTTCGCCACGTACTTCGCCACCTTCTACGGCGGGTTCGGCCCCGACCCCCTGCAACCCTTCGCCGCGTTGGTCGCAGCCATCGCCATGAACGGTCTCGGGCCGCTCTACGCGTGGCTGAACGTGAAGCTCGCCGCGCCGCACGGACACTGACGGGTTCGCAGCCGCGGCGAGCTCGCCGAAGGTCCCACCCCGCGAAACTACGCTGATGGGTTATCGACCCGTCACACGATCCGAATCGGAGGGCACCGACGTGTACCTACCTACTCACACAGCGAGCGAACGCGGCGAGGCTGCTGCCCGGATGTTGCGTCAGGGAATCGGGAGGCGAGCGCTACTGCGGGCGGCGGGCACCGTTGCGGCGACCGGTGCGTTCGGCTCGATGCTCGGCGGTCGGGCGGACGCCGTACCCGGTTCCACCGGTCCGGCGCCCGGACCCGGCTTCCCGATCCTC
>WHTB01000227.1 GCA_009379735.1 Propionibacteriales bacterium
CTCACCGACGCCCCTGCTCTCCTCGGCCGCTGCCGACGCCGCCGCGAGCAGCGACCGCTCCCGGTCGACCAGCGCCGCCACCTGGGGCACCCCCGCGCGCAGCGAGATCTCCCGCGCATGGCCCGCATAGACGCCGCCGAGCAACGGCTCGACCAGGCGGTCGCGGATCTCAGCACCGAGCCGGTGACCGACCAGCTCGCCGACGGCGACGTCCGGCTCGGGGGCCGACGCCGGCAGCAGCCGGTCGGCCTGCATCCGGGCCAATGCCGACCGGCTCACGATTCCCGAGCGGGCCAGCGCCCGCAGGTCGGTCGGGATCCCCATCAGCGTGGGTGGCAGCGGGCGTACCCGCCCCCGGGTCCACACCGCCGAACGGATCTTCTCCGGATGCACGATCGCCTCGGACAGCCCGACCGCGCGGGCCAGCGACACGGCCTCGGGTCGGCGGTTCAGCATCGCCTCCGCCCCTTCGTCGACCGGCAGGCCGGCCACCTCCGAGACCCGCAGCTTGCCGCCCACCACTGGCGCGCCCTCGATCACCACCACCTCGGCGTCGGGCCGTTCACGACGCAGTGCGTGAGCTGCTGCCAGCCCGGCGATGCCGCCTCCTAGCACGGCAACGGTTGGGCCACGATCGGATGACATGCCGTCAGCCTAGGGAACCGGCACGACCGCGGCTCACGTCAGATGCGCAACCGGCGACCGACGCCGGCGAGCCCGAGGAGACAGCGATGACAGGTATTCGAGCCAGGAGCGCGGTCGGCGCCTGCGCCATTGCCCTGCTGCTCGGCCTGGCCGCCTGCACGAACGGTGGCGGGTCGGACGAAGGTGCGAGCGGCGTCGCCGCCACCGACGCGGGCGGCGATGCGGACGCGGGTGGCGATGCCGCGCCGGCGGAGGGCGGGGCGGCCCAGGCCGACCCGGTGGTGCTGCAGACAGAGGTGATCCAGACGGCCGACCTCACCGTCCGGACGAAGGACGTCGACGCCGCCCGCGACCGGGCCCGCGTCGTCGTCACCGGGGCGGGCGGTGTCGTGTCCGCCGAGCAGACCTCGGCCCCCGACGACGGCGAGGTCCGCAGGTCGTTGCTGACGCTGCGGGTCCCGGCCGCGCGGTTCGCCGGTGTCGTCGACGAGCTCGCCGACCTCGGCACGCTCGAACATCAGGAGACGGCGACGGAAGACGTCTCCCTGCAGGTCGTCGACGTCGACACCCGGGTCAGGTCGGCGGAGCGCGCGATCGTCCGGCTCCGGGCGCTCCTCGACCGGGCGACCTCCTTGTCCGATGTGGTCAGCCTGGAAAACGAGCTGGCCAAGCGGGAGGCGGACCTCGAGGCGCTGCAGGGCCAGCAGGCCTACCTCCGCGACCAGACGTCACTGTCGACGATCACGCTGCAGCTGGTCCGGGCCGGCGAACCCACGTCCGAGCAGGGGCCGTCGGGGTTCGTCGACGGGCTCGGTTCTGGCTGGGCGGCGCTGGGCGCGGTGGCCGGGTTCGGCGCCACGACGGTGGGCGTGCTGCTGCCGTTCGCGGTGCTCGCGCTCGTGATGGCGGTTCCGGTCTGGTTCGTCGTACGCCGAGTGCGCCGCGGCGCACCACCAACTGCGGCTCAGACGCCGCCGGGTTGAGACGCGGTGTGCACCAGCTCGACGATCCGGGCGAGGACGTCCGGATCGGTGGACGGCAGCACGCCGTGGCCGAGGTTGAACACATGCCCGGGAGCCTGCCGGCCGGCGGCGAGCACGTCTCGCGTCTTGGCCTCGACGACGTCCCACGGCGCGAACACCAGTGCCGGGTCGAGGTTGCCCTGCACCGCGTACGACGGACCGATCCGGCGCGACGCCTCGTCGAGCGGCACCCGCCAGTCGACACCCACCACGTCGGCGCCCGCCTCACCCATCAGCCGCAGCAGCTCACCGGTGCCGACCCCGAAGTGGATCCGGGGCACGTCGCCGACCCGCTCGAGCACCGCCCGCGAGTGGGGCTGGACGAGGTCGACGTACTCGGCCGGGGCCAGCGCACCGGCCCACGAGTCGAACAGCTGGACCGCGGACGCTCCGGCAGCGACCTGCACCTCGAGGAACGCCGACGAGATCTCCGCGAGCCGGCCGGCCAGGGCGTGCCAGACGTCGGGGGCGCCGTGCATCATCGCCTTGGTCTTGGCGTGGTCGCGCGACGGGCCGCCCTCGACGAGGTAGGACGCGAGCGTGAACGGCGCACCGGCGAACCCGATCAGCGGCGTGCCGCCGAGCTCGGTGGTCAGCGCCCGCACCGCGTCGGTCACGAAGCCCACGTCGTCGGGCTCGAGCGGCCGGATGGACTCGACGTCGGCGAGCGACTCGACCGGCTTGGCCACGACCGGGCCCACTCCCGGCACGATGTCGAGGTCGACACCGACGGCCTTGAGCGGCAGCACGATGTCGGAGAACAAGATCGCGGCGTCGGTGCCGTACCGGCGCACCGGTTGCAGGGTGATCTCGACGACCAGCTCCGCACGCGTACAGGCGTCGAGCATCGTCACGCCCTCGCGCAGCGCGCGGTACTCCGGCAGGGACCGCCCCGCCTGCCGCATGAACCACACCGGCGTGTGCGGCACGGGCTGCCGCCGGCAGGCGCGGAGGAAGGCGGATTCCGGGTCGATCGACGGGGTCACGCGCAGATCCTACGGGCCGTTGCCGGCTGCCGGGTCGGCGCGTCGTGCTGCGCGGTCGCGGGCGGCGGCTTAGGCTGCGGACATGGCCGCCCGCCAGGAGTTCGACGCGCCACCGAAGGCGTTCCGCGCCGCTGTGGACCAGCTGCGCGCTGCGCCGCTCCGCCCTGAGCTGCACTGCGAGGAGATGCCCGCGCCGCAGCGCATCGCTCCGTACTCCGCGGCCCTGACCGCCGACGTGATCGTCGACGGCGACGAGATCGGCACCGGACGCCTGGTGCTGCTGCACGACCCGGCCGGCAACGACACCTGGCACGGCACATTCCGGATCGTCGCGTACGCCCGCGCCGAGATCGAGCCCGAGATGGTGACCGACCCGCTGCTGTCGGCGGTCGGCTGGACCTGGCTCAACGACGCCCTCGTCGGCCACGGCGCGGCGTTCGTCGCGCCCAGCGGCACCGTCACCCGGGTCGCCTCCGAGAGCTTCGGCGGCATGTCCGACGAGCCGGCCAGCGCGCACCTGGAGATCCGCGCATCGTGGACGCCGACCGGTGACCCTTCCACCGGCATCGCGGCCCACGTCGAGGCCTGGGGCGAGCTGATGTGCACCGCTGCCGGGCTGCCCCCGGTGCCGGCCGGCGTGGTGTCGATGCCGAGCCGACGCGGGCAGCGCGGCCGGTGACTGAAGGCGAGACAGCCGACGAGCCGCTCGCTCCCTTCCTCGAGCTGGCCGAACCCCTTACCCCGGTGGTCGACACCCGGGACGCGCTCGACGCGGCGCTGAGCGCGCTCGCGGCGGGCACCGGACCGATCGCCGTCGACGCCGAGCGGGCGTCCGGCTACCGCTACTCCCAGCGCGCCTACTTGGTGCAGCTGCGCCGGAACGGGTCGGGCACCACCCTCGTCGACCCGATCGCGTTCGACGACCTCGTCGACCTCGGCGCACTGATGGCCGACTCGGAGTGGATCCTGCACGCGGCCAGCCAGGACCTCCCCTGCCTCGCCGAGGTAGGGCTGCGTCCGCGCCGGCTGTTCGACACCGAGCTCGCCGGGCGGCTGCTCGACCTGCCACGAGTCGGGCTCGCGTCGATGGTCGAGGAGCTGCTCGGGCGCCGGCTCCGCAAGGAGCACTCGGCCGTGGACTGGTCCACGCGGCCGCTGCCCCAGCCGTGGCTCGAGTACGCCGCACTCGACGTCGAGGTGCTGGTGGAGCTCCGTGAGATCATCACCGACCGGCTGCGAGACGAGGGCAAGCTCGGCTGGGCCGAGGAGGAGTTCGCGGCACTCGTCGTCGGCCGGACGGTCGAGCCTCGCCCCGACCCCTGGCGGCGAACGTCGGGGATCCATCGCGTACGCGGTCGCCGGTCACTGGCCGCCGTACGCGCGCTGTGGGAGGCCCGGGACGCGATCGCCCGCAAGCGCGACGTCACCCCGAGCCGGGTGCTTCCCGACGCGGCGATCATCGAGGCGGCCTCGGCGATGCCCCGCAACCGGCAGGCCCTTAGCGCACTCGGCGCCTTTCGTACCCGGGGGGCGCAGCGGCACCTCAACCGCTTCGCCGACGCGCTGGCGACCGCTCGTGGTCTGCCCGAAGCGGACCTGCCGCGGGTGGCCGCCCGCTACTCCGGCCCGCCGCCGGCCAAGGTGTGGGCCGACAAGGACCCCGCGGCTGCGGCCCGGCTGACCGCGGCCCGGTCCGCGGTCGGCGCGATCGCGGAGGAGCACCGGCTCCCGGTCGAGAACCTGCTGCAGCCCGACGCCGTACGCCGCCTGTGCTGGACACCGCCCGAGCCGGCCGACGTCGACGCCGTCGCCGCGTTCCTGCGCGACCATGCGGCCCGCGAGTGGCAGGTCGGTCTCACGGCGTCTGCGCTGGCCGCTGCGCTGGCGGAGTAGCGGGCCGTCCCGGTCCCTTCAGGAACAGCCAGGTCACCACGACGACGAAGCCCCACCAGGCGACGGTCTGCTCGATCGACGGCCTCGGGTCCCAGCCGACCAGAGCGATCAAGAACCTGCCGATCTCCGACTCACCGGTCAGCGCCGGGATCATCGTCAGGTTGTACACGGCGTCCCACGACAGCGGCAGGTCGTCGCTCGCCTGGAGCAGTCCGATCGCCCTCGACATCAGGCCGGCCGCGAAGACGATGAGCACGACACCGGTCAGGACGAAGAACTGCCGCATCGGCATCCTGCGCCCGCCCACGACGACCATCCAGCCCAGCACGGCCGCCACGCCGAGGCCGACCACCGCGCCGATCAGCAGCTGCCTGCCGTCTGCGCCGGTCGACAGGGCCAGCAAGAACACGACCGCCTCGAAGCCCTCACGCAGGACGGCCAGGAACGCCGCCGCGACCACGGCTACCTTGACGTTGCCCGTGGCATCGACCGCGTGGGCCAGGCTGTCCTGGAGCTCGCCGCGGATCTTGGGCGCGTGCGCCCGCATCCAGAAGATCATCCAGGTCAGCACGGCGACGGCGAGCAGCATCACGGCGGCGAAGGCCCGCATCCGCGCCGTGCCCGCAAGGTCGCCGACCCAGAGGTGGAGCGCAAGCCCGCCGCCACCGGCGGTCAGGAACGCAGCGGTCACGCCGACCCACATCGGGCCGAGCAGGTCACGCCGGCCGGTACGAAGGAGGTAGGCGTAGAGGATCGCGATGACCAGCGCGGCCTCGAAACCCTCCCGCAGCATGATCAGGAACGGTGCGAGCATCGGGTCACTCCGAGCCGGAGCCCGAGCCGGAGCCTGAGCCGGAACCCGAGCCGGAGCCCGAGCCGGAGCCTGAGCCCGAGCCGGACGACGTACCGGCGCCGTCGTCGTCGGAGCAGCCGGCCAGGCCGAGGGTGAGCGTGAGTACGGCGGCGCCCGCGAGGGCGGTCAGTCGGGTACGGGACATGGTTCGTGCCTCTCCATCGATGGGGCGGTTCGGACGGGTTGCCGCGACAGCACGGCGACGGTGGCCGCGGCGCCGGCGAGCAGGATGCCGGTCCAGCAGACGTGGAGCAGGAGGTAGTGGTCGCTGGCGTAGTCGGGCAGCATCGGCCGCAGCAAGAAGTACGCCGGGGCGAGCGCGTTGGTGTGGTCGACCACCCAGGTGAGGTCGCCGCGGAGCCCTTGGACCAGCAGCGTCATCGTGCTGAGGACGCCCACCCCGGCCAGCGCCGCAGCGGGCCGCGCCAGTCGTGGCAGTGGGTGCGACACAAGCCAGAGCACCGCGATCGCCGCCAACGGCAAGACGACGACAACCTGGCGTCCCGGCCACCAGAAGCCGTGCGCGGTGAGCGCGACCCACGTCGCCGTCGCCCAGCCGGCGGCCAGCGGCGCGAGCAGGATGAGGGTGCCGGACGGCGGCAGCGGCGCGCGCCGTACCAGCAGGGCCACCACCGCCGGCAAAACCAGCAGCCAGCCGGGCTGCCAGGGCACCAGGCCGTAGTGGCGGTCGACCAGCAGGCCGACCAGCCGCAGGCTCCGACCCACGAAGTCGGGACCGACACCCACCACGGAGAGCTCACCGGTCTCCTGGAAGTGGTCGCCGGTGGCGTACACCGTCCAGCCGCCCCACACCGTCTGGTGCACCGCCAGGTACGCGACTCCCGCGGCCAGCAGGACACCGCCGGCCAGCAGCACCCAGCGCCAGCCGGCCCGGCGCAGCAGCAGCACGCCGAGCACGGCGGCGAGCGCGGCGGCCACCGGCAGGTACTTGCTGCCCAGCCACGGCAGGACGACCACAGCGGAGAGCGCCCACACGACGTGCCTCCGGCGCAGCCGGGGGGCAACGAGCGCGGCGACGCCCACCAGCGTTGCCAGTGCCGCCGGGATCTCGGGGTAGACCTGCTGGGCGTACACCGCGAGCGGCGGCGAGCCGAACGCCAGGGCCGATCCCACCGACGCGACCCGACGCGGTACGCCGAACCGCGCCGCCGCCGTCCAGGCCAGCAAGGCCGCGCACGCGGCGGCCAGCAGGCTCATCGCGACCTTGCCGCCGACCCACCCGCCGACCCCGACCGGCGCCGCCAGCAGCGTGGGCAGCAGCGGGTCGTGCGGCGAGATCTGTGACCCGTCGGCCAGCACCTCGGTCTGCACCGGCAGGTCGGCCTGGTGGTAGTCACGCCACCGCTCGGCCGCCAGTTCGTCGGAGATGTCGAGGTCCCCGTCCTCCCACAGCGACAGCGCGGTCAGCAGGTACTGCGGCTCGTCGACGGCGGCCTGTCCCCCGTCGGTCGCTCGCACGCCGATGCCGAGCACGCCGGCGGCGAGGGCCACCAGCGCGGGCAGCAGCAGCCAGGCCTGACGCCGCAGCAGGCTGCTCATCCGGCCTCCTCCAGGGCGGGCGCGATGGCTGCCACGAAGCGACGGACCACGTCGGCGAGGTCGGTCTGCGGCGTGAACCCGGTGAACCGGGCGAACCGCGTCATGTCGGCCCAGGTGTCGGCGACCTCGTACGGCGCGGCCGGCTCAACCCGCACATCGACCTCGACACCGATCGCGTCGGCGAGGCTGTCCACGATCGCCCCCAGTGTGCGCGGGCGGCCCGAACCGAGGTTGACCACACCGGTCGCCCCCGACAGCGCCAGCGCCTCGAGACCACGGGCTACCTCCCGCACGCAGGTGACATCGCGGGTGCGCTGCAGCGACCCGAATACACGTATCGGCCGACCGGCGAGTGCCTGCGCCGCCCAGCGGGACAGCGCCATGTCGGCGCGCTGACCCTCACCGACGACGGTGAACGGCCGGACCACCAGGACCTGGCCGCCGGCGTCGGCCCGCTCGGCGCAGAGCCGTTCGACGCACCACTTGCTGCGGGCGTACCCACCCATCGGCCGA
>WHTB01000182.1 GCA_009379735.1 Propionibacteriales bacterium
ACCCGGCCCTCCCAGTTGACGAACGAGCCGGTCTTCTCCGCCACCGGCGCGACCGGCAGCACGACGTCGGCCCGCTCGGCGACCGCGGTCGCCCGGATCTCCAGGCTGACCAGGAACGGCACCGCGTCGAGCGCCGCGACCGCGGCGACCGGGTCGGGAAGGTCGTCGACCTCCACACCGCCGACCACCAGGGCCTGCAGGTCACCGGCCGCCGCGGCGGCGACGATCTCGTCGGTGCTCCGGCCGGCGTGGTCAGGCAGCCGCTCGACCCCCCAGGTGGTGGCCACGTCGACCCGGGCGACGGCGTCGGTGACCCGCCGGCCGCCGGGCAGCAGAGTCGGCAGGCAACCGGTCTCGAGGGCCCCCCGCTCCCCGGCCCGACGCGGGACCCAGCCGAGCTTGGCACCGGTCTTGGCGGCCAGCGCGGCGGCGGCCGACAGGGCACCGGGTACGGAGGCGAGCCGCTCGCCGACCAGGACCACTCCGCCCGCGTCGAGCGCCACGGCGCCGTCCTCGGCGAGTGCCTCGAGGGCCGTCGCCTCGTCGCCGGGCACGGTGGCGACCAGCGAGCCGCTGAGCTTGTCCAGCCCGCGGGTGGCGTACGGCGCCACGGAGTAGACCCGGGTGCCGGCCAGGACGGCCTTGCGCAGCCGCAGGAAGACGATCGGCGACTCCTCCTCCGGCTCGAACCCGGCGAGCACGACCGAGTTGGCCCGCTCCAGGTCGGCGTACGTCACCTGCATGGCGTTCGCGGCGACCGACGACGCCAGGAAGTCGGCCTCCTCGGCGGAGTGCGCGCGGGCCCGGAAGTCGATGTCGTTGGTGCCGAGCACCACCCGGGTGAACTTGGAGTACGCGTATGCGTCCTCGCCGGTCAGCCGGCCACCGGTCAGCACGCCGACGGACGTACCCGCGGCCTTGAGGCCCCGCGCGGCGACGGCGAGCGCCTCCGGCCACGACGCCGGGCGCAGGTCACCGCTGTCCTCGTCGCGGACCAGCGGATGCGTCAGCCGGTCGGCCTGACGGGCGTAGGTGAAGGCGAACCTGCCCTTGTCGCAGTTCCACTCCTCGTTGACCTGCGGGTCGTCGCCGGCCAGCCGCCGGGTGACCTTGCCACGGCGGTGGTCGGTGCGCAGCGCGCACCCGGAGGCGCAGTGCTCGCACACGCTCGGCGTGGAGATCAGGTCGAACGGCCGGGCCCGGAACCGGTAGGCCGCACTGGTCAGCGCGCCGACCGGGCAGATCTGGATGGTGTTGCCCGAGAAGTACGACTCGAACGGCTCGTTCTCGTAGATGCCGACCTGCTGCAGCGAGCCGCGCTCGATCAGCGCGATGAACGGGTCGCCGGCGATCTGCTCGGAGAACCGGGTGCAGCGGGCGCACAGCACGCAGCGCTCCCGGTCGAGCAGCACCTGGGCCGAGATGTTGATCGGCTTGGTGAACGTGCGCTTCACCTCGGCGAAGCGGGACTCGCCGCGGCCGTTGGACATCGCCTGGTTCTGCAGCGGGCACTCGCCGCCCTTGTCGCAGACCGGGCAGTCCAGCGGGTGGTTGACCAGCAGGAACTCCATGATCCCCTGCTGGGCCTTGTCGGCGACCTCAGACGTGGCCTGCGTGTGCACGACCATGCCCGGGGCCACGGCCAGCGTGCACGAGGCCTGCGGCTTGGGGATCGGCCGGCCGTTGCCGGCATCGGGTACCTCGACGAGGCACTGCCGGCAGGCGCCCACCGGCTCGAGCAGCGGATGGTCGCAGAACCGGGGGATCTGCACCCCGACCAGCTCGGCGGCCCGGATCACCAGCGTGCCCTCGGGCACGCTCACCTCCGTGCCGTCGATGGTCAGCGTGACGAGCTTCTCCGGGGCCGCGCTCGCGTCGGCGCCGGCCGCGGTCGCGGCGTTGGTCTGCACGGTCATTACTGCGCTCCCACCGTCTCGAACAAGGTGGTCTTGTGCGGGTCGAACGGGCACCCGCGCTCGGTCAGGTGGCGGACGTACTCGTCGCGGAAGTACTCGATCGACGACGTGATCGGGCTGGTCGCGCCGTCGCCGAGGGCGCAGAACGACCGGCCGAGGATGTTGTCGCACTGGTCCAGCAGCAGCTCGAGGTCCTGCTCGCTGCCGTCGCCCTGCTCCAGCCGCTCCAGCATCTGCACGAGCCACCAGGTGCCCTCGCGGCACGGGGTGCACTTGCCGCAGGACTCGTGCTTGTAGAACTCGGTCCAGCGCAGCACCGCCCGCACGACGCAGGTCGTCTCGTCGAAGATCTGCAGCGCCTTGGTGCCGAGCATCGACTTCACCGCGGCAACGCCCTCGTAGTCCAGGGGTACGTCGAGGTGCTCGTCGGTGAGCAACGGCGTCGACGACCCGCCCGGGGTCCAGAACTTCAGCTCGTGGCCGTCGCGTACGCCACCGGCGAGCGCGAGCAGCTCGCGCAAGGTGATGCCGAGCGGGGCTTCGTACTGCCCGGGCCGCTTGACGTGGCCGGACAGCGAGTAGAGCGTCATGCCCCTGCTCTTCTCGGTGCCCATCGACCCGAACCACTCGGCACCCTTGTCGACGATGCACGGCACCGACGCGATCGACTCGACGTTGTTGATCACCGTCGGGCAGGCGTAGAGGCCGGCGACCGCGGGGAACGGCGGGCGCAGCCGCGGCTGGCCGCGGCGGCCCTCCAGCGAGTCGAGCAGCGCGGTCTCCTCGCCGCAGATGTACGCACCGGCACCGGCGTGCACGACCACCTCGAGGTCGTAGCCCGAGCCGTGGATGTCCTTGCCGATATGACCGGCGAGGTAGGCCTCCTGCACCGCCCGCTGCAACCGGCGGACGACGTGCAGCACCTCGCCACGGACGTAGATGAACGCGTGGCTGGCCCGGATCGCGAACGACGAGATGATGACGCCCTCGACCAGGGTGTGCGGCGTGGCCATCATCAACGGGATGTCCTTGCAGGTGCCCGGCTCCGACTCGTCGGCGTTGACCACCAGGTAGTGCGGCTTGCCGTCACCTTGCGGGATGAACCCCCACTTCATGCCGGTCGGGAAGCCGGCGCCGCCACGGCCGCGCAGACCGGAGTCCTTGACCAGCTCGATCAGCGAGTCGGGCTGCTGCGTGAGGGCCTTCTTGAGTGCGGCGTAGCCGCCGGACTGCTCGTAGCTGTCCAGCGTCCAGGCCCGCTCGGCGTCCCAGTTGGCGGAGAGGACCGGGGTCAGCAGGTCGGCCATCAGGCGTCCTTCCCGTTGCCGTCGGGCGCGGTCCAGCCACGCTCACGGGCGATCTGCAGCCCGACCAAGGACGCCGGCCCGGCCGCCGGACCCTCGTCGGCCAGGTCGTCGGGGAAGCCGGCGATCACCCGCTCGGCCTCCTTCCAGGTGCAGACCCGCGGTCCGCGCGTCGACGTGACCTCGTCTCCCGCCAGCAGCCGGTCGACCAGGTCGGTGGCGCTGCTCGGGGTCATGTTGTCCATGAACTCCCAGTTGACCGTCATCACCGGCGCGAAGTCACATGCCGCGTTGCACTCGATGTGCTCCAGGGTGACCTTCCCGTCCTCCGTGGTCTCGTCGTTGCCGACGTCGAGGTGCTCCTTGAGCCGCTCGAAGATCAGGTCGCCGCCCATCACCGCGCACAGCGTGTTGGTGCAGACCCCGACGTGGTAGTCGCCGACCGGACGGCGCTTGTACATCGTGTAGAAGGTGGAGACGGCGGCGACCTCCGCGGCGGTGAGGTCGAGCAGCTCCGCGCAGGCCTCGATGCCGGCCGGGGTGACATAGCCCTCGACGCTTTGCACCAGGTGCAGCATCGGCAGCAGCGCCGAGCGGGGCTGCGGGTAGCGCGCGATGATCTCCCGGAGCTCGTCCAGCGTCTGCTGCGACAGCGTGCCGGCAGCGGTCTGTTGGTCGGTCATCTATCGGTCCACCCCACCCATCACCGGGTCGATGCTGGCAATAGCCACGATGACGTCGGCGACCATACCGCCCTCGCTCATCACCGAGGTGCACTGCAGGTTGACGAACGACGGGTCGCGGAAGTGCGCCCGGAACGGCCGAGTGCCACCGTCGCTGACCAGGTGGCAGGCCAGCTCGCCGCGCGGCGACTCGACCGCGACGTACGCCTGGCCGGCCGGGACCCGGAAGCCCTCGGTGACCAGCTTGAAGTGGTGGATCAGCGCCTCCATCGACTCGCCCATGATGTGGCGGATGTGGTCCAGGGAGTTGCCCATCCCGTCGTTGCCGACGGCGAGCTGGGCCGGCCAGCCGATCTTCCTGTCGGCCACCATCACCGGTGCGCCCTCGAGCTTGCTCAGCCGGTCGGCCGCCTGCTCCACGATCTTCAGCGACTCCCACATCTCGTCCAGCCGGATCCGGAACCGGCCGTACGCGTCGGCGCTGTCACGGGTGATCACGTCGAAGTCGTACGTCTCGTAGCCGCAGTACGGCTGGGACTTGCGCAGGTCCCACGGATAGCCGGTCGATCGCAGCACCGGCCCGGTGACGCCGAGCGCCAGGCAGCCGGCCAGGTCGAGGTGACCGACGCCCTCGAGCCGGCCCTTGAAGATCGGGTTGGCGTTGCACAGGTCGGCGTACTCGGGCAGCCGCTTCTTCATCAGCTTGACGAACTCGCGGATGGCCTCCAGCGCGCCGGGCGGGAGGTCCTGGGAGACGCCGCCGGGCCGGAAGAACGCGTGGTTCATCCGCAGCCCGGTGATCAGCTCGAACAGGTCGAGCACCAGCTCACGCTCACGGAACCCGATCGTCATCACCGTCAGGGCGCCGATCTCCATGCCGCCGGTGGCGATCGCGACCAGGTGGGAGGAGATGCGGTTGAGCTCCATCAGGAGCACCCGCATCACGTCGGCCTTCTCCGGGATGTCGTCCTCGATGTCGAGCAGCCGCTCGATGCCCATCACGTACGCGGCCTCGTTGTAGAACGGCGACAGGTAGTCCGCGCGGGTGCAGAACGTCACGCCCTGCGTCCAGTTGCGGTACTCCATGTTCTTCTCGATGCCGGTGTGCAGGTAGCCGATGCCGCACCGGGCCTCGGTGACCGTTTCGCCCTCGAGCTCGAGGATCAGCCGGAGCACGCCGTGCGTGGACGGGTGCTGCGGCCCCATGTTGACGACGATCCGCTCTTCGGCGTTCTCGGCGGCGCCGGACACGACGGAGTCCCAGTCCTGGCCGGTCACGGTGTAGACCCGGCCGCCTCCGGCCTCGTAGGCCTGGGCGAACGGGTCGGTTCTCGTCTGGTCGCTCATCAGCTGTACGACCTCCGCTGGTCCGGCGGCGGGATGGTGGCGCCCTTGTACTCCACCGGGATGCCGCCGAGAGGGTAGTCCTTGCGCTGCGGGTGGCCCGGCCAGTCGTCCGGCATCTGGATCCGGGTCAGCGCCGGGTGCCCGTCGAAGATGATGCCGAAGAAGTCGTACGTCTCGCGCTCGTGCCAGTCGTTGGTCGGGTAGACCGAGACCGTCGACGGGATGTGCGGGTCGGCGTCGGGGCACACGACCTCGACCCGGATCCGGCGGTTATGGGTCATCGACAGCAGGTGGTAGACGGCGTGCAGCTCGCGGCCGGTGTCCTCGGGGTAGTGCACACCGGAGACGCCGGAGCAGAGCTCGAACCGCAGTCCGGCGTCGTCACGCAGCTGCTGGGCGACGCCGAGCAGCCGCTCGCGCTTGACGAAGAAGGTGATCTCGCCGCGGTGGACGACGACCTTCTCGACCGCGTCGCCGAGGCCATGCTGCGCGAGTACGCCGTCGAGGCGGTCGGCGACCTCGTCGCGCCACTCGCCGTACGGGCGGGCCGAGCCGCCGGGCAGCACCACGGCGCGGCGCAGCCGGCCGTACCCACTGGTGTCGCCGGAGCCGTCGACGCCGAACATCCCGTGCCGGACCTCGAGCACCTCGGGCGGTGCGTCGGCTCGCTCGGTGGGGACCTTCTCGGGCACCTGGCCGGTGCCCTCGTCGGGCTTGTCGGTCACCGCAGCAGCCCCTTCATCTCCGAGGTGGGCAGGGCGGCCAGCGCGTCGGTCTCCTGCCGGGCCTCCTCGGCCAACCGGTGCGGGCCGAGCTTGGAGCCCTTGATGTCGTCGTGCAGCTTGAGGATCGCGTCGATCAGCATCTCGGGCCGGGGCGGGCAGCCGGGGAGGTACATGTCGACCGGGACGACGTGGTCGACGCCCTGCACGATCGCGTAGTTGTTGAACATGCCGCCGCTGGAGGCGCAGACCCCCATCGCCAGCACCCACTTGGGGTTGGCCATCTGGTCGTAGATCTGCCGTAGCACCGGGGCCATCTTCTGGCTCACCCGGCCGGCCACGATCATCAGGTCGGCCTGGCGCGGCGACGCCCGGAACACCTCCATGCCGAACCGGGACAGGTCGTAGCGCGGACCGCCGGACGACATCATCTCGATCGCGCAGCAGGCCAGGCCGAACGTCGCCGGCCACAGCGACGCCTTGCGGAAGTACCCGGCCACGCCCTCGACCGTGGTCAGGAGCACGCCTGCGGGAAGCTTTTCCTCGATACCCATGTCGTCTCGCTTACCTCTGCGCCATCGCGTACGGTGCCGGCTTCATCGTCGGGCTCAGTCCCACTCGAGGCCGCCGCGACGCCACACATAGGCATAGGCGACGAAGACGGTCGCCATGAACAGCACCATCTCGACCAGCCCGAACATGCCCATGGCGTCGAAGTGGACGGCCCACGGGTAGAGGAAGATGATCTCGACGTCGAAGACGATGAACATCATCGCGGTGATGTAGTACTTCACCGGGAACCGGCCCCCACCGACCGGCTGTGGCGTCGGCTCGATGCCGCACTCGTAGGAGTCCAACCGCGCGCGGTTGTAGCGCTTCGGCCCGGTCAGGGTGCTGACGACGACCGAGAAAATGGCGAACCCGGCCGCCAACAGGCCGAGCCCGAGAATCGGCACGTAGAGATCCACGCCGACCTACTCCCCTCTTTGCGTAACGTCTCGCTTCGAGTCCTGCCATGGTGCCTGATGGCGCATCATGCCACCGGGGCCATCTTGCTCATCGCATTGATGACTCTGTCCATCGAGTCCCCGCCCCGCGGGTCGGTGAGATTCGCCAGCAGCTTCAAGGTGAAGCGCATCAGCGTCTTGCGCGGCAGGCCGTAGCGGGTGCCGTACTTCATCACGTGCGGGTTGCCGATCATCGACGCGAAGATACGGCCCAGGGTGTAGTAGCCGCCATAGGCCTGGTCGAGTGCGGCCGGGTACGCCCGCAGGGCGAGCTCGCGGGCGGCGCCCTTGGGCCGCCGCATCGCCTGCACGATCACGTCGGCCGCCAGCTCCGCGGACTCCATCGCGTACGCGATGCCCTCGCCGTTGAACGGGTTGACCATGCCGCCCGCGTCACCGGCCAGCAGCAGCCCGTCGGCGTAGTGCGGCTTGCGGTTGAACCCCATCGGCAGCGCGGCGCCGCGGACCTCGCCGACCCGGTTGGGCTCGCGGAAGCCCCACTCCTCGGGGGTGTTGTCGAGCCAGCTGCGGAGGACGTCCTTGTAGTCGACCTTGCCGAAGGCGCTGGACGTGTTGAGGATGCCGAGGCCGACGTTGGCGGTGCCGTCGCCGACGCCGAAGATCCAGCCGTAGCCGGGCAGCAGCTGCGAGCCCGGCGCGCCCGGAGCCCCGTCCCAGAGCTCCAGCCAGGACTCGAGCCAGTCGTCGTCGTGCCGCGGGCTGGTGTAGTAGGTGCGGACCGCGACCCCCATCGGCCGGTCGTCGCGCTTGGTCCAGCCCATCGACAGGGCGAGCCGGGCGGAGTTGCCGTCGGCCGCGATCACCACCGGGGCGCGGAACTCGCGCTCGTCGCCGGTCTTGCGACCCGCGTCGTCCATGGTGCGCGCCGTGACGCCGACGACGCGGCCGGTGCGGTCGTCCTTGACCGGGCCGGTGACGGCGGTGCGCTCGTGCAGCCGGGCGCCCTCCTTGACCGCCTGCCGGGCCAGGATGTCGTCGAAGTCGAGCCGGGTGCGCACGAGGCCGAAGCTGGGGTACGACGCGAGGTCGGGCCAGGGCAGCTCGATCTGGTGGCCGCCGCCGACGATTCGCAGGCCGTGGTTCTTGACCCAGCCCGGCTCGTCGAGGTCGAGGCCCATCCGGATCAGCGAGCGGACGGCGCGCGGGGTGAGCCCGTCACCGCAGACCTTCTCCCGCGGGAACACGGTCTTCTCCAGCAGCAGGACGTCGAGGCCGCCGCGGGCGAGATGGTAAGCCGCGGTGGATCCGGCCGGACCGGCGCCGACGACGATGACGTCGGCCTGCCGCTCGTCGGCGGTGGTCCGCGACATGGTGGCTGTCCTCGGTGGTCGGGGCGTCCGCAACGCTGCTTGCGAGTTAGTGAAAATCTTCACTAACTCCGGTCGAGGCTCAGTCTAGGGGCAACGCCCGCGTCTGGCGACTCCGGGTTGGCGGGCCCCAAAACGGTCCCGACCCGCCCCGCTGAGTGTGACGTTTTCGACGCGACACGCTGGCGTGTCTGTCGAAAACGTCACGGTCACCGGAGGGAGCGGCCGGGGCCGCCGGCGGGAAGGGGGTCAGGGGCGGGTGGCGCGGTGCAGGGCGACGATGCCGCCGGACAGGTTGCGCCAGGCCACCGCCGACCAGCCGGCCTCGCGAACCCAGCCGGCCAGCGCGGCCTGGTCGGGCCAGGCCCGGATCGACTCGGCGAGGTAGACGTACGCCTCGGGGTTGGACGAGACGAACCGGGCGATCGGCGGCAGGGCGCGCATCAGGTACTCGACGTACGCCGTGCGGAACGGCGCCCAGGTGGGATGGCTGAACTCGCACACCACCAGCCGGCCACCCGGCCGG
>WHTB01000341.1 GCA_009379735.1 Propionibacteriales bacterium
CTCGCCCTGCAGCGCTCCGCTGACCTCGCGCAGCTCCTTGGCGGTCCAGGGCTTCTCGTCTGCGCGTACGGCCAGCCGGCGGCTGCTCGCCCGGGTCACCTGCTTCTTGACCGGCGCCGGCTTCTTGGTGGCCTTCTTGGTGGCCGTCTTCTTGGCCGGCGCCGCCTTCTTGGTCGCCGTCTTCTTCGCCGGCGCCGCCTTCTTGGTCGCCGTCTTCTTCGCCGGCGCCGCCTTCTTGGCTGCTGCCTTCCGCGCCGGTGCTCTGGTGGCAGGGGTCTTCTTCGCGGCTGCCTTGGCAGCCACCTTCTTGGTGGACGTCGCCTTCTTGGCGGGCGCCTTGGCCATGAGGTGGACCCCTTCACTGGGCGTGTGCGGCGTGCTCGACGCCACACATGGTGCCGCGAGGATAGGCCGCGTCTGCGCCTGCTTCAACCGTCCACGCTGAACTTTTCGCACATCTGTGCGGGTCGCCGTCAGGACCTCAGCAGCGTCGCCAGCCGGGCTTCGAGGCTGACCCGCTCCCCCGTCACGTCGACCAGCTTGTCGCGTCGTGTCCGCCCGCTGACCAGCGTGACGTCCCGACGCCGTACCCCGAACGCCTTCGCCACCGCCACCAGCGCCGCCTCAGTGGCCGCACCGTCGACCGCACGGGCCGCCACCGCCACGACAAGCGCCCCACCATAGGCGCCGCCGATGCCGGGGCGCGACACGCCCGGCTTCACCCGCACCGACACGCGCAGACCCGTAGCCACGAATCCAGTGTGGCCGACGGTGCGGCGTCCCCTAGACTGTGGCCCGCCGCACAGCATCGATGGGGCCATCACCCCGGAGCCGCCGGAAGAACAGACCGTGAGGTCCCACTAGAACCGGCCGCGGCGCACCTCGAGCGGGCCGCCGGCAGCCTGGGCGGCCAAGGAGGGTGGTACCGCGGGACGCGACACCGGTCGCGGCTCGTCCCTCCGGCAGGACGCAGCGCAGTTCGAGCGCTCGCTGACGGAGGACCGCAACGATGTACCGACCCGTGCCGCCGCAGGTGGACCTGCCGGCCCTCGACCACCAGATCCTGGCGTTCTGGCGCGAGCACAAGACCTTCGACCGGTCGCTGGAGCAGACCGCGACGGCACCGCGCTGGACGTTCTACGAAGGTCCGCCGACCGCCAACGGCAAGCCCGGCACGCACCATGTCGAGGCCCGCGTCTTCAAGGACGTGTTCCCGCGGTTCAAGACCATGCAGGGCTACCACGTCGCCCGCAAGGCCGGCTGGGACTGCCAGGGTCTGCATGTCGAGGTCGGCGTCGAGAAGGAGCTCGGCCTGTCCGGCAAGGTCGACATCGAGGCGTACGGCATCGCCGAGTTCAACGCGAAGTGCCGCGAGTCCGTCGAGCGCCACGTCGGCGCGTTCGAGGAGATGACCGAGCGGATGGGCTACTGGGTCGACACCCAGGCGGCCTACCGCACGATGGACCCGGAGTACATCGACAGCGTCTGGTGGGCGCTGAGGCAGATCTTCGACCAGGGCCTGCTGGTCGAGGACCACCGCATCACGCCGTACTGCCCGCGCTGCGAGACCGGCCTGTCCGACCACGAGCTCGCCCAGGGCTACGAGACCGTGCTCGACCCGTCCGTGTTCGTCCGGCTCCCGCTCACCTCGGGGCCGTACGCCGGCCAGGCGGCACTGCTGGTCTGGACGACCACACCCTGGACCCTCGTCGCCAACACCGCGGTCGCGGTCAACCCCGAGGTCGAGTACGTCGTCGCGACCGACGGCACCGAGTCGGTGGTCGTGGCCGAGCCGCTGTTCGAGACCGCCCTCGGCGAGGGCTGGACGGTCGAGTCGCGGGTCTCCGGTCGGGAGATGGAGCGCTGGACCTACCAGCGGCCGTTCGAGCTGGTGGAGTTCCCGGCGCCCGCGCACATCGTCGTACTCGCCGACTACGTCACCATCGAGGACGGCACCGGGCTGGTGCACCAGTCACCCGCCTTCGGCGCCGACGACCTTGCGGTCTGCCGGGCCTACGACCTGCCGGTCGTCAACCCGGTCACCCGCGACGGCCACTTCGAGGACTCGGTGCCACTGGTGGGCGGGCAGTTCTTCAAGCACGCGGACAAGGATCTGGTCGCCGACCTGGAGAGCCGTGGCGTGCTGTGGAAGCACGAGTCGTACGAGCACCCGTACCCGCACTGCTGGCGCTGCCACACACCGCTGATCTACTACGCGCTGCCGTCCTGGTACATCCGGACGACGCAGATCAAGGACGCCCTGCTGCGGGAGAACGAGCAGACCAGCTGGTTCCCCGAGACCGTCAAGTGGGGCAGGTACGGCGACTGGTTGAACAACAACGTCGACTGGGCGCTGTCGCGGACCCGGTTCTGGGGCACCCCGCTGCCGATCTGGCGGTGCGCCCAAGGCCACCTCACCTGTGTCGGCTCGCGCGCCGAGCTCGGCCAGCTCACCGGTGACGACCTGGACGCGCTCGACCCGCACCGGCCGTTCGTCGACGACATCGGCTTCGCGTGTCCCCAGTGCCAGCAGCCGTCAACCCGGGTGCCCGAGCTGATCGACGCGTGGTTCGACTCGGGCTCGATGCCGTTCGCCCAGTGGGGTTACCCGCACCTCGACGGGTCGGCCGCACAGTTCGAGCCGGCGTACCCCGCTCAGTTCATCTGCGAGGCCATCGACCAGACCCGCGGCTGGTTCTACACGCTGATGGCGATCGGCACGCTGGTGTTCGACAAGTCGTCGTACGAGAACGTCGTCTGCCTCGGACTGCTGCTGGCCGAGGACGGCCGCAAGATGTCGAAGCACCTCGGCAACATCGTGGAGCCGATGCCGCTGATGGACGAGCACGGCGCCGACGCCGTCCGGTGGTTCATGGCCGCCGGCGGATCGCCGTGGGCGGCCCGCCGGGTCGGCCACGCGACCTTGCAGGAGATCGTCCGCAAGGTGCTCCTGACGTACTGGAACACCGTTGCGTTCCAGGTGCTGTACGCCCGGACCGCGAGCTGGTCACCCGACCCGGAGAGCACGCCGCCGGTCGCCGAGCGGCACGTGCTCGACCGTTGGCTGCACTCCCAGACCCAGCGGCTCGTCCGCGACGTCACGGCGGCGATGGAGTCGTACGACACCCAGCGGGTGGGCCAGCAGGTCGCGACGTTCGTCGACCACCTGTCGAACTGGTACGTAAGGCGGTCGCGGCGGCGCTTCTGGGCCGGCGATCCCGGTGCGCTGAGCACGTTGCACGACACCCTCGACACCCTGACCCGGCTGATGGCGCCGCTGATGCCGTTCGTGACCGAGCAGGTCTGGCAGGACGTCGTACGCCCCGTACGCACGGATGCGCCGGAGTCGGTGCACCTGGCGGCCTGGCCGGACCACGACGCGACCGCGGTCGACGACGACCTGCACCGGCAGATGATGCTGGCCCGTCGGGTCGTCGAGCTGGGTCGGTCAGCCCGAGCCGAGGCGAAGGTCAAGACCCGTCAGCCGCTGCGCCGCGCGCTCGTCGGGTCGGCGGCGTGGCACGCGCTGTCCGACGACCTGCGCCACGATGTGGCGGAGGAGCTCAACATCGGTGCGCTGGAGTCGCTCGGCGAGGCCGGCGCCGACCTGGTCGACTTCTCGACCAAGGGCAACTTCCGGGCGCTGGGCAGACGGTTCGGCAAGGACACGCCGAAGGTAGCGGCGGCGATCGCGGCCGCCGACGCCCAGGCCCTCGCCGACGCGTTGCGGGCCGGCGGGTCCGCCGAGGTCGAGGTCGACGGGGCCGCGGTGGCCGTCCAGCCCGACGAGGTGATCGTGTCCGAGCGGCCACGTGAGGGCTGGTCGGTCGTCAACGACCAGGGCGAGACCGTGGCGCTCGACCTCGAGCTCACCCCGGAGCTGGTCCGGGCCGGCCTGGCGCGTGAGGCCGTCCGGCTGCTGCAGGACGCCCGCAAGAGCACCGGTCTCGAGGTCAGCGACCGGATCGAGGTCTGGTGGCAGGCCGACGGCGACTCCGGTGCGGCCTTGCGGGAGCACGCC
>WHTB01000461.1 GCA_009379735.1 Propionibacteriales bacterium
GCCGAGGTGGCCGACGCGTACTGCGCGTCGCGGCTGGGCGGCGAGTGGGCCGGCACGTTCGGGACGCTCCCCCGCGGGCTCGACCTCGAGGCGCTGGTGCGCCGCGCGACGCCGACACCGGTCGGGTGAGAGGGTGCTCGGCATGCGCAGATACGCCGTCGAGCTGGCGGGCAGCTTCTTCCTGGTCCTGACCTTCCTGGTCTCCGTGGGCGGCGGTGACCCGTTGGCCGCGCTCGCGGTCGGCTCGGTGCTGATGGTGCTGGTGTACGCCGGTGGCGGTGCGCCGGTGCCGCACTTCAACCCGGCAGTGTCGCTCGGCGCGGTGGTCCGCGGCCGGCTCGACGCCGCGGAGCTCCTGCCGTACTGGGCCGCCCAGCTGCTCGGCACCCTGCTGGCCGCGGTGCTCGCCCGCTGGCTGGTGGCGCTGCCGGAGGGCGTCTCGTTGGCGGGCGACCTGGTCGCGAAGGCGCTCGTCGTCGAGCTGTTGTTCACCTTCGCCCTCACGTACGTCGTGCTAACGGTCGGTGAGCGGGACCGCCGGGGCAACAGCTACTACGGCCTCGCCATCGGCTTCGCCGCCGCGGGTGGCCTGCTCGTCGCCGGGCCGATCTCCGGGGGTGTGCTCAACCCCGGAGTGGCGTTCGGCGGCGCGGTCTCCGGGCTCGGCACCTGGGGTTCGCTGTGGGTGCTGCTCGTGGCGACGTTCGCCGGTGGAGCGCTGGCCGGGCTGGCGGTGCGTCAGGCGAGCTCGAGCCCGGGGTAGAGCGGGTGCTGGTCGAGCAGCTCGGCTGAGGCCGCCTTGGTCTTGTCGGCCACGCCTTCGGCCAGCGTGTACTTCGCCTTCGACGGCTTGCCGTCCTTGGCCGTACCCGCCGAGGTCTGGGTGAGTACGTCGACCACGAGCTCAGCCACCCGGTCGAACTCCGCCGCACCGAAGCCACGGGTGGTGAGGGCGGGCGTGCCGAACCGGATGCCGCTCGTGTACCACGCGCCGTTCGGGTCGGACGGCACGGAGTTGCGGTTGGTGACCACCCCGGAGTCGAGCAGCGCAGCCTCGGCCTGGCGCCCGGTCAGCCCGAAGCCGGACACGTCGAGCAGCACGATGTGGTTGTCGGTGCCGCCGGTGACCAGCCGGGCGTCGCGGCGGAGGAACCCGTCGGCCAGTGACTTGGCGTTGTCGGCGACGGCCTGGGCGTACGTGGCGAACTCGGGTCGGCGCGCCTCGGCCAGCGCGACCGCCTTGGCGGCCATCACGTGCGAGAGCGGCCCGCCGAGCACCATCGGGCAGCCCTTGTCGACGGCGTCGGAGTACTCCGGGGTGGCGATCACCAGACCGCCGCGCGGACCGCGCAGCGACTTGTGGGTCGTGGTCGTGACGACGTGGGCGTGCGGCACCGGGTCCTCGTCGCCGGTGAACACCTTGCCGGCGACGAGGCCGGCGAAGTGCGCCATGTCGACCATCAAGGTCGCACCGACCTCGTCGGCGATCTCCCGCATCTTGGCGAAGTCGATCCGCCGGGGGTACGCGGAGTAGCCGGCGATCAGGACCAGCGGCTTGAACTCGCGGGCCGCCTTCGCCACCTGGTCGTAGTCGAGCAGGCCGGTGCCGGGGTCGGTGCCATAGCTGCGCTGGTGGAACATCTTGCCGGAGATGTTGGGCCGGAACCCGTGCGTGAGATGGCCGCCGGCGTCCAGCGACATGCCGAGCATCCGCTGGTTGCCGAAGGTCGCGCGCAGCCGCTCCCAGTCGTCCTCGGACAGGTCGTTGACGCCCTTGGCCCCGGCCTCGGCCAACGCCGGC
>WHTB01000026.1 GCA_009379735.1 Propionibacteriales bacterium
GGTCACCAACGACCTCGGCGAGGAGACCAGCGTGCACTGGCACGGGATGCACCTCCCGGCCGAGGCCGACGGCGGACCACACCAGCCGATCGCGCCGGGGGAGACGTGGCAGCCGCAGTGGACGATCGATCAGCCGGCGGCGACCTTGTGGTACCACCCGCACCCGCACGGCGAGACCGCCGACCACGTCTACCGCGGTCTGGCGGGCCTGTTCATCCTCGACGACCCGGACAGCGCGGTGGCCGACCGGCTCCCGCACGAGTACGGCGTCGACGACATCCCGGTCATCGTGCAGGACAAGCGGCTGAACGGCGACGGCGAGCTCGACCTCTCCAGCCGGCTGTTCTCCGGCATCGGCGTCCTTGGCGAGGACCTGGTCGTCAACGGCACGCCTGACCCCTACCTCGACGTCACGACCGAGAAGGTCCGGCTGCGGCTGCTCAACGCGTCCACCGCCCGGATGTACGACTTCGGGTTCTCGGACGATCGCTCGTTCGCCCTGGTCGGCACCGACGGTGGGCTGCTGCCCGAGCCCGTACGGCGGGACCGGGTGCAGCTGTCACCCGGTGAGCGCGCCGAGGTCGTGGTCGACCTGCAACCGGGGGAGGAGACCGTGCTCCGGTCCTACCCGCCGGACCTCGGCGGCGCCGACGTGTTCGTGGACCGGTTCGACGGCGGGGTGGACCGGTTCGACGTACTCCAGCTGCGGGCTGCGGACGACCTGGCGGCGTCGCCCGACGTCCCGGCCGAGCTCGCCGACGCGCCCGACCTCGACGTCGACGGCGCGAAGGTCCGCGAGTTCGAGCTGTCCGGGCGCAACATCAACGGCAAGAAGATGGAGATGGACCGCATCGACGAGACGGTCGAGGTCGACAGCACCGAGGTCTGGGAGGTCCGCAACCGCGACGGCAACCCGCACAACTTCCACGTGCACGACGTGCAGTTCCAGGTGCTGTCCATCGATGGCGAAGAGCCCGGGCCGGAGCTGGCGGGGTGGAAGGACACCATCTTCATGCCGCCGGACCGGACCGTACGGCTGGCGATGGAGTTCACCGACTACACCGACCCGGACCTGCCGTACATGTTCCACTGCCACGTCCTGATGCACGAGGACCAAGGGATGATGGGCCAGTTCGTAGTGGTCGAGAAGGGTGGCGAGGCGGGTACGCCGGACCACACCCACCACTAACGGTCAGATCCAGCGGGTGAACCAGATCCGGTCGAGCCAGTTCTCGTTGGTGAGCAGCCCGTCGGTCCAGATCGGGTGGTAGTACGCGAAGTTGGCGGCGACCAGCACGACGAAGCCGCCGGCCACCAGCGCACCCCACCGACGCCGCGGCGAACGGCCGGGCGGGCCGAGGATCTTCCCCAGCAGCAGCGTGATCGCGATGATCGTGAACGGCAGCGTCGCCACCGCGTAGAAGTAGAAGATCGGCCGGTCGTCGAACCACAGCCAGGGCAGCCAGGTCGACCCGACTCCCACCAGTGCCAGCCCGAACCGCCAGTCCCGCCCGCCGACCCAGAACCACAGCGACGCGAACAGCGCGAGCACGCCGCCCCACCACAGGACCGGAGTCCCGATGGCCAGGATCTGCCGGATGCACTTGTTGGCGTCCGTCGGACAGCCCTGCTCACCCGGCTGGATGTCGGTCTCCGCGTCGACGCCCACCGGCCGGTTGATGATCGGCCATCCCCACGGGCTCGACTGGTAGACGTGCGACTTCTTGTTGATGCCGTCGCCGGTGTGGAAGCCCCAGATCTCCTGGTGGTAGTTCCACAACGAGCGCACCGACTGCACCGCCTCGCCGGCACCCTCGGCGTCGGTCGCCGCATAGGAGCCCCAGTCGTCGCCGAACTGCTCCTCGTACGACCCGGCGTTGGCCAACCAGCCCGCCCAGGTGGCGACATACACGACGAGCGCGACCCCGACCAGCGAGAAGAACGCGGGTACGGCGTCGACGAGGGCCGCCTTGCGTACGGGGGCGCGCACCCCGATCGCCCGCCGTACTGACGCGTCCCACGCCCACACCAGCAGGCCCAGCGCCGCCAGCACGAACAACGCGTTCCACTTCGTGCCGA
Organism: Propionibacteriales bacterium; assembly: GCA_009379735.1. Taxonomy (GTDB): domain Bacteria; phylum Actinomycetota; class Actinomycetes; order Propionibacteriales; family Nocardioidaceae; genus WHTB01. Next base: position 2,080 of record WHTB01000026.1, read on the forward strand.
CCGCCAGCCCGAAGCAGACGCCGGCGGCGATCCGCCACGGTCGCAGCAGCACCGCGCGCACCGGTCCGAACCGGCCGGGGTCCTCGCCGGCGATCACCGTGCGCGCGATCCTGGTCCGCCCCCAGTCGCGGTCCACCAGGAGACAGCCGACCGCGCAGACCAGGAAGAAGGTCAAGAAGACGTCCAGCAGGGCGGTCCGGGACATCACGAAGTGCAGACCGTCCAGGCACAGCAGCAGTCCGGCGACGCAGCCCAGCAGGGTGGAGCCGGTGAGGCGTCGCACCAGCCGGGCCAGGACGAACACGGTCAGCGAGCCGACCACCGCCGCCGAGAACCGCCACCCGAACGAGTCCATCCCGAACTGCCACTCGCCGACAGCGATCAGCCACTTGCCGACGTCTGGGTGCACGTAGAAGCTCGGGATGTCGGTGAACATGTTGCCCACCTTGCCGACGACGACCAGGTCGTCGGCCTTCTCGACCGGGTCGAGCACATGCCCGTGCAGCAGCAGGGAGTACGCGTCCTTGGCGTAGTACGTCTCGTCGAACAGCAGCGCGTTCGGGTTGCCGAGCCGCCAGAGCCGCAGGACGCCGGCGAGTGCCGCGAGCAGCAGCGGCCCGATCCAGCCGAGCAGCGGCTCCGACAGGAAGACCGCCGGAGTGAGCCGGCGGCGCGCGTCGGGCAGCGGTCGTCCGTCGCGGTCCCGCCCGAGTGGCTCCAGGGCTGCCGGGAGGTCCGAGGCATGCGAAGGCGCGCTGGTCACGCGGACACTGTACGGAGCGCGCCGGCCGGGCTGGGATGCTGTCCGGGTGACGCCTGGAACGCTCGTGCTCGCCGCGACACCGATCGGCCGGGTCGACGACGCCTCGCCGCGGCTCGCGACCGAGCTCGCGGCGGCCGACGTGATCGCCGCGGAGGACACGCGCCGCCTGCGCCGGCTCTGCTCAGACCTGGGGGTCGAGACCAGCGCCCGGGTGCTGTCGTACTTCGAGGGCAACGAGGCGCGGCGCACCGACGACCTGATCCAGGCACTGCGTGACGGAGACCGCGTGCTGCTCGTCACCGACGCCGGGATGCCGAGCGTGTCGGACCCCGGCTACCGCCTCGTCGCGGCCGCGGTAGCCGAGGACATCGCCGTGACCGCGGTGCCCGGCCCGTCCGCCGTACTCACTGCGCTGGCGGTGTCCGGGCTGCCCGTGGACCGGTTCTGCTTCGAGGGTTTCCTTCCCCGTAAGGCAGGAGAGCGTGCCCGCCGGCTGGCCGCCCTCGCCGACGAGCCTCGCACGATGGTGTTCTTCGAGGCGCCGCACCGCACCGCGGCCGCGCTGACCGCGATGGCCGAGGCGCTTGGTGCCGACCGACCGGCCGCCGTCTGCCGGGAGCTGACGAAGACCTACGAGGAGGTACGTCGGGGCGGGCTGGGCGAGCTCGCCGGCTGGGCCGCCGACGGCGTCCGGGGTGAGGTGACGATCGTCGTGTCCGGGCAGGCCGAGCCGGCCGCCGGTGACCTCGGGCCGGAGCAGGTCACGGCGCTCCTCGACGAGGCACGGGAGCGTGGGCTGTCGACCAAGGATGCGGTCACCGACGTCGTACGCCGAACCGGCCTGCCGAAAAGAACTGTGTACGCGCTCGCACTCGACCGCTCGTAGGATTGGCCGCATGTCCGAAACCAGCCCTGCGGCGAAGTCCTTCTACGTCACGACGCCGATCTACTACGTGACGGCCGCCCCGTCCATCGGCAGCGCGTACACGACCGTCGCCGGTGACATGATCGCGCGCTGGCACCGGCAGCGTGGCGAGTCGGTCTGGTACCTCACCGGCACCGACGAGCACGGCCAGAAGGTGCTGCAGGCGGCCGAGGAGGCCGGCCAGTCACCGCAGGACTTCACCGACGGCCTGGTCGCGCGCGAGTGGCAGCCGGTGCTCGATGTCATCGACGCGAGCAACGACGACTTCATCCGCACGACCGACGAGCGGCACACCGAACGGGTCCGGGAGTTCTGGCAGACGCTGTACGACGCCGGCCAGGTCTACGAGGGCACCTACGAAGGCCCGTACTGCGTGGCCTGCGAGGAGTTCAAGCTGCCCGCCGAGCTGCTCGACGGTGCGGATGGACAGAAGCTGTGCCCGATCCACCAGCGCCCGGTCGACCAGATCTCCGAGTCCAACTACTTCTTCCGGCTGTCCGAGTACGCCGACCGGCTGCTCGCCCTGTACGAGGACAACCCGACGTTCGTCCAGCCCGAGAGCGCGCGCAACGAGGTCATCGCCTTCGTGAAGCAAGGGCTCGACGATCTGTCGATCACCCGCTCGAGCTTCGACTGGGGGATCCCGGTGCCGTGGGACGAGGGGCACGTCCTCTACGTCTGGATCGACGCGCTGCTCAACTACGCCACGGCGGCGGGCTACGGCACGGCGCCGGAGACGTTCGCCCGCACCTGGCCTGCTGACGTCCACCTGGTCGGCCGCGACATCCTCCGGTTCCACGCGGTGATCTGGCCGGCCATGCTGATGGCGGCCGGGATCGACGTACCCCGGCAGGTGTTCGCGCACGGTTGGCTGCTGGTCGGCGGACAGAAGATGAGCAAGTCGAAAGCGACGGCCATCCACCCGAGCCAGGTCGTCGACCACTTCGGGTCCGACGCGTACCGCTACTACTTCCTGCGCGCGATCGCGTTCGGCTCCGACGGGTCGTTCTCCTGGGAGCACATGACCGCGATCTACACGTCCGAGCTGGCCAACGGGCTGGGCAACCTGACGTCGCGGGTGACCGCGATGGTCTGCCGGTACTTCGACGGCGTGCTGCCCGAGGCGACCGACCACGGCCCGGCCGAGCAGGCCCTGGCCGACCAGCTCGCGGCGACCGTGGCGACCGCGGAGGCGGCGGTCGACCGGCTCGCCCTGCACGAGGCGATCGCGGCCACGGAGACGTACGTCGGCGCGGTCAACCACTACCTCGCCGAGCAGGAGCCATGGAAGGTTGCCAAGGACGACGCGGCGCGCGGCCGGCTGGCGACCATCCTTTTCACCGCGGCCGAGTCGCTGCGCGCGGTCGCGGTGCTGCACCATGCCGTGATGCCGAAGTCGTCGCAGCAGATCTGGGACGCGTTGGGCGCGGCTGCCGCCCTCGGTCCGCTGGCCGAGCAGCGGGTCGGCGACGCCGGTCGCTGGGGTCAGCTGCCGGCCGGCGTGACCATCACCAAGGGCGCGTCGCTGTTCCCGCGACTGGCCGACAACGACGACTGATGCCCGGCTCCGATCTGCCGGCTCTGCCGGAGCCGTTGCCGTACCCGGTCGTCGACAACCACTGCCACCTCGACCTCGGGCGCGGGCCGTCCGCGTTGCCGGTCGACGAGGCGCTGCGCCTGGCCGGGTCGGTCGGCGTGACCAGGATCGTGCAGATCGGCTGCGACCTGCCGGGCGCGCGCTGGGCGGTCGAGACCGCCGGTGCGTACAACGCGGTCGTGGCCGGCGTCTCCCTGCACCCGAACGAAGCGCCGAGGCTGGCGGCCGCGGGTGACCTGGACGCGGCGCTGGCCGAGATCGACCGGCTGGCCGGCTCGTCGCCGCGGGTCCGTGCGGTCGGCGAGACCGGGCTGGACTACTTCCGTACCGGCCCCGAGGGTGTGGAGGCGCAGCAGGAGTCGTTCCGGGCCCACATCGCGCTGGCCAAGAAGCACGGCAAGACGCTGGTCATCCACGATCGCGACGCGCACGACGACGTGCTGAAGGTCGTCGACAGCGAGGGCGCCCCCGACCGGGTCGTCATGCACTGTTTCTCCGGTGACGCCGACTTCGCCCGGGCGTGTGTGGAGCGCGGCTTCTGGCTGTCGTACGCCGGCACCGTGACGTTCAAGAACGCCGAGCCGTTGCGGGCCGCACTCGCGGTCACGCCGCCCGACAAGATGCTGGTCGAGACCGACGCGCCGTACCTGACCCCGATGCCGCACCGCGGTCGCACCAACGCGTCGTACCTCGTGCCGCTGACCGTGCGGGCGATGGCGGTGACGCTCGGCGCCGACCTGGCCGAGCTGTGCCGCACGATCGACGCCAACACCGACGCGGCCTTCGGCGGCCCGTGGTAGCTCCCGCGTTCGCCGTGCGGAGGGTGTGTCAGGTCACGTTCAGACGGCCGGTCGGCGGCAAATGAGCACGGTCCGTACGACCGGGGAACACCGTCGGTGAGAGTCCTGGGGCGTGGCGGGTTGATGTGACAGGAGTGATCATGAAATACCAGGACAAATGCGCTCAGGCGGCGAGGCATTTGGCGTGTTGCGGGGTAGTTCGTTATCGTCCCGTGATTGTTGGCCGGGATCGGACCTGCTAACGGCAGCACCACGAACTGAACAGGCTGGAGCACCGGGCGGACCCATCGGGGTCCGCAGTTGTCGTGTGGTGAGAGCCTGTCCAGGTGATGCCGTCCCGTACCCGGACGGAACGAGCACTGGAGCACTGTGCGGAAGCGAATCGCTCTCGTCGTTGCGGTCGCGTTGGCCGTCTGCGGACTGGTCGGCGGCACCGTCGCGTACGCCACGATGAGCAAGACCGTGACCTTGTCGATCGACGGCAAGGTCAAGGATGTCAAGACTTTCGGGGACACCGTCGAGGAAGTCCTCGACGACGAGGGCATCGAGCTCGGTGACCACGACGCCGTCGCCCCGTCGCCGTCCAGCGGCGTCGAGGACGGCTCCCGCATCGCCGTGCGGTACGGACGGGAGCTGACCCTCACCGTCGACGGCAAGAAGAGCAACTACTGGGTGACCGCGACCAGCGTCGACACCGCCCTCTCCCAGATCGGCCTGCGGTTCAGCAACGCGGAGCTGTCCGCCAGCCGCGGTGCCCCGATCGGCCGCGAGGGTCTCGACCTCACCGTCAAGACCGTCAAGAAGGTCGACCTGGTGCTGAAGGGCAAGGCGTCCAAGCGGACCACGACGGCACTCACCGTCGCGGACGCACTCAAAGACATGAAGGTGAAGACCGACTCCAACGACGAGGTCAAGCCGGACCTCAAGTCGGCGATCAAGAACGGCTCGAACATCACCGTCGTCAAGATCGACAAGAAGACCGTCACCGGCCTGGTGTCGATCCCGAACAAGACGGTGGTCCGCGAGGACGACAAGCTCTACGAGGACCAGGAGAAGGTCGTCGAGGAGGGTCGCAACGGCGCCAAGCGGGTGACGCTCAGCCTCGTCTATGCCGACGGCGAGATGCGCAGCAAGAAGACCCTCAAGTCCGCCGTCGTTCGCAAACCGGTCGACCGGGTCGAGGCTCACGGCACCAAGAGCCGCCCGGAGCCCACGTCCGACTTCTCCGGCGGCAACACCGTCTGGGACCGGCTCGCCGACTGCGAGTCCGGAGGCAACTGGGCCATCAACACCGGCAACGGCTACTACGGCGGCCTGCAGTTCAACGTGGAGACCTGGGAGGCGTACGGCGGCTCCGGACTGCCGAGCGAGAACAGCCGGGAGACCCAGATCTCCATCGCGGAGAAGGTCCGTGATGCCAACGGCGGCTACGGCGCCTGGCCGGGCTGCGCCGCCGAGCTGGGTCTGCCCACCTAGGTGGCCGACTCCGCGCACCACCCCGCATCCGCCGGGCCGAGACTTCTCGGTCCGGCGGATGTGCGTTCGCTGGCGGCCGCCCTGGACCTCCGGCCCACCAAGCAGCGGGGTCAGAACTTCGTCATCGACGCAAACACGGTGCGGCGCATCGTCCGGGTGGCCGACCTGCGGCCGGACGACGTCGTGGTCGAGGTGGGCCCGGGTCTCGGGTCGCTGACCCTCGGGCTGCTCGACCACGCCGCTCGGGTGGTCGCCATCGAGGTCGAGCCGGCGCTCGCGTCCGCACTGGCGGCGACGGTGGCCGAGCAGGCTCCGGGGCACGCCGATCGGCTCGAGGTCGTCGCTGCCGACGCCCTGCGGGTCAGCGAGCTGCCCGGTCCGGCCCCGACGGCGTTGGTCGCCAACCTGCCCTACAACGTGTCCGTGCCTGTCCTGCTGCACCTGTTCGGCCTGCTGCCGTCGCTGCGCCGTTCACTGGTCATGGTGCAGTCCGAGGTGGCCGACCGGCTGGTGGCGGGTCCGGGATCTCGCACCTACGGCATCCCGAGTGTGAAGGCCGCGTGGTACGCAGACGTGCGGCCGGCCGGCCAGATCGGCCGCACCGTCTTCTGGCCCGCACCCAACGTCGACTCCGGCCTGGTGGCCTTCGACCATCGGCCGCCCCCGGCCACTACGGCCGCCCGCGCCGAGGTCTTCCAGGTCGTCGACCACGCGTTCGCCCAACGCCGCAAGACGCTCCGTGCCGCCCTGGCCGGGCTGGCGGGATCGGGCGCGGCCGCAGAGTCCGCGCTGCGCGCCGCCGGCGTCGACCCGAAGGAGCGCGGTGAGGCGCTGCGGGTCGACGACTTCGCGCGCATTGCGGAACACCTGGCGCGCACCCCATAGAGTTTCCCCAGTGAGCACCCCAGCGACCAGCGTGACGGTGCGGACCCCGGCCAAGATCAACCTCTGCCTGGGAGTCGGCACGCCGCGGGACGACGGGTTCCACCCGGTGGCGACCGTCTTCCAGGCGGTCGGGTTGTTCGACGACGTACGCGCGCGCATCGACGAGCCCGGCCGGTTCAGCGTGCGGGTCCACGGCGACGACGCTCACCTTGTGCCCGACGACGACACCAACCTCGCGCTGCGGGCGGCCCAGCTGCTCGCGCAGGAGTACGGCGTCGAGCAGGGCGTCGCCTTGCACGTGCACAAGACGATTCCCGTTGCGGGCGGGATGGCCGGCGGGAGCAGCGACGCCGCAGCCGCGCTGGTGGCGTGCTCCACGTTGTGGGACATCGAGCCCGCCCGCGACGACCTGCTCCGGCTCGCTGCGCAGCTCGGCAGCGACGTGCCGTTCTGCCTGGTCGGTGGCACGGCGATCGGGTCCGGCCGGGGCGAGCAGGTCAGCCCGGTCCTCGGACGGGGTCGCTTCGAGTGGGTCATCGCTATCGCTGAAGGAGGGCTGCCCAGCCCCGAGGTGTACGCCGAGGTCGACCGGCTGCGTGCTGACGAGGTCGTGCCGGAGCCGGCCGTACCCACCGAGCTGATGGCGGCCCTGCGCGACGGCTGCCCGCAGGCCCTGGGCAACGCCCTGGCCAACGACCTGCAACGCGCCGCGCTGTCGTTGCGCCCCGACCTGGCCGCGGCACTGGACGCGGGCGACCAGGCGGGTGCGCTCGGCGCGATGGTCTCGGGGTCGGGGCCGACCACGGTCTTCCTGGCCGCCGACGAGCAGCACGTCGACGAGCTCGCCGGTGCCCTGCTCGCGGCGGGTGTCTGCCGCCGGGTCCTGCACGCGGCCGGTCCGGTGCCCGGGGCCCGGGTCGTGGGATGAGCCCGCCCGCGAACCTGGTCAACCTCGAGCGGGTCGACAAGGCGTACGGCACCCGCCGGCTGCTCGACGGCGTGAGCCTCGGTATCGGCGCCGGGCAGCGAGTCGGCATGGTCGGGCGCAACGGCGACGGCAAGTCCACGCTGCTGCGGGTGCTGACCAAGATCGAGCCGGCCGATGCCGGAAGGGTGACGCACAACCGCGGCCTCCGGGTCGGCTACCTCGAGCAGGGTGACCGGGTGGAGCCCGGCCAGACCGTGCGGCATCTCGTGCTGCGGGACCGGGCTAACCACGAGTGGGCCGGCGACCCGCGGGCGCGTGGCGTGGTCGAGCACCTGCTCGCCGGGCTCGACCTCGACCGCACGCTCGACGCCCTGTCGGGGGGCGAGCGCCGTCGGGCGGCGCTGGCCCGGCTGTTACTCGACGACCATGACCTGGTCGTGCTGGACGAGCCCACCAACCACCTGGACGTCGAAGCGGTGGACTGGCTGGCCAGGCACCTCGCCGGGCTTCCGTCCGCGCTGCTCGTCGTCACCCACGACCGCTGGTTCCTCGACGCCGTCTGCACGACGACGTGGGAGGTGCACGACGGCGTGGTCGACGCGTACGACGGTGGGTATGCCGCGTTCGTGCTCGCCAAGGCAGAGCGCAGTCGGCAGGCCGGTGCCATGGAGACCCGTCGCCTCAACCTGGTCCGTAAGGAGCTGGCCTGGCTGCGCCGCGGCGCCCCGGCCCGTACGTCCAAGCCACGGTTCCGGGTCGATGCGGCCAACGTGCTGATCGCCGACGTACCCGAACCGCGGGACCGCCTGGAGCTGCAGCGCTTCGCCACCACGCGACTCGGCAAGGACGTGGTCGACCTCGAGGACGTGTCAGTGTCCCTCGGCGGCCGGGCGCTGCTTGACCGGGCGACGTTCCGGTTGGCGCCGGGTGAGCGGCTCGGCCTGGTGGGTGTCAACGGCGCCGGGAAGACGACGGTGCTCCGGCTGCTCTCCGGCGAGCTTCGCCCGGACGCCGGCCGCCGCAAGCAGGGCCGCACGGTCGCGCTCGCCCATCTCACCCAGTCACTCGACGAGCTGCCCGCCGGCGAGCGCGTGCTCGACACGGTCGAGGGCATCCGCCGGGTCACGACGCTGGCCGGGGGCGGCGAGCTGACGGCGACCTCGATGCTGGAGCGGTTCGGCTTCACCGGTGACCGGCTCACGGCGCGGATCGGTGACCTCTCGGGCGGGGAGCGGCGTCGGCTGCAGGTGTTGCGGCTGCTGATGAGCGAGCCGAACGTCTTGCTGCTCGACGAGCCCACCAACGACCTCGACATCGAGATCCTCAACGTCGTCGAGGACTTCCTGGACGGCTGGCCCGGGTCGCTGGTGGTGGTGTCGCATGACCGCTACTTCCTCGAGCGGGTGTGCGACGAGGTGTGGGCACTGCTCGGCGACGGCACGCTGAAAATGCTGCCGCGAGGGGTCGAGGAGTACCTCGAGCGGCGGCGGGCGGCGGGAGCGGCGGCGCCCGACGTACCCACGTCTTCGGGGCAGTCGTCAGCGGCCGGGCAACGGGCCGCCCGCAAGGAGCTGGTCCGGCTGGAGCGCCAGATCGCCAGGCTGGCGGCGCGTGAGACCGACCTGCACGAGCAGCTGACGGTGCATGCGAGTGACTACGAGAAGCTGGCCGGTATCGACGTGGACCTGCGGGCCGTGGTGGCCGAGAAGGACGCGCTGGAGGAGCAGTGGCTGCGTGCGGCGGAGAGCGCTGATTAGTTCAGGGCACCTCGTCGAACGGCGTCACCAGCACCCGCAGCAACGTGGCGAGACGCCGCTGGTCGCGCTCGCCGAGACCGGCGAGGAGGCTGCGCTCGTGCTCCAGCAGGGCGTTCAGCGCGGCGTCGACCTGGGCGCGGCCCTCGGCGGTGAGCTCGACGATCACGCCCCGCCGGTCGTGCGGGTCCGGCAGCCGCCGCACCAGGCCGCGGGCCGCGAGCCGGTCGACCCGGTTGGTCATCGTGCCGCTGGTCACCAGCGTCTCGCGCAGCAGCCGGCCGGGGGACAGCTGGTAGGGGGCGCCGGCCCGGCGGAGCGCCGTGAGTACGTCGAACTCCCATGCTTCGAGGCTCTGCTCGGCGAACGCCTGGCGCCGAGCCCGGTCGAGGTGGCGGCTGAGTCGCCCGACCCGGCTGAGCACCTCCATCGGGGTGACGTCGAGGTCGGGGCGCTCGCGCCGCCACGCCGCCACCAACCGGTCGACCTCATCCTGCATGGCCTCAGGCTACCGTCAAGAGTCTTGACCTCAAGAGACCCAGCGCGGCAGCTCGCGTGGGTGGCTCCGGTCCACATCCCGATTGGTACGGGGGCGCCCCGTTCCAGACCTATTGGAACGGGGCGCCCCCGTACCAGAAAAATGTGGGCGAGCCCGCCACGTTCTTGCCAGCAGCTGGCTCGCCTACGATGGCGGTCTTGCGACATGGCACACGCCCGACCGGTCGTAGGTGTTGCTCGGGCAACTGCGAGGGAGACACAGTGCTCGACGTGCTCGGACTCGACAACAGGGAGACGCTCGCCTACCGCGCGCTGGTGAGCCTGCCCTCGGGCAGCGCCGACGACGTCGCCGGCGCGTTGGGCTGTGCGGTGGAGGAGTCGGCCCGGCTGCTGTCGTCGTTGGAGTCCAAGGGGCTGGTGGCCCGGTCGAGCTCGACCGAGGGACGCTACGTCGCCTCGCCGCCGGCGGTGGCCATCGGCGCGTTGATCGTCCAGCGTCAAGACGACCTGCGCCGGGCCCAGCTCGAGCTCGGCTCGCTGACCGAGATGTACCGCGGTGCGGCGACTCGTCGGACGGTCGCAGACGTGGTCGACGTCGTACTCGGCCCTGATGCGGTTCGTCAGCGGTTCGCGCAGCTGCAGATGGGCGCGCGACGCGAGGTGATGGTGTTCGTGAAGTCCGGCGTCGTCGCGGTGTCGGCGGAGGAGAACGTCGAGGAGGACAAGGCACTCGAGCGCGGGGTGAAATACCGTGTCGTGGTCGAGCGTGAGGTGCTGGAGAGGCCGGGTTTCTTCAAGGCAGCCGAGGAAGCCATGGAGTACGGCGAGGAGGTACGGGTCACTCCGACGCTGCCGACGCGGCTGGTCATCGTCGACCGTCAGCTCGCCCTGCTGCCGATCCTCGCGTCGCCCGAGGACCAGTCCGGCGGAGCGCTGCTGCTGCACGCCAGCGGCCTGCTGGAGATGGTGATCGCGCTGTTCGAGCGCACCTGGCACGGCGCGTCCCCGCTGGTGACGACCAAGTCCGGTGTCGAGGAGGTCGAGGGCGGCCGGCTCGGCCCGCTCGACGCCCAGATCCTGCGGTTGCTCCATGCCGGCCTCACCGACCATGCCGTCGCCACCCAGCTGCAGGTCTCCATGCGCACCGTTCAGCGCCGCGTCCGCGTGCTGATGGACACCGCCGACGTCGAGACCCGGTTGCAGCTCGGGGTGGAGGCGGCGCGGCGCGGCTGGCTCTGAACAAGTGTCTTGACATCAAGATACTTGTCGTGATGCGATCTGTCTCGACGTCAAGACAGATCTGGAGCCGCTGATGACCGCGACCTGGGACCCCGTCGTCTACCGGAGCTTCGCCGGCGAGCGTGGCCGGCCGTACGTCGACCTGCTGGCGCGGGTGGGCGCCGCCGACCCGGCGTACGTCGTCGACCTCGGCTGTGGGCCGGGCGACCTCACCGCCTCGCTGGCCGAACGCTGGCCGCAGTCCATGGTGCACGGTGTCGACTCGTCGGACCAGATGATCGACGCCGCTCGGGCCACGGCCCGGCTGTCGTTCGAGCGGGCCGACCTGCGGACGTGGCGACCGGACCGGCCGGTCGACGTGCTGCTCTCGAACGCCACCTTGCAGTGGGTGCCCGGGCATCTCGATCTGTTGCCGCAGCTGGTGGGATGGTTGGCGCCGTCCGGCTGGCTCGCGGTGCAGGTCCCGGCCAACTTCGGCGAGCCGAGCCACCGCATCCTGCACGAGCTCGCCGCCGACCCGCGGTTCCGCGCGTTCACGGCGCGGGCGGAGCGTCCGAGCAGCCACGACGCCCGCACGTACCTCCGGGCCCTGCAGCGGCTCGGCCTCGACGTCGACGCCTGGGAGACGACCTATCTGCACGTACTCGACGGCCCCGACCCCGTCCTGCGCTGGATCTCCGGTACGGGTGCCCGGCCGGTCCTGCACGCGCTCCCCGACGGTCTGCGGGCAGAGTTCGAGCAGGAGTACGGTGCGGCTCTGCGAGCGGCGTACCCGGAGCAGAACGGCTGTGTCGTGATGCCATTCCGCCGGGTGTTTTTCGTGGCCCACAAGGCGGAGTCATGATCGCCCTGCATCATGTGCAGGTGTCCTGCCCGCCCGGCGGTGAGTCGGCGGCGCGGGCGTTCTATGGCGCCGCGCTGGGCCTGACCGAGGTGGCGAAGCCGGCGGTGCTAGCTGCCCGTGGAGGTGTGTGGTTCCGCGACCCAGGGGTGGAGGTGCATGTCGGGGTCGAGGCGGACTTCCGCCCGGCCCGCAAGGCACACCCCGCCTTCGTCGTCGACGATCCTGACGCGTTGGCGGAGCGCCTGCAGGCAGCCGGCTCCGACGTGCGTTGGGACGACGACTTCCCCGGGTATCGCCGGTTCTACACCGCCGACGGTCACGGCAACCGGGTCGAGGTGCTCAGCCCTGCGCCGTAGTCTCCTGCCCATGGAGAGTTACTGATGTTGCCGTGGTCGGGAGAGTTGTCCGGACGGCTCGACGAGCTGACGATCGACAGTGCGCTGCTTCGTGACAACCCGCTGGGCGACCCGCACCAGCGCCCGCTGTGGGTGCAGGTGCCGCCCGGCTACGACGACAGCGACCGGCGCTACCCCGTCGTCTACCTGATCCAGGGTTACACCGGGCAGCTGACGATGTGGCGCAACCGCACGGCGTACCGGCAGCCGGTGCCGGAGCTGGTCGACCAGGTGTTCGCCGAGCCCGACGCGCCGCAGGCCGTCGTGGTGTACGTCGACGCGTGGACGACGTACGGCGGCAGCCAGTTCGTCGACTCGCCCGGCACCGGGCGCTACCACTCGTACTTCTGCGACGAGGTGGTGCCGTTCGTCGACGAGCGCTACCGCACGCTGGCCGACCGGGACCACCGGGCCGTCACCGGCAAGTCGAGCGGCGGGTTCGGCGCGATGATCACGCCGATGCTGCGTCCCGACCTGTTCGGGGCGCTGGCGACGCACGCGGGCGACGCGCTGTACGAGTGTGTGTACGTGCACGAGTTCGCTGAGTCGGTGCGGGCGCTGCGGGAGTACGAAGGGGACATCTGGCGCTGGTGGGCGGACTTCCGGTCGCGGGTGGCGTTCACCAAGGCCGAGGACTCGAAGCTGCTGATGATGCTCGGTGTCGCGGCCTGCTTCTCGGCCGACGAGGACGGCACGGTGCGCCTGCCGTTCGATCCGACGACCGGGCGGCTGGTCGACGACCAGTGGGCGCGCTGGCTCGCCTGGGACCCGGTGCGGATGCTGGAGCAGCCGGCGTACGCCGAGGCGATGGCGTCGATGCGGGCCGTGTGGATCGATGCGGGCACGCGCGACGACTGGTACCTGGACCTCGGCGCGCAGGCGTTCCGCGACGGCTTGCTCCAGGTCGGCGTGCCGGAGGACCGGATCGCGTTCGAGCTGTTCGATGCCACGCACATGGCGATCGAGTATCGCTACCCGCTGGCGATCCGCTGGCTCGCCGAGCGGATGTCCGCCTGACCGTCGGCAGGGTCCGCTCCGACCGGACCTCGTGCGCCCCGACCCTTGCAAGGCGCGGGCGGTACGTGGAACACGCGGTTACGCCTCGTCCGGGGCGGTGGTGCGCAAGGTCGGGTTCGACTCCAGGCCGGACAGCCCGTGCCAGGCCAGGTTGACCAGGTGGGCGGCGACCTCCCGCTTGTCCGGCTTGCGGGCGTCGAGCCACCACTGCCCGGTCGTGCCGACCATGCCGACCAGCATCTGGGCGTACATCGGGGCGTGCCGGTCGTCGAAGCCACGGCGGCGGAACTCCGCGACCATGATGTGCTCCACCCGCGACGCCACGTCGCTGATGATCGAGATGAAGGACCCGGACGCCGAGCCGATCGGTGAGTCCCGCACCAGGATCCGGAAGCCGTCCGAAGACGTCTCGATGTAGTCCAGCAGCGCCAGCGCGGCCTGTTCGAGCAGCTCGCGCGGATGTCCGCCGGACAGTGCTTCGCGCATCATGTCGAGCAGGTGCCGGACCTCGCGGTCGACGACGACGGCGTACAGGCCCTCCTTGCCGCCGAAGTGCTCGTACACGACGGGCTTGGACACCTCGGCGCGGCTGGCGATCTCCTCGATGGACGCGCCTTCGAAGCCGCGCTCGGCAAACAGCCGACGGGCGATCTCGATGAGTTGCTCACGCCGCTCCGCGCTTGTCATGCGAGCCCGCGCGCGTCGGCCTTTTGCTGGTCCCGCGCTCACCTGGTGATCATGTCAGGCGGCCACACGATCCGGAGTCGGTGCTCCGACCCTCTTGGACTCGATGCGTTCCTTCACCGGCCAGCGCACCGACGACACCCAGCCAAACTTCTCGAACAGCCAGATCAGCCGCGCGGACGAGTCGAGCTGACCGCGGAGTACGCCGTGCCGTGCGCAGGTCGGGTCGGCGTGGTGCAGGTTGTGCCAGGACTCGCCCATCGACGGGATGGCAAGCCACCACACGTTCGCGGACTTGTCGCGGCTGACGAACGGCCGGTCGCCGATCGTGTGGCAGATCGAGTTGATCGACCAAGTGACGTGGTGCAGCAGGGAGACCCGTACCAGCGAGCCCCAGAAGAACGCCGTCACGGCGCCCTGCCAGGACCAGGTGACGAGCCCGCCGACGACGATCGGCGTGATCAGCGAGATCGCCACCCACATCGGGAACTGCCGGGAGACCCGGACGATGTCCTTGTCTTTAAGCAGGTCCGGCGCGTACTTGCGCTGCGGGGTCTGCTCGGTATCGAACAGCCACATCATGTGCGAGTGGAACAGACCCTTGGTCAGCCCGCGGATCGACGCGCCGTAGCGCCACGGCGAGTGCGGGTCACCGTCGCGGTCGGAGAACTTGTGGTGCCGCCGGTGGTCGGCGACCCAGCGCACGACCGGGCCCTGGATCGCCATCGAGCCGGCGACCGCGAGGGCGACCTTCAGGGGTCGGTTGGGCTTGAACGACTTGTGGGTGAAGAACCGGTGGAACCCGACGGTGACACCGTGCCCGGTCAGGAAGTACATGATGACGGCGATGATCACGTCGGTCCAGCCGAGCCAGCCGCCCCACGCGACCGGGATCGCCACCAGGACGGCCAGGAACGGGATCGCGATGAACGCTCCGAGCGCGATCTGCTCCGCACGCGACTGCTGGTCGCTGCCGAGGGTGCCGTAGGGAAGGTCCGCGTCAGTGCTGGTGAGCGCTGACGGGGAAGGGGTCGCAACAGACTGCATGGCTGAGGGTGTCCTCACGCGTGGGAACAACTACTTACGCAACCGTAACCTACGGGAGCGTAGGTACGCCAACCCTCGGGCGTGTCGTGTACGCCATGGCTCACCGTGGCAGACTGACGCAGCGCGGGTACGGAGATGTGCCCGATCCCCCGTGGGGTAACCCGGCAGCCCGCAGGACTTTGAATCCTGAGGTCCTGGATCGAAGCCAGGCGGGGGAGCTGTACTGACGTCAAGCACTGCGCGGAGGAGCCCGACCGTGACCCGAACCCGCCCCGCAGCCGTGATCGTCCTGGCCGCCGGTGGCGGCACCCGGATGAAGTCGCAGACGCCGAAGGTGTTGCATGCCATCGGCGGGCGCAGCCTTGTCGGCCACGCGCTGAGAGCGGCGCGCAGCGTCGGCCCCGACCACTTGGTCGTCGTGGTCGGCCATGGTCGGGACCAGGTGGGACCGGCGGTCTCAGCCTCCGATCCCGGAGTGACGCTCGTGGTGCAGGAGGACCAGCTCGGCACCGGGCACGCCGTCCAGATCGCGTTGGCCGAGCTGCCGGCCCTGTCCGGGACGGTGCTGGTGACGTACGGCGACGTACCGTTGCTCGCTGGTGACACCCTCGCCGAGCTGGTACGGCAGCACGAGAGCGACGACAACGCGGTGACCGTACTCACGGCCCGGGTCGACGACCCGACCGGCTACGGCCGAGTGGTCCGCGCCGCCGACGGAGGCGTGAGCGCGATCGTCGAGCACAAGGACGCCACCGACGATCAGCTGGCGATCGACGAGATCAACTCCGGCATCTATGCGTTCGACGCCGCGGTGCTGTCCGACGCCCTGCGCCGGGTCGGCAGCGACAACGCCCAGGGCGAGCTCTATCTCACCGACGTGGTGGGCATCGCCCGCGGCGACGGCCGACGTACGGGTGCCTTCGAGACCACGGACCGGTGGCAGACCGAGGGCGTCAACGACCGGGTCCAGCTGGCGACACTGGGCGCCGAGCTCAACCGCCGTACGCTCGTGCGGCTCATGCGCGCCGGCGTGACCGTGGTCGACCCGGCCAGCACCTGGATCGACGACACCGTCACCGTCGAGCCCGACGTCACGGTGCTCCCGGGCGTGCAGCTGCACGGCGCCACCCAGATCGGCGCCGGGGCGACAATCGGCCCGGACAGCACCCTGACCGACGTCGAGGTCGGCGCCGGCGCCAGCGTCGTACGCACGCACGGCAGCGGCGCGGTCCTGGGTGCCGGCGTCAACGTCGGCCCGTTCAGCTACCTGCGGCCCGGCACGGTGCTGGGTGAGGGCGGCAAGATCGGGGCCTTCGTCGAGGCCAAGAACGCCACCATCGGCGCCGGCTCGAAGGTGCCGCACCTGTCGTACGTCGGCGACGCCGAGATCGGCGAGCAGACCAACATCGGCGCCGGCACGATCTTCGCCAACTACGACGGGGTCAAGAAGCACCGGACCACGATCGGCAGCCACTGTCGGACCAGCTCCAACAACACGTTCGTCGCGCCGGTGAACGTCGCTGACGGCGCGGCCACCGGAGCCGGCACCGTGGTGCGCCGGGATGTGCCGCCCGGCGCGCTCGCCGTGTCCAGCGGACCGCAGCGCCACATCGAGGACTGGGTCGTCACGAAGCGGGCCGGGACCCCGGCGGCGGAGGCGGCGTTGAAGGCGCAACAGGCTTCGGGTGACACTGATCCCGTCCCGTCGGGCGACACAGCTGAGGAGAACGACCGGTGACTGGCATGAAGCGAACGACCGAGAAGAACTTGATGCTCTTCTCCGGCCGCGCCCACCCCGACCTGGCCACCGAGGTTGCGGCGAACCTCGACTGCGGCCTAGTGCCGACCACGTTCCGTGACTTCGCCAACAGCGAGATCTATGTCCGCTACCAGGAGTCGGTGCGCGGCTGCGACGCCTTCGTGATCCAGAGCCACACGGCGCCGATCAACGAATGGATCATGGAGCACCTGATCATGGTCGACGCGCTCAAGCGTGCGTCCGCCAAGCGGATCACCGTCGTGATGCCGTTCTACGGCTATGCCCGCCAGGACAAGAAGCACCTCGGCCGCGAGCCCATCTCCGCTCGGCTGATGGCCGACCTGTTCAAGACGGCCGGCGCCGACCGGCTGATCGTCGTCGACCTCCACACCTCACAGATCCAGGGCTTCTTCGACGGTCCGGTCGACCACCTCGCGGCCCTCCCGGTGCTGTCGCAGCACGTGATCGAGAAGTACGGCGACGAGGACCTGGCCGTGGTCTCGCCCGACGCCGGCCGGATCAAGGTGGCCGAGCTGTGGAGCGCCCGGCTCGGCAATGCCTCCCTGGCCTTCATCCACAAGACCCGAGACATCACCGAGGCCAACGCCAGTAAGGCCAACCGGGTCGTCGGTGACGTCACCGGACGCACCTGCATCCTGGTCGACGACATGATCGACTCCGCCTCGACCATCGTCCAGGCGACCGAGGCGCTCAAGCAGGCGGGTGCCGCCGGCGTCGTGATCGCGGCGACCCACGCCGTACTCTCAGGCCCCGCGGTCGACCGGCTGAAGAACTCCGAGGCGCGTGAGGTCATCGTGACCAACACGCTGCCGATCTCGGACGACCACCGGTTCGACAAGCTCACCGAGCTGTCGATCGCGCCGCTGCTGGCTCGTGCCATCACCGCAGTCTTCGAGGACGGGTCGGTCACCAGCCTGTTCGACGGGCGCGCCTGACCACACCGATTTCCCACCGCGCGCGGCACGCGGCTAGAATGCTGCGGTTGCCTCGGCGAGGGAGCGTCCCGTACGCGGGCGCATCGGCTCCGTGATCGACGCGGTGGTCGGCAGCGCGCGCCCTCAGTCCGGCAGCCACAACTGCAGAACCACCGCATTCACCAGTGCACAGCCACACCGCTTGAGGAGCTCCCCCGTGTCTTCAGAGGTCAAGATCCAGGCCGAACCGCGTACCGAGTTCGGCAAGGGCGCCGCCCGCCGGATCCGCCGCGACGACAAGGTTCCCGCCGTTCTCTACGGCCACGGCACCGATCCCGTCCACATCACGCTGCCCGGCCACGACACGATGCTGGCACTCAAGACCGCCAACGCACTGTTGTCGATCGACATCGACGGCGAGAGCCGGCTGGCGCTGCCCAAGCAGGTCCAGCGCGACCCGATCAAGGGCTTCATCGAGCACGTCGACCTGATCCTCGTACGCCGGGGTGAGAAGGTCTTCGTCGACGTCGCGGTGCACGTCGTCGGTGAGCCTGAGCCCGGCGCGCTGGTCGTGACCGAGAGCAACACGGTGTCCCTGCAGGCCGAGGCCACGAACATCCCGTCGAGCGTCGAGGTCTCGATCGAGGGTCTGGAGATCGGTTCGCAGGTGCTCGCCAAGGACCTGGTCCTGCCGGAGGGCTCCTTGCTGCACGTCGACGAGGAGACCCTGGTCGTCAACATCACCGCGGCGCCGACGGCCGAGGAGCTCGAGGCGGAGCTCGAAGAGGCCGAGGCCGAGGCCGGCATCGAGCGCGAGGAGCACGTCGAGGTCACCGAGGAGGGTGTCCCGGTCGAGACTGCCGAGGAGGCCGCTCCGGCCGAGGGCGAGGGCGAGGAGTCCTCGTCCGACGACGCTCGATCCTGACTCCTGGTTTCGACGCTGGCTGACAGCGGGAAGGGCGGGGGCCTGCCGTGGACGACGTCTGGATGATCGTCGGGCTGGGCAACCCCGGCCCGACGTACGCCCGCACGCGGCACAACGTCGGCTACGCGGTGACCGACCTGCTGGCCGAGCGGATGTCGGGCGGCTGGCGGGCCCACAAGTCGGGACGGGCCCAGGTGGTCGAAGGACGGTTGTCCGGGACGCCCGGTGTGCGTTGCGTGCTGGGCCGAACGCGTTCCTACATGAACGAGTCCGGCGGTCCGGTCTCGACCCTGCTCAACTTCTACAAGGTGCCGGTCGACCACCTGGTCGTGGTCCACGACGAGGTCGACCTCCCGTACGGGACGTTGCGGGTGAAGTTCGGCGGTGGCGACAACGGCCACAACGGGCTGAAGTCGATCCGGCGCTCTCTCGGTAGCGGCGAGTACTACCGTGCGCGCTTCGGCGTCGGCCGGCCGCCCGGCCAACGCGACACCGCCGGCCACGTACTGTCGCCGTTCACGCGCAGCGAGGACCGCGAGCTCGACTTCTTCGTCGACCGGTGCGCGGACGCGGTGGAGTGCCTGGTCGAGGACGGCCTCGAGCGCGCGCAGAACCTCTACAACTCCTGACCCGCCCCGACATTTCGTGCAACCTCGGCGGGAGGGGTTCGGCCCCACATACTCGCGCCGAGGTTGCACGAAATGTCGGCGGGACGGGGGAGGGCGGGGATGACCTAGTCGGCTGCAGGAGTGTGGCTACGCCGAACGAATGATGCGTCGGTCCCCGCCCTGTCCTTTGCTGGTGACAACACTCGGGGTAGGGGTTTGGGAGACAGCATGCGGGTACTGACTGTCGCTGCGCATCCGGACGACGAAACGCTAGGGGCCGGGGGGACCATGGCGTGGCATGCCAGCCGTGGCGACACGGTCTGGGTGTGCATCGTCACTGACGGCGTCACGTCGAGGCACGACCAGGTGGCCCTGCAGGAGGAGTGTGCGCGCCGCGCCTGCGCGACCCTCGGCGTCGAGCGGGTCGTCTTCGTCGGCCTCCCGGACCAGCGGCTCGACACGCTGTCGCTGCTCGACGTGATCACCCCAATCGAGCAGTGCATCGACGAGCTGCGGCCGGATGTGGTCCTCACGCACTTCCAGGGGGACGTCAACGAGGACCACCGGCTGGTCGCCCGCGCCACTATGGTCGCGACTCGGCCGGTCGGCACCAGCGTGCGCCGGGTGTGTGCGTTCGAGATCCCGTCGTCGACGGACTGGGCGCCGCCGATCCCGGGCAGCGTCTTCACGCCCAACCTGTACGTCGACATCGACGAGACTCTCGACACCAAGCTGACCGCGATGAAGGCGTACGCAGGCACGCACCTCAGCGAGGTCCGGCCGTACCCGCACCCGCGCTCGATGGAGGCGTTGACGGCGTACGCCCAGCGGCACGGCGTCGCGTCGGGACTGCTCGCGGCGGAGCCGTTCATGCTGCTGCGCGAGTCCGCGAGCGCCGGGATGCGTGGGCTCTACACCGGGGACGACCTCTGATGGGCCGCACCGTCTTCGACCGTGCTGTCGCCGGCCTCGCCTTGGTCGTGCTCTCCCCGGTGATGCTGGTGATCGGGCTGGCGGTGCGCCTGACCTCGGCGGGGCCGGTGTTCTTCCGACAGGTCAGGATCGGCCAGCACGAGCGGCCGTTCGAGGTCTACAAGTTCCGCACCATGGTCGTCGGCGCCGACCGGCTGTCCGCCAACATCAGCCCCGACGGTGACCCACGGATCACCCGCGTCGGTGGGTTCCTGCGGTCCTGGTACCTCGACGAGCTGCCGCAGTTCCTCAACGTTGTCAAGGGCGACATGAGCCTGGTGGGACCGCGTCCCGAGACGCCGGAGTACGTCGAGAAGTACTCACCGGTCGAGCGCCGCATCTTCAGCGTGAAACCCGGGCTGGCCGGCCCGTCGACGCTCGGCTTCATGGACGAGGCGGACCAGCTGGCGGAGGCCGACAACCCGGCCACGCACTACGAGAACGTGCTGCTGCACGAGCGGGTCCGACTCGACCTGGACTACCTCGAGCGGCGGTCTCTGGCCTACGACATCAACCTGCTGTTCCGGCAGGCCTTGGCGATCCTGCGGCACTGAACTAAGGGGACAGCGGTTACGTCATACGACCGACGCCGCGCACGATAACCGGCCCAATGCTTGGGCACTACCGATTGCGTTGCCGAGCGGCGGCGCAGGATCCCTCTGGGGGGGACAACTCGATGAAACGACTTCGCACTCGATCGATCTCCGTGGTCGCACTGACGGCCATGGTCGCGGCGTTGGCGCCGGCCTTCACGGTGGCGAACGCCGCCGCCCCCGCTGGCGGGACACCGGCCCGTGAGGTCCGTTCGATCTACACCGACGAGTTCGGCGTCAGCCGGCCGTCCGGTGTGACGTACGACCCGGACCGCAAGGCCCTGCTGGTCACCGGTGCGAAGAAAGGCGCCGACTCGGCCCTGATCGCGGTGACGCCGGACGACACCAGGCTCGGCAGCGCGGTGCTGCGAGGTCTGGAGGACGGCGGCACGGCCGCGTACGACCCGAAGCAGCAGGAGCTGACCGCGGTCGAGGGTGGCGAGCAGCTGGCCGTCCCGGGCAAGAGCCTGTCGGCGCAGCCGAAGACCACCGACTCCCCGGAGACGGGCGAGGCGCGCAGCTCGACGTATGCGCCGAACGGCACCTGGCACGTGCTCGACGCGGCGGAGCGCAGCATCGTGACCACCACGCCGGGTGGGGCCGTCAAGACCACCTCGCTGCAGGGCGTCGACGGCGCCTGGCTGCGCGGCCTGGCATTCAACCCCGCCGACGGCCTGCTCTACCTGGCCGACATCAAGGCCGACCGGCTGCTCGCGGTGAACTCCTCGGGCCGCGTCGTCCGTACCCACGACATGAGCGACGCCGACATCCTGGACCTGCAGGCCATGACGTTCGGCCCCAGCGCGGACACGACCGACAAGGCGTCCGACCAGAGCCTCTACGTCGCCGACGCCGGTGACCAGCAGCAGCTGGGCCGGGTGGCCGAGCTGACCCTGGAGCCGGCCGCACTGGCGACTGCCGCTGCGCACACTGCCACCCTGGTCGCGACGCGCGACCTGTCGATCCTGAGCCCGCCGAGCCCCGACTCCTCCGGGGTCGCCTACAACCCGACCACGGAACGGATGATCGTCAGCGACAGCGAGGTCGACGAGATGCCGATCTACGCCGGCGCGAACCTCTTCACGATCACCCGCCAGGGTGTCGGCCAGAGCACGGCGACGACCGTTCCGTGGTCGAACGAGCCGACCGGTATCGCCTACCACAACGGCGTGACCTACATCTCTGACGACGACAAGAAGTCGATCTTCATTAGCACGGGTAGCGGCACGCCGCCCGCCTTCAAGACGTCGGCGTTCGGAAACACCGACCCCGAGGACGTCGCCTACGACACGCAGCGCAACACGCTGCTGATGGTCGACGGCGTCGGCATGGAGGTCTTCCGGCTCACCTCGGGTGCCAACGGGGTCTTCGACGGCGTTTCACCCGGCGGTGACGACGTCGCAAGCCAGTTCGACCTGCAGCGGTACGGCGCGGAGGACCCCGAGGGCATCGCGTACGACGCGGTGCGCGACACCATCCTGGTCGTCGACGGCAGCACGGACACGATCTACGAGCTGGACGAGTTCGGCTCGCTGCTCAACACGATCGACATCTCGGCGGCCAACTCGCTGAAGGCGGCCGGCATCGCGATCGCCCCGGCCAGCGGCGGCTCGGGTGCCCGGCACTACTACATCGTCGACCGAGGCCTCGACAACAACTCGCACCCCACTGAGAACGACGGGAAGATGTACGAGATGTCGGTCAGCCTGCCGGCGGTGGGCAACCGTCCGCCGCACGTGGACGCCGGGCTCGACCAGATGATCGACCTGCCCGACACGGCCACTCTGGTGGGCTCGGCAGACGACGCCGAGACGCCGACGACGCTCACCTACCAGTGGACCAAGGTCAGCGGGCCAGGCACGGCGACGTTCGGCACCCCGACGGCCGCGCTCTCCACGGTGAGGTTCTCCGCACTCGGCACCTACGTCCTGCGGCTGACTGCCCACGACAACCAGGCGGCCACCGGGTTCGACGACGTGCAGATCGCGGTGCACGAGCCAGGCGGACCGCGCACCATCGGGATCCCGATCCTGACCGGAGCCGACGACGCGCTCCAGGGTGGTGGCACCTCGGGCGACTTCGTCGACCTGTCCAGCGCTGACAACGAGCTGGGTCACGACGGCACGCCCGTCGACAACCCGGACCGGATCATCACCGGCCTGCGGTTCCAGCGGATCCCGGTGCCGCAGGGCAGCGAGATCCTCAATGCCAGGATCCAGTTCAAGGTGGACGAGGGCGGCAGCTACCTGATCAAGGCCGAGGCGAGCGACAACGCTCCGATCTACACCGCCACGAAGGGCAGCATCTCGGCCCGGCCGCTCGGTTCTGCGAGCGTCGACTGGTCTCCACCGGCCTGGCCGGCGCCGGTCCCGGGCGAGGGTGGGCTGACCGGTCCCGATCAGCTGACGCCGGAGCTGGGGTCTTTGGTCCAGCAGGTCGTCGACCGGCCCGGCTGGGTCAACGGCAATGCGGTCAACTTCATCATCGACTCGGCGACCGGCACCAA
>WHTB01000044.1 GCA_009379735.1 Propionibacteriales bacterium
CCGCACGATGCCGTAGAGGCCGTCGTGGTCGGTCAGGGCCAACGCATGCAGGCCGAGCCGTTCGGCCTCCTCGACCAGCTCCTCCGGATGGCTCGCCCCGTCCAGGAAGCTGAAGTTGGAGTGGCAGTGCAGCTCGGCGTACGGGACGACCGGGCCAGCCGGGCGCCGTGCCCGGTGCTCCTCGGACGGGGAGTACGGCTGGCGGGACCGCGACCAGGCCGGGCTGTCGCCGCCGTCGGCATCGACCGGGGGGCCGCCGGGCCGACTGCGGTCGGACAGTCTGCGCTCGAGCTCGGACCACGGGATCGGCGGGTTGTGGTAGCCCATCAGCCCGCCACCCACGTACTCGCACCGAGATTGCGCATCCGCCCCGATTCCTCGCGCCGAGGTTGCACGTATGTCCGCGTGTCCCCACGTCCGGCCCGTGCCGGCGGGTCAGTCATAGCAGGCCTCCGTCCACCACCGGCCGCCCTCCACGACCAGCAGCCACGCACTGCCGTCGACTCCGACGACCTGGAACCGGGCCAGCCGCCGGGTAGCCGCCTCGTCCCACCAGCGCTCCTCCACCGGCCACGGGCCGGCCCAGGCGGCGACGGGGCGCAGGTCGGTGTCCGGAGCGAACTGCGCCGGCTCCGCGGTGAGAACCCCCCGGCCGTCCACCCCGACCGACCGGCCGTCGGCCGAGAGCACCACGGCCGGCCTGAGCTCGGGATAGACCGTGGCCGGCAGCGGCGCCGGGAGGCTGCCCGGCCACGGCTGACCCGCAGGCCAGCGCGGACGCGGGCGGTCGCCCCATGGCACCAGGGTCTGCCGGTCGGCGGGGCCACGTCCGCCACCGACCACCGGGGTGACGACGGCGTGGTGGCCCAGCATGCTCTGCACCCGTGACAGCGCGCGGTGGATCTGCTCGTCCGGCCCGCCTCCCCACAGCCCGTCGCCGTGTGCGCCGTGGGTGTCGACCTCGTCGGGGACCAGCCGCACCTGCACGACCGGGGCGGTGAGCTCCTCGCCCGACCCGCGGGACCCCTCCAGCTGCCAGCGCACCCGGTCGACCACGTCGACGGCGTCGAACCAGCGCGGATGCAGCCAACGCCGGGTGTGCACGGCTCCGGAGTCGGTGCGCACCTCCACCCGGAGCGTCGTGCAGACCAGCCCCTGACCGGCCAGTCCCGCGACGAACTCGTCGGCCGCCCCCCGGACCGAGAACGCCACCTGGTCGGCCCGGTCGACCGGCGCGTCGAAGGCCACCCTCTGGTCGAGCTCCGGCGGCGGACGCCGGGCCGCCACCGCCCGCTCGTCTTGGCCCCGGGCCAGCCGGTGGGCGAGTGCACCGTCGAGACCGAACCGCGCGAGTACGTCGGCCGCCGGCAGCTCGGCGAACGCGCCAAGGGTGCGCAGCCCGAGCCGGCGGAGCAGGTCGGCGAGGTCGGGCCGCTCGAGGACGGACACCGGCAGCGGGGCGAGGAACCGCCCCGACCCACCCGGGGATACGACGTGCACTCGGTGCTCTCCCGGCGTGGTTGCCCGAGCCGCCTGCTCGGCCGCGAACGGCCCGTCCGCGACCCCGATCCGGCAGTCGGTGACACCGGCACCGGCCAGCTGAGCCGCCAGCCGGCCGGCCACCGACTCCCCTGCCTCCGCATCGCCGCCGTAGTAGCGGCTCGGCCCTCGGGCCCGGACCGCACAGGTGCCCGGCCGGACCACCTCGACACCGGGCACAAGCGCCTCCAGGGCACTCACCACCGGCTCGTACGCCCGGGCGTCCTGGGCCGGGTCGTACGGCAGGACCACGAGGTCGGGGCACCGGGACTGGGCGTCACGGGTGCGGATCCCCCGCTGCACTCCGGACGCCCGCGCGGAAACGGAGCACGCCATCACCCGACCCCGGTCGAGCACGGCGACCGGGGTGTCCGCGGGACATCCTGCCGCCTGGCGGGCCGCCGTGACCGGCCAGTCAGGGAACCACGCGATCATCGTCCGGACCAGCACGTCAGCCCGCTGCCTCGTGCACCCAGCCGGGCTCGGCCGGATCGACCAAGGGCGTGTCCTCGACCGGCCGGATCTCGCCGTCCGCCCCAGGCAACCACAGCCGGGTACGCCGGGGGCGGACCGCCGTGCCCCTGCCCTGCGCCAGCACCGTCACCTGTCGGCCGGTGAGGTGACCGTGACCCGCGCCCAGGCCGGACCAGCTGAGCTCGCTCACCGACAGCCGTGCCTCACAGGCCGGCCACGTGCCGCACACGACCAGCACACCGCCACGTGCCCGCAGCCGCGCCCCCAGCCGGGACGCCTCCGGCCCCGTCACCACCATGTCCGCCGGCGGCTGCACCACGACCATGGTGAGCGCGTCGACCAGCGCGGCGAGCGCACTGCGCCAGCCCGCGCCCGGCTCCGGGACGAGGACGACGCGGTCGAGATCCACCCCGAGACCGGCGGCGGCCTCCGCGCCGAAGCCCGGCAGGCCCACCACGCCGCACCAGGCACCGGCCGCGGACGGACCGGCCATCAACGCCATGGCCAGCGCGGTCGATCCGGTCACGGAGTACGCCGCACCGGCACGTAACGCGCCACCGGGCAGCAGCCCGCTCAGCGCCGGAAGGGTCTCCAGCGTCCGGGTGTCCGACTGCCCCCCGTGCAGCCGGCGGACCCGGGCTGCCGCCGAATGGGCCGCCGCCAGCTTGTCGTCTGCCGGCCGGCGGAGCACGGTCGCCAGGTCGTTCATCTCTCCATTGTCGAACATACGTTCGACCACGTCAAATCTATCCCGAGCCAGACTTTCCGGCAGGGGCGAGGGCTGAAGGCCGGGAAGGATGGTGGGGGTGAGTCGTTCGCAGAAACCGTCGCGTGAGGTGCCGGTGGAGGAGCGGATCCAGGTTGTGCTCGCGGTGCTGCATGGGGAGTTGTCGCTGGCTGAGGCTGCGGGATCGGGAGTCGTTGATGACCCATCTGCTTGCAGCAAGCTGACCTGTTCCGGTCAGGTTGTGGATGGATCCTCCGCGAGGCTGACCTGGGCGCCGAGGTTGTCGCTGTCAGCCGCGAGGAAGACGGCGTTTAGCAGACCAGGGAGCCGGGCGTCGAGGTCCCTGCGGCGCAGTTGTACGTAGCAGCGGGTTCCTTCCTGGCGGGTACGCGTGATCCCCGCGTCACGGAGCACGCGCAGGTGATGGCTGAGGGTGGACTTGGCCACCGGGGCGCGTAGTTCGCTCCACCCCCGTTCGCGACCGTCGGCGAGGACGCGCACCAGGCCCACCCGGATCGGATCACTCAGCGCTCCCATCACCTCCATGAGGGTGATCTCGCCCAGGTCGGGATGTCGCGGCTGTCTCACGCCGACCATTGTACGTTGTTCGATATTTGACGAACATCGAACAACCGGAGTGAGAGTGACTGCCACCCCCCAAGCAAACCTGACCGGCCGGGTCGCCATCGTCACCGGTGCCGGGTCCGGTATCGGCCGCGCGACCGCCCGCACACTCGCTCAGGCCGGTGCCTTCGTACTCGGCGTCGGACGCCGTAAGGACGCATTGGAGGAGACCGCCGCCGGACACTCCGGGATCGCCGTTCATCCCGCAGACCTGCGCGCCCAAGGCGGACCAGAGGAAGTAGTTACCGTCGCAACTGACAGGTGGGGACATCTCGACGTGCTGGTCAACAACGCCGGAGTCACAAAGGTGATGCCCCTGGCCGACACCACCACCAAGGCCATCACCACCCTGTTCGACCTCAACGTCATCGCACCCAGCCAGCTCGCCCAGGCCGCCCTACCCCACCTGCGCAGAACCCGGGGCTCGATCATCAACATCTCCAGCACCTATGGACACCGGCCACTGCCCGGCGCCGCCCACTACGCCGCATCCAAAGCCGCCCTGGAACAACTCACCCGCAGCTGGGCACTCGAACTCGCCACCGACGGCATCCGCGTCAACGCCCTCGCCCCAGGCCCTACCGAAAGTGAGGCACTGGCCGCAGCCGGCCTGTCCGAGCCGACCATCAACCAGATCAAGCAAGACGAGGCCGCCCGCATCCCCCTCGGCCGCCGCGGCAAACCTGACGAAATCGCCGCCTGGGTATTGCACCTGGCCGACCCGGCAACCACCTGGCTCACCGGCCAGGTCCTCACCATCGACGGCGGCCTGGAACTGAGTTGACCGAATCAGACCGGTCTCCCCCTGTTTGGGTCCGCTGCGAGAGAACGCCGGCGGCCGAACCTGCCAGAAGCTTGACGCAAGACAAATCTCTCGTGCGCCACATCTGCTAGCCGGCAGGTGCTCCTGCCGTCGAGCTGGGCGACCTGGCGACTCAGTCCATCGCGGTTGCCTCGAGCGCGACGAGGAGGCCCGGGCCGGCGAGCTGCGCGACGCCCAACACTGTGGTGGCGAACCGCTCGCCGTCGAACCGGTCTGTCAGCACGGTGAAGTGCTGGATCAAGGTGTCGACGTCGGTCGTGTAGACGTTGAGCCTGACCACGTCTGCGAGGGTCATGTCGGCGCCAGTGAGGACCTCGACGAGGTTGTCGAGCGAGAGTCCGAGCTGGGCAGCCATGTCGCCTGGATGCTGCGCGTTGCCGTTGGCGTCAACGGCGTCCTGGGCGCTGCAGACGAGGTCGCGGCGGTGACCCTCGACGAGCTCCGCTTGGTCGAAGCCCAGCTTCACTGACCATGGCGACGGGTTGATCGCTGTGCGTTCCATGGTTCTCCCTTTCTCTTGCCTGCCTCGAGCAGATCGTGTTAGTTAGATAACTAACCTAACCCTCGATCCACATGATGTCTATACTTTGAGTGTGACGACTAACTCAGGGCAGACTGCCGAGGCCGCCTCGGTCGCGCGACCGGGCAAGCGAGAGCGGTTGGTATCCGCTGCATGCGAGCTCGTGCACCACCAGGGTGTTGCGCGCACCACGCTGGCGCACATCGCCGAGGCGGCCGATGTGCCGGTGGGCAACGTGTACTACTACTTCAAGACCAAAGAGGACATCATCGGCGCCGTCGTGCACGCTCACGGTGATCGGCTCGAGTCAACACTCGCCGAGCTGGAGCGCCGACACCGCAGCCCCAAGGCTCGGCTCAAGGCGCTCATGGGTGTGCTGGCCGAACGGGCCGACTCGACCGCACAGTACGGCTGCCCGTACGGGACGCTGAGCTCGGAGCTGGCCAAACAAGCCGACGGATCGCATCCGCTCGCCGCCCCGCTGATGCAGATACTGCTCGACTGGGCCGAGCAGCAGTTCCGCGCCATAGGGCGACGCGAGGCACACGACCTCGCGATCGAGCTGGTTTCCCGCTACGAGGGCAGCGCCGTCCTCAGCAACACGCTCGGGCAGCCTGAGCTGATGGCCCGCCAAGCCCGACGCCTCCAACGATGGATCGACGCGCTCCCGTCCTGAGCCGTACCCGCCGCTCGGTGAGTGTGACGTTTTCGACGCGACACGCTGGCGTGTCTGTCGAAAACGTCACACTCACCGGGAGGGGTGGGCACTCAGCGGCGAGGGGGGACCAGGGCGGCGCGCACCAGGTCGGCGACGGCCGCGGCCCGGTCGGCGGTGAGCGGTCGGCCGTCCTCGTCGCAGACATAGAACACGTCGACCGCCTGCGGTCCGAGCGTCTCGACATGAGCGGAGCGGACGTCGACGCCGGTCGCCACCAGCGCCGCGCACACCGCCGACACCAGCCCGCGCCAGTCCCGGTCGCGCACCTCGACAACGGTCGCCGACTCGCTGGCGTGGTGCTCGACCGTGACCGTCGGCCGGCTGCCAGCCGGGGGGACCAGCCGGGCCCGCACCTCGAGCCCGCCGTCGAAGATGGCCAGCAGCAGCTGACGTACCCGCCTGACGTCGACGTCCTCGGCTGCCACCAGCCAACGCGACCACGCCGCTCCGTCGACCGTGGCCGCCCGCGCGGACAGGATCTCCAGCCCGGCCAGCGCGAGCGCGGCCGAGACGTCGGACAGCAGACCGAGCCTGTCCGGCGCCCCGACCTGCACCACGGTGCCGTCCAGATGGCGCTCCGCCTGCACCACCACCGAGCCGTCGCCGGGCGGCATCGGCCATACGTCGTCGGCGTGCCGCCGGGCCGCGAGGCCGGCATCGCCCGTGGTCAGCGTCGCCCGCGCGACCGAGAGCAGCTGGCTCACCAGTCGCGCCCGCCAGGACGTCCAGGCGGCCGGGCCGGTGGCGCGCGCGTCGGCCTCGGTCAGCGCAGCCAGCAGCTCGAGCGTCTCGGTGTCACCCGCCTCGTCGGCCACCAGCCGGCCTGTCGCCGGGTCCTGCAGGTCGCGCCGCGTCGCCGTCTCGGGCAGCAACAGATGCTCGCGTACGACGCGGGCGACCAGGGTCGCGTCGGCCTCGTCGTACCCCCATCGCCGGGCGATGCCAAGCGCCATCGTCGCGCCGACCGCGCAGTGGTCGCCGGCTCTGCCCTTGCCGATGTCGTGCAGCAGCGCAGCCACTAAGAGCAGGTCGGGCCGACGTACTCGGTGCAAGAGCCGCGACGCCTCGACGCAGGTCTCGACCAAGTGCCGGTCGACGGTGAACCGATGCACCGCCGAGGTCGACCGGAGGAGCGTGACACCCTCCCACTCCGGCAGCAGCAGGTCGACCGCGCCGGACTGCTCGAGTGCGTCCCAGGCACCGACCAGCCCGGGACCGGCACCGAGCAACCGCACCAGCAGCCGGCGCGCCTCCGCCGGCCAGGGCATCCGCAGCGGTGCCGACGTCCGCGCCAGCCGGACCGCGCTCGCCGGCGCCAGGGGCCGGTCGGTCTCGGCGGC
The DNA here is from genome assembly GCA_009379735.1 of Propionibacteriales bacterium. Taxonomy (GTDB): domain Bacteria; phylum Actinomycetota; class Actinomycetes; order Propionibacteriales; family Nocardioidaceae; genus WHTB01. The sequence continues at coordinate 6,766 of WHTB01000044.1, forward strand.
GGCCACCGCGGCGCGCAGCAGCAGCAGCGGGTCACGCTCGGGCCGGGCCCGGCGGTCGAGGACGATCTTTCCGCCGGACACGGCCACGCCGTCGGTCAGCGGCCGCAGGTCGGGGGTCCGTCGTCGCGTCGACGGCCGGACCCGGACGTGGTCGACCCGGCGCCAGGTGAGCTGGCTGAGGTACGCGATCCGGCGGCCCAGCGAGCGGACATGCCGGTCCACGTCGTCGACGGCGAGCAGCGCGCCGACGTCGGCCGTCAGCTCCGGCAGCAGCCGGTCTCCGCCACGCCCGGCGGCCGTGTGCAGGGCGTCTCGCACCGCCAGCAGCTCGGTGCGGCAGCGTTCGACCTCGGCGTGCGGTACGTCGACGAGCCAGGTGGCGACCAGCCCGCGCAGCACGACGGCGTCGCGGAGCCCGCCTCGGGACTCCTTCAGGTGGGGTACGGCGGCATGGGCGAGGTCGCCCGAACGCTCGGCCCGCTCGGCTCCCTGGCGGGCCAGCTCGGGCAGCCGTTCGCGGGCCGACGCGCGCCAGTCGGCCAGTAGCAGTGACCGGGCCTGCAGCGTGATCGACGGGTCGCCCGCGACGTGGCGTGCGTCGAGCAGGCCGAGCGCAGTACGCAGGTCGGCCGCCGCCGCGTCCCGCATCTGGTCCAGCGTGCGGACCGCATGGTCGAGGTCGATGCCGTCATCCCACAGCGGGTACCAGACCTGCTCGGCCACCTGCGCCGGGTCGACGCCGTCGGCATGCAGCAAAACGACATCGAGGTCGCTGTACGGGGACAGCTCCCGCCGGCCGTACCCGCCGACCGCGACCAAGGCCAGCCCCGGCGGTGCGTCGGCGCCTTCTAGCAGCTCCCGCAGCCGGGCGTCGGCCGCGTCGGCACGCTGCTCGCGGCGGACGACGAAGCCCTGGGACGACACGGCTCGCGGCCGTCCCAGGGCTTCGGTGTCGCTCACGCCGGTGATGCGATTCCTTTACAGGGCTGCGGAATCACGTTCGCCGGTGCGTACCCGGACCACCGATTCGACGGCGGTCACCCAGACCTTGCCGTCGCCGATCTGGCCGGTGCTGGCGCTCTTCGTGACGATGTCCACGATGTCTTCCGCGTCGGCGTCGTCGACCACGATCTCGACCCGGATCTTCGGCAGCAGGGCGACGTCGTACTCCGCGCCGCGGTAGACCTCGGTGTGGCCCTTCTGCCGCCCGTAGCCGCTGGCCTCGGTCACCGTCATCCCGGTGACCCCGAACGTCTCCAGCGCCTCACGGACGTCGTCCCACTTGTGCGGTTTGATCACCGCGGTGACGAGCTTCATGCGGACCTGCTCCCTTCGGTGATCTCCTCGCTGGTCCCCGTACCGGCGCCGGAGTCGGTGCCGGGTTCAGCCTCAGTATCGGCCTTCGCCTTCGCCTTCGCCTCGGCCGCTGCCTTGGCCTCGGCGATCGCCCGGGCAGGCTGCGTGGGTACGGTCAGCGGACGCGAGCTGCTGGTGGTCGTGTGCAGGTCGTACCCGCTCTCCGCGTGCACGGCCAGGTCGATGCCGTCGACCTCGTCCGTCTCCGGGATGCGGAAGCCGACCGTCTTCTGCAGCGTGACCCCGATGGCGTAGGTGACGACGAACGAGTATGCGAGTACGGCGAACGCGCCCACCGTCTGGCGCCACAGCTGGTCGACTCCACCGCCGTAGAAGAGCCCGTCGACACCTTGCGGCGCGGCGGCCGTGGCGAGGAAGCCGATCGCGATGGTGCCGACCAGCCCACCGACCAGGTGGACACCGACGACGTCGAGCGAGTCGTCGTACCCGAGCCGGTACTTGAGGCCGACCGCGAGCGCACACAGCACGCCCGCGACCAGACCGAGGATGATCGACCCGACCGGCGAGAGTGCGGAGCCGGCGGGGGTGATCGCGACCAGACCGGCCACCACACCGGACGCGGCGCCGAGCGACGTCGCGTGGCCGTCGCGGACCCGCTCGGTGAGGAGCCAGCCGAGTATCGCGGCCGCGGTGGCGACCAGCGTGTTGACGAACACGACCGCGGCCGTGTTGTTGGCGCCGAGCGCGGAGCCGGCGTTGAAGCCGAACCAGCCGAACCACAGCAGGCCGGCGCCGATCATCACCAGCGGCAGGTTGTGCGGCCGCATCGGTTCCTTGCCGAAGCCGCGTCGCCTGCCCAGCACGATGGCCAGGGCGAGGGCCGCGGCGCCGGCGTTGATGTGCACGGCCGTACCCCCGGCGAAGTCGATCGCCGCCAGCGAGTTGGCGATCCAGCCACCGACCACGCTGCCGTCGGCCGAGTCGAACGCGAACACCCAGTGCGCGACCGGGAAGTACACGAGGGTGGCCCAGACGCCGGCGAAGATCATCCAGGTGCCGAACTTCGCACGGTCGGCGATCGCCCCCGAGATGAGCGCGACGGTGATGATCGCGAAGACCGACTGGAAGGCGACGAACGCCATCGCCGGCAGCCCGCCCTCCTCCGAGGTGACGTCGGCCATCAGCCCCTTGAGACCGAGGAACTCGGTGGGGCTGCCGATCAGCCCGCCGCCGGCGTCGTTGCCGAACGCCAGCGAGTAGCCGTAGAGAACCCACAGCACGCTGATCAGAGCAAGTGCTCCGAAGCTCATCATCATCATGTTGAGGACGCTCTTCACGCGGACCATGCCGCCGTAGAACAGCGCGAGGCCAGGTGTCATCAGCAGCACGAGTGCGGCGCTGGTGAGGACCCAGGCGGTGTCCCCGGTGTTGACCATGGGGTGACTCCTCCAGGACAGGGGCCGAGCCGCGCCGACGGGACCGCGCTGTCACCGGCGGCTACGGAGCTCTTGACGTGTCCACACCCTGCCGTGACGAGATTTCGCTCGATGCCGTGCGGTGTTGCGGTCGTGTGAAACCCGGTCGGCCCGTGTTACGTCGAGGTAAACCGTGCGGGGCGGAGGTCGTACCGCACGAAGTCGGCGACCGGTTCGAACCCGATCGCGGCGTAGATCCGGTTGGACCTCGGGTTGTCCAGCTCGGTGTAGAGACAGACCTGTGATCCGGCGTCCAGGAGTACGGCGGACACGTGCGCGGTCAGCGCGCTCGCGTACCCGGAGCCGCGCTGGTCCGGAGGGGTGAACACCGGGCCGACCCGGGTCACGCCGAACGCCGGCGCCTGGTGCCCGACCAGGCTCGTCACCCGCCCGCCGTGCTCCCACAGCCACACCCGGCGGTCGTCGACCCACGAGCCGAGCAGCTCGACCAGCGGGATGCCGGGCAGGCCCAGCTCCTGGCCGAAGGCGGTGACCCAGTCGACGACGAGCGCCGCGTCCGGCGCACCGGCGAGACGGGCCCGGCCGGGAGGCGGGGCCTGGGTCGGGGTCGGTGTCAACGTGCCGAGGAGGTGCAGACGGGTGCCGTTGCCGGGGACGAGCTCGCCGCCGAACAGCGTGCGCCAGCGTCGGGCGAACGCCGCGGCCGCGGCCGCGGTCCCGTCGACGATCGGTGCCTCCGGGGCAACGTCGGCGAGTGCGTCGGCCAGCGGTGCGGCGTACTCCTCGTCGAGACCGCCCAGGAACACGCCGCGCATGGCGGTGGAGAAGGCCGCGCCGACGACCTCGCCGGCGTCGAGCACGGCCGCGTAGACCGGCGGCTGGGGCTCGACCGCGGCTCGCTCGGCGCGGCCGGCCACGATGGACAGGATCACGGAGTTCAGGACCGGGTCGCGCCGCAGGAACGGGAAGACCCGCTGCTCGAACGCCGCACCGTCGGTGACCAGCTCGACCTGCATGTCAGAACCCTAGGGCGCCGCCTCAGTTGCTCGGACGTTGGGGAAGTTCGTCCGCCCTCCGACCCGCACAAAGTTCCCGAAACATCGCACCCGGCCCGGAGCAGCCAGTGCGGTCAGGACGGGCCGGCGTCGCCGAGCAGAGCGTCGACGAAACCCTCCGCGTCGAACGGCGCCAGGTCGTCGGCACCTTCACCGAGCCCGACCAGCTTGACCGGCACCCCGAGCTCTCGCTGCACGGCGACCACGATGCCGCCCTTGGCGGTGCCGTCGAGCTTGGTCAGCACGATCCCGGTGACGTCGACGACCTCACCGAACACCCGTGCCTGCGTCATGCCGTTCTGGCCGGTGGTGGCGTCGAGGACGAGCAGCACCTCGGTCACCGGCGCCAGCTTCTCGACCACCCGTTTGACCTTGCCGAGCTCGTCCATCAGCCCGCTCTTGGTGTGCAGGCGCCCCGCCGTGTCGACGAGGACGGCGTCGGCCTCGCGCTCGATGCCGGACCGGACCGCCTCGAACGCCACGCTCGCCGGGTCGCCGCCCTCCGGGCCCCGCACGGTGTGCACACCGACCCGCTCACCCCAGGTTTGCAGCTGGTCGGCCGCGGCCGCCCGGAACGTGTCGGCGGCGCCGAGCACGACGTCGGCGTCCTCGGCGACCAGCACCCGGGCGATCTTGCCGACGGTGGTCGTCTTCCCGACGCCGTTCACGCCGACCACGAGCGCGACGCCGGGCTTTCCGTCGGCTCGGGAGATCTTCAGCTCGCGGTCCAACGACGGGTCGACCAGCGCGACCAGCTCCTCGCGGAGGATCGCGCGCGCCTCGGCGCCGGACCCCTCGACCCGCACCCGGTCCCGGAGCCGGGCAACCAGCTCCTGGGTCGGACCGACGCCCAGGTCCGACATCAGCAGGGTGTCCTCGATCTCCTGCCAGGTGTCGTCGTCGACCCGGTCGCGAGACAACAACGCCAACAGGCCCCTGCCCAGCGTGCCCTGGGACTGCGAGAGCCGCGCCCGCAGCCGGACCAGGCGACCCTGCGCCGGCTCGGGGCGCTCGACCGCCGGAGCCTCCGGCTCCAGCACATCCGTGGGCAGCGGTACGTCCTCGACCGTGCGCGTCGGGGTGTCGCGCGGCGTCGCGGCGTCCTCGCCGACGCCGGGCTCCGTCGCGGTCGTCGCTGGCTCGGCCGGGCCAGGCGTACGGCGGCGACGCATCGTGCCGGCCACCAGACCGGCGACGCCGACGACGAGCAGGACGGCAACGGCGATGATCAGGTAGAGGTGCTCAGCCACGGTGGCTCATCCTCTCAGACGCCCGTCGGGTGGGTGGCGGCTCCCTGTTGTGGCCAACTGTTGTGACCAGCGGGGGCCGGTGGAAGGATCGAGGTCGAGATGGCGACCGACGTGACCGTGATCCTGGACGACCGTCCCGGCGAGCTGGCCCGGCTGGGCGAGACGGCCGCGTCGGCCGGTGTGAACATCCGCGGCCTGGCAGCCCTTACCGGCGAGGGCAGAGGCGTCGTCCACGTGCTGGTGGACGACGCGGTCGTACGACGGCTCCATGACGCGCTCGACGCCGCCGGCATGGGGGTTGCCGACGAGCGGGAGGTGTTCGTGGTCGACGTGGAGGACCGCCCCGGCACGTTGGGTGGGCTGACCCGCCGTCTCGCCGACGCCGGCGTCAACGTGGACCTCGCCTACACGACGTTCGGCGGCGTCCGGATCGTGCTGGCGACCGACGACGTCGAGAGCGCCCGACAGGTCCTCGGCTGAGGCGGTCGTACGTCAGTCGCGCCCGGTCGGTCGCCGGCTGTCCAGCGGGCCCTCGAGGTACTCGATCACGCGGTCGGAGCTGCGGTGCATCGCACCGGTCAGCCAATCCGCACGCGGAATGTCCTTGCCCTGATGAGGAAACGCGACGAAGACGGCGACCAGCGCAGCCAGGCCGAGGACGACCATCAGTGAAATGGCGATAACAAACATGAGCGGCCCCCGAGCAGCACAAACAGATGGCGAGTTGGTTTCGCCAATCCTGTCATGGCGCGAGGTCCCGCCCAACCGGAACGGTGAAACTGAGACGTGGTCAATTCCGGCCACCGAACGGTCATCCGCCGTTTCTTGAATCATTCCAGATTATCTGGTTGAGTCGGCCGCGTGGACGACGCCGAACTGCTGCGCAGCCGAGGGCTCCGGGTGACCCGGCCACGGCTCGCGGCCCTGGTCGCCCTCCGCCGGGAGGGCCACCTCACCGCCGACGAGGTCCGCAGCCGGATCGGCGAGGACGACCGGCCCGTCTCCGTGCAGGCGGTATACGACGTGCTCACGACACTGACCCGCGAGGACCTCGTACGCCGGATCGAGCCCGCCGGCAGCGCCGCCCGCTACGAGGTGCGCACCGGCGACAACCACCACCACCTCGTGTGCCGTACCTGCGGCTCGATCGAGGACGTCGACTGCGCGACGGGCGCACCGCCGTGTCTCGAGCCGGCGAGCCACCGTGGATTCCAGGTCGACGAAGCAGAGATCACGTTCTGGGGCACCTGCCCCCGATGCCTCGGCGACAGCCCGAGCACGACCACCCCACCACCGAAGGGACGCCTGTGAGCGACGCACCGAAGAAACCTGTAAGGGCAACGACCGACACCGGCGCTCCCGTGCCGAGCCACGAGATCAGCCAGAGCGTGGGCCCCAACGGCCCGCTGCTGCTGCAGGACTTCCACTTCCTGGAGCACATGGCGCACTTCAACCGGGAGCGGGTGCCGGAGCGCAACGTCCACGCCAAGGGGTCCGGCGCGTTCGGCTACCTCGAGGTCACCGGCGACGTAAGTCAGTACACCAAGGCTGCGCTGTTCCAGCCCGGCACCAAGACCGACATGCTGGCCCGCTTCTCCACCGTCGCCGGCGAGATGGGCTCGCCAGACACGGTGCGCGACCCGCGCGGCTTCGCGCTGAAGTTCTACACGTCGGAGGGCAACTACGACCTCGTCGGCAACAACACCCCAGTGTTCTTCATCCGCGACACGATGAAGTTCCCGCACTTCATCCGCTCGCAGAAGCGCCAGCCCGACAGCGGTCTGCAGGACTTCGAGATGCGCTGGGACTTCTGGACGCTCAGTCCCGAGTCGGCGCACCAGGTGACGTACCTGATGGGTGACCGCGGTATCCCGAAGACGTTCCGACACATGCACGGCTTCGGCTCGCACACCTACCTGTGGGTCAACGAGGCCGGCGAGCGGTTCTGGGTGAAGTACCACTTCAAGACCAACCAGGGCATCCAGAACCTCACCGGACCCGAGGCCGATGCCCTGGCGGGGACGGACCCCGACGCGCACCGCCGTGACCTGTTCGACTCGATCAAGGCCGGCGACTTCCCCAGCTGGACCGTTGCGGTGCAGCTCATCCCGTACGAGGAAGGCCTGAGCTACCGCTACAACATCTTCGACGTCACCAAGGTCGTCTCGCAGCAGGACTACCCGCTGATCGAGGTCGGCACGATGGTCCTCGACCGCAACCCCGAGAACCACTTCGCCCAGATCGAGCAGGCGGCGTTCGAGCCCAGCGCGCTGGTGCCGGGCATCGGCTTCTCGCCCGACAAGATGCTGCAGGGCAGGATCTTCGCGTACGCCGACACCCACCGCCACCGAATCGGGCCCAACTACCACCAGCTCCCGGTCAATGCGCCCCAGGTCGAGGTGGCGTCGTACAACCAGGACGGCGCCATGCGGTACGGCTACCGCACCAACCACCCGCCGTACTTCCCGAACTCCAAGGGCGGTCCGGAGGTCGCCGACGACCCGTGGGCCGACACGACGTTCGACGTCTCGGGTGACATCGTGCGCGAGAAGCAACCGCTGTCGGCCGACGACGACGACTTCGGACAGGCCCGCATCCTGCTGACCGAGGTGATGGACGCCGACGAGCGCAGCCGGCTCGTCGAGACGGTCGCGGGCACGCTCGCCGGGGTGACACCTGAGGTGCGTGACCGCGTGTACGACTACTGGCGAGCGATCGACAAGGAGACCGGCGACCGGATCGCCGCCGCCTCCTGACCGGATACCGACCCTGGAGCGCCGATGCGCACGTCGTTGCCGTGGGGGGTCGTCGGGTGGGTGCTCGTGGTCGTCGCCGCGGTGACCGGAGTCGTGGTCGTCAGCACCTCCCTCGGTGACGGCACCGCCGAGGTCTCCGGCCCCGAGCCGACCGACGCGCGCTCCACGAAGGCACCCACCGCGGACGTACGACCGTCCGACGCACCCGCCACGGCACCGTCGCCCGCCGACGCCCCATCACCCGACCCGGCCGAAGACCCCGGTCACGCCACGCTGACAAGGCTGCGGCCGAGCGTCTCGACGGCGCCGGACGACAAGCCGCGCGTGTACGAAGACGGGTGTCACGCCACCTTCGAGGCGACGGCCGCGCGGCTGTGCACGTACGGCAACCGCAGCGGCACCCGGGTCGTGGTCGCCATCGGAGACTCCCTGCTGGCGCAGTGGTTCTCGGCGATCGACGGTGCCGCGCGGGCCGGCGACTGGCAGTTGGTCTGGGTGACGAAGTCGGGTTGCCCGGCCCACGACGTGTCGGTGACCAGCGACAGCCGGTACTACCGGGCCTGCGACACCTGGCGCAGCAACGCCCTCAGCAAGATCCGCGGCCTGCCCCGCGTCGACCTGCTGGTCATCGGCGGGTCGGCGAACGCGAGCCTGCTGCAGCGGGGCTCGATGCGACCGGTGGACCCGGCCGACTGGTCGGCGGCGTGGCGCAACGGAGCCGACCGCGTCGCGCAGGAGGTCCGCGGCGAGGTCCGCCGGCTGGTCATCCTGCGCGACACGCCGGCGTTCTCGTTCGACGTACCCGACTGCCTCAGTGACGGTGACAGCTCGACCGGTTCCTGCAGCCGGGTGCCCTGGTCCGTGCTGTCGTCGCGAGCCTGGTCGGCCGAGCGGTCCGTCGACGCGGCGTACTCATGGGTCCGAGCGACCGAGTTCACCTCCCACCTGTGCAGCGACCGCTGCCGACCGGTGACCTCGGACCACATCCTGCGCTACCGCGACCGCCACCACCTGACCGATGCCTTCGCGCGCGCCATGGCCCCGGCGATGCACACGCGGCTCAGCCGGCTGATGCGGTAGCCGCCCACCGGTTCGAGAGACGGCTCTGAGTTCCCACCTCAGACCTAGTGACAGACGCGCCTCGATCCCCTACAGTCCGCGTACATCGGGATCGTTTGTGATCGAGAGGGACAAAAAGTGAGCACCTTCATGCATCGATCACGCTTGATGGTCGCCGCGGCGCTCGCCACCGGCATCGCCGTCACCGGGATCAGCCTGAGCGGGGTGCCGGCTGCCTCGGCTTCCGGCGGGCGGCTCGGCGACCTCACCGACTTCGCCGCCGACGGCGACACCTACACGGTCACCGCCGGGACCGCGAAGCTGCGCATCGACTTTGCCGACGACGACCTGTTCCGGGTGTGGTTGGCGCCGGACGGCACGTTCGCCGATCCCGCCAACGAGGACCCCGACGACCCGGCAGCCCCCGACGCCGACATCGTGGTCAAGCGCGACTACGCCGGCGCCGAGTCGTCGTACGCCGTGACCGACGACGCGTACCGGATCACGACCGCCGAAGCCGTCCTCACCGTCACCAAGTCGCCGGTCACCCTGTCACTCGCCGACGAGGACGGCACGCCGATCTGGACCGAGACCGAGCCGCTGTCCTGGACCGACGACGGGACCGTCCAATCCCTCGACCAGGGCGCGCAGGAACAGTTCTACGGCGGCGGGATGCAGAACGGCCGCTTCTCCCATCGAGACGAGACGATCGAGATCTCCCGCGACTACAACTGGAACGACGGCGGCAACCCCAACGCCGTACCGTTCTACCTCTCCAGCCGCGGGTACGGCGTACTTCGCAACACGTTCGCACCCGGCAGCTACGACTTTGCTGCGCCGGTGCGGACCACTCACGACGAGCAGCGCTTCGACGCCTACTACTTCGTCGGCGACGCGCGCGACGTGATCGACGGCTACACCGAGCTCACCGGCCGGCCGGCGATGATGCCGATGTACGCGCTCGAGGTCGGCGACGCGGACTGCTACCTCCACAACGCGAACCGCGGTGAGCGCGAGACGCTGCGCGACTCGACCGCGATCGCCGACGGCTACGCCGAGAACGGGATGCCGCTCGGCTGGATGCTGGTGAACGACGGTTACGGCTGCGGCTACGAGCAGCTGCCCGAGACCGGCCAGATGCTCAACGACCACGGCGGCGAGCTCGGACTGTGGACCGAGTCCGACCACACCGAGCAGGAGTCCGAGGTCGCTGCCGGCGTGCGCGTACGCAAGACCGACGTCGCCTGGGTCGGTGCCGGCTACCGGTTCGCGCTCGATGCCTGCGAGAAGTCCCAGTCGGGCATCGAGGACAACAGCGACGACCGCGCCACCGTGATGACGATCGAGGGCTGGGCAGGGACGCAGCGCTGCGGTGCGATGTGGAGTGGCGACCAGTACGGCACGTGGGACTACATCCGCTGGCAGATCCCCACGTACGCCGGCTCGACCATGTCCGGACAGCACATGACGACCGGAGACATCGACGGGATCTTCGGTGGCAGCGCGCCGACGTACGTGCGTGATCTGCAGTGGAAGATGCTGCTGCCGATGACGTACGCGATGAGCGGTTGGGCCGCCTCGGACAAGCAGCCCTGGCGGTACGGCCAGCCGTACACCGACATCAACAAGAAGTACCTCCTGCTGCACGAACGGTTGCTGCCGTACTTCTACACGCACTCCACCGAGGCCAACCGGAACGGCCTCGGTGCCACCCGCCCGCTCGTCCTCAACTACCCGGACGACCCGAACACCTGGGGCGACAAGGTCAAGTACGAGTTCCTCGCCGGCGACGACCTCCTCGTTGCGCCGGTCTACTCCGACACGTCGGTCCGGGACGGCATCTACCTGCCCGAGGGCACCTGGGTCGACTACTGGACGGGCCGCACGTACGAGGGTCCGATGAGGGTCGACGACTACCAGGCGCCGCTCGACACGTTGCCGCTGTTCGTCCGGGGCGGCGCGGTCGTGCCGATGTTCCCGGAAGGCACCACGGACTGGCAGGAGGGCAAGGAGTCGGGCCAGCTCGACCTCGACGTCTATCCGCAGGGAACGTCGTCCTTCACCAACTACGAGGATGACGGACACACCCAGGCACAGGCCGACGGCGAGTCGGCGACGCAACGGTTCGACGTCACAGCACCCACCAGCGGCAGGGGCACGGTCGACCTGACGATCGGAGCACTCGAGGGTGAGTACGACGCGAAGCCGACCGAGCGGCGCTACCGGCTCCAGCTGCACATGGACACCGACCCCGGACAGGTCGTCGTCGACGGCCGCAAGGTGCCCGAGGTGCGGTCGGCCGACGCGCTCGGGGCAATGGACCAGGCATGGTACTACGCGGCCGAGGACGGCGTCGTCCACGTCAAGACCCGGACGTTCTCGACCAACCGGCACGTCGATGTGTCAGTCAAGGGCGGCGCAGCAGTGGGCGGCAACCACCCGGAGAACCGCAACGTGGAGCAGCGGCTCACGACCGCGGCGATCGCCAAGGCAGGCAGCCCGACCGAGATGACGGCGTCGTTCACCAACAACACGGGCCGAACGGTCAAGGTGACACGGACCGACCTGAGGGCTCCGGATGGCTGGGATGTTCGGGCGTCCGGCCAGACGACCAAGACCGTGGAGGCCGGCGAGACGTTCGATGCGCGGTTCGCGGTGACGCCGCCAGCCGACACCGAGCCGGGTCGCTTCCCACTCGCCACCGCGACGTCGTACCGGGTGGGTGACGCGCGGTATCGAGCGACCGCGCAGGCATCGACGGTGGTCGCGTACGCGGAGCTGGCGGACGGGTTCAACAACGTCGGCGTGACCAGGCTGGACGACTGGGCGCCCGGCGACATCGACGGCGGAGGGTCCAGCTTCATCGCCGAGCGGCTCGCCGAACAGGGTGCGTCGCCGGGCGCGACTGTGGAGGCCAACGGCTTCTCGTTCGCGTGGCCGTCGGCCGAACCCGGTACGCCCGGCAACATCGCCGCGGACGGCCAGACGATCAGCCTCAGCGGGCAGGGCAACGCACTCGCACTCCTCGGCACCGGCACCAGCGCGGCCGCGGGCGGCGACGCCACGGTGCACTACACGGACGGGTCGACGAGCACGGTCGCCATCGGGTTCCCGAACTGGTGCTGCCTGCCGACCGACCGGTACGGCGCGAAGATCGCCCTCACCACGAAGGGCAAGAACACGCCGACCGGTCCGGCATACCCGACCGTCGACTACCGGATCTACACCAAGACGGCCAGGATCGACCCGGACAAGCAGGTCGCAGCCGTGACGTTGCCCTCCGTGCCGTCCATCCACGTGTTCGCGATGACGGTCGGCACAGAGGAGGTTGTGCCACCGCCGATCGCCAACGGCACCTACCAGCTGGGCAACGTCGGGACGAGCCAGAACCTGGAGGCACCCGGCGACACCAACGCCGGCCAGCTGCGGCATGCCACCCCGACCGAGGACGCGGACCAGAAGTGGATCCTCACCCAGCACGACGACGGCAGCTACGAGGTCCGCAACGTCGGAAGCGGGTTGTGCGCGGACGTGGCGGCCAGCTCGCAGACCAGCGGCGCGCAGGTGGTGCAGTACACCTGCACGCTGAACGACAACCAGCGCTGGGTCGTCTCGGTGAGCGACGACCAGCTGACTCTGAAGGCGAAGCACAGCGGGATGTCGCTCACCACGGCCGATGGGGACCTGGTCGTCCAGGCCACCGATACCGGGTCGGCGACACAGCGATGGAGCGCGACGCCCACCGGCTGACCAGTCGTTGACGACCCCGACAGGCACACCGAACGCTTGTCGTCACCTATCGGCGGAGACCACGCCGTCGACACCGACTCAACGTCCACGAAACTGTCGGTGGCGGCTGCTTCGATGGACTCATGTCACAGCGAGTCTGCAGCCGGCGCCAGCCGGCGGCGCGGTCCAGGACACTTCAGTGCTACCCGCGCCGCGGGCGGGCCAGCGTGCGCCTCCACCGACGCACGCCGAGCCGCCCGCTGCGG
>WHTB01000198.1 GCA_009379735.1 Propionibacteriales bacterium
CGCCTGCGGTCCGGCTCGAGACCTCGAGGTGGTACGGGATCGGGTCGACTCCCCACCAGCGCTCAACGCCGTACTCACCGAACGTGCGCAAGGAGCTGCCGAGTCCGCGCGGGACGCCCTCGCCGGCCCCGCCACCGGCGCCGCTCTCGACGCGTTGCGGCGCGCCTCCGACGACGCCCGGCGGCTCGACCCCGCGGCCGGCCTCGAACGGTTGGCCGGCCGCACCTGGCGGGCGTTGGTCACGGTTGGTGACGCACTCGGTCCGGACGCGCCCGACGCTGCCTGGCACCGGGTCCGGGTACGAGCCAAGCGCGCCCGCTACACGTCGGAGGCGACGGCCGCGGCCCTGGGTCCCCCGGTCGACGCCCAGGCCCGCTTCGCCAAGCGGGTCCAGACGGTGCTCGGGGAGCACCAGGACGCGGTCGTCGCGATCCGGCTGCTGACCGAGGCGGCCGCCGCGACTCCCCGGGTGGCCGACGCCGCGACGGAGCGCATCGGCGTCGAGCAGGCCGAGATCCGCCGGCTGCGGGCAGCATTCTTGGAGCTGTGGACCACCCGGCCGTAGCCGTGCCGGGAGGAGTTCCGCCGATGAGTGGGTGCGGTCCGCGTATCGGCCCTCAACTGCGCCCGCCGGCCGCCGATCGGCTACCGGCCGGTGGCCGTATGGGCTCCCTGTGCGCGCAGCCATTCGATCAGCGCACCGGCGTGGGTGTTGTTGTGTTCATCGCTGCGCACTGCGGCGTCCAGTGGTGTCATCCGTTCCCAGGTCGCGATCCAGTTCAGGTCGGCCCCGGCACCGAGGAGAAGCTCCGCCGCAGGCTGTTGCCCGCCGTGGCAGGCGTACCAGAGTCCGCGGTCGACGTCGGCTTGTGGCGGCGAGGTGGCCGGGTCCTGGAACCGCCGCGCCAGCCGGTCGACCAGACCGAGGGCTGCCTCGTCGTCGAGGGCCGTCACCGCCCCGCGTGCCACCAGCCGGTGCGCCGCCCGCCACTGGGCGAAGATGCGGGCGTCCTCCAGCGGGGGTCCGCCGGCCATCACCCCGCCGGCGGGGTTGATGTCCGCGCCGGCGGCGAGCAAGGCGTCGATGGCCTCCACGTCGTTGCTGCTGGCGGCCCAGTGCAGCGGCGTCTCGGCGTGCGACGTGCCGACGAACCGGGCGTCAGGGTCGGCGCCGGCCGCGACCAGGACGGCCACGGTCGACGCAACCTGCGGGAAGTGGCCGGGCCAGTCGGTGGCGACGTGCAGCAACGACCGGGAGCAGGTCGTGTCACCGATCCGGGCCGCACCGAGTCCTGGGTGCCCGCGCAGGAGCTCCTTCACGGTGGCGACAGCGCCAGAGCGGATGGCGTCGACGACGGCGACCGCCACGGCGTCTTCGGGCGAGACGATCATGTGGTCGCGGCGGGCGCGGGTGCACAAGGTCGGCTCACGCCGTGTGACTTGGTAGCCATACCGGAGACCGTAATCCTTCCAGCACAGGGGAAGGTCAAGTCGGGAACCGGCTGCTCCCGGCCCGGCCAGGTCGTGGTGCGACGGCGTACGCTTCACAGTTGTGGCCGGACCCGACATTGACGCACGCCTCAGGCAGCTCTCCTCGACTCTGAGCTCTATCGAGCAGGTGCTCGACCTCGACGCGATGCGCAAGGAGATCGTCGAGCTGGGCGAGCAGGTCGCCGCGCCCGACCTGTGGGACGACCAGGCCAACGCCCAGCGCATCACCGGGCGGCTGTCGGTGCTGCAGGCCGACATCGACCGCGTCACCTCGCTGCGTGGCCGGCTCGACGATGTCGAGATCCTGGTCCAGCTCTCCCAGGAGGAGGGCGACGCCGACTCGCTGGCCGAGGCCGAGACCGAGCTGGCCCGGATCGACAAGCTGATCGAGCAGCTCGAGGTCCGCACCCTGCTGTCGGGGGAGTACGACAGCCGCGAGGCACTGGTCACCATCAGGTCCGGTGCCGGCGGTGTCGACGCGGCGGACTTCGCCGAGATGCTGATGCGCATGTACACCCGCTGGGCCGAGCGCCATAAGTACCCCGTCGACGTCTACGACACGTCGTACGCCGAGGAGGCGGGGATCAAGAGCGCCACGTTCGCCGTGCACGCGCCGTACGGCTACGGCACGCTGTCGGTCGAGTCGGGCACGCACCGCCTGGTGCGGATCAGCCCGTTCGACAACCAGGGCCGCCGGCAGACGTCGTTCGCCGCGGTCGAGGTCGTGCCGGTGATCGAGCAGACCGACAACATCGAGATCCCCGAGGAGGAGATCCGGGTAGACGTCTACCGCTCCAGCGGACCCGGCGGCCAGAGCGTCAACACCACGGACTCCGCCGTGCGGCTGACCCACATACCCACCGGCACCGTCGTCAGCTGCCAGAACGAGAAGAGCCAGCTCCAGAACAAGGCCAGCGCGATGGTGATCCTCAAGGCCAAGCTGCTCGCGCTCAAGCGGGCCGAGGAGCGGGCCACCCTCGACGAGCTCCGTGGCGACGTCCAGGGTTCGTGGGGCGACCAGATGCGCAGCTACGTCCTGCACCCGTACCAGATGGTCAAGGACCTCCGCACGGAGTACGAGGTGGGCAACCCGCAGGCGGTGTTCGACGGCGACATCGACGACTTCCTCGAGGCCGGCATCCGCTGGCGCCGCGGTGCGCATCAGCCAGCGGCGAACTGAGGCTAACAACCGGTCCGGCTGCGGCCTATCCTCGAACGAGGAGGTTGCCATGAAACCGATCCGCACCCCTGGCTCCCGTCTCATCCTCTCCGCCGTGACCGTCGTCGCGCTGCTGACGCTCACCGGCGGCGCCGCCGCCACCGCGGCCGAACGACCGGCGAGGGCAGCGTTCCCGGAGACGATCCCGCTGCCGGACGGGTTCCAGCCCGAAGGCATCACCAGTGGCCGCGGCCTCACCTTCTACGCGGGCTCGCTGGCCGACGGCCGGATCTTCGCGGGCGACCTGCGTACGGGTACGGGCGAGGTTCTGGTCGAGGGCACGACTGGCGAGCGCGCGGTCGGCATGCAGTGGGAGGCGCGCCGCGGTGGCCGACTGTGGGTGGCCGGCGGCGACAACACGACCGGCGTCGCGTTCGTCTCGGTGTACGACGCGCGCTCCGGCGAGCTGCTCAGGCGCTGGGAGGTGCCGGGCACGGGGTTCCTCAACGACGTCGCGGTGACGAGGAAGGCGGTCTACGTCACCGACTCGAACGTCCAGCAGCTGGTGGTCATCCCCCTCGGCAAGCACGGGAAGCTACCGCCTGACGACGCCGCGCTCAAGCTGCCGCTGACCGGTGAGCTGGTCTACACCGACGGCTTCAACGCCAACGGGATTCGGCCGCTGAGGGGCGGGAAGTCGTTGATCCTGGTGCAGTCCAACAAGGGCCTGCTGTTCCGCGTCGACCCGCGCAGCGGAGACACCGATCAGGTCGAGGTGAGCGGCGGCACGTTGGCCAGTGGCGACGGCCTGGAGCGAGTCTGGCGCAGGCTCTACGTCGTACGCGGGAACGGCGGCAACGACGTCGTGGAGCTGAAGCTGTCGCGGAAAGGCACTCAGGCGTCGTACGAGCGGGTGCTCACCGAGGCGGCTCTCGATGTGCCGAGCACCGCAACGTTCGCGGCCGGCAGTCTCTGGGTCGTCAACGCGCGCTTCAGCACCACCCCGACGCCCACGACGCCCTACGACGTGGTCCGGGTCAGCCTGCGCTGATCCTCGGCCAACGCGTCCGGCTCACCTGGCACGCGGCGCATCACGCTGATACCGGCTGCCACGAACCAGGCCCAGGTCAGCGGCATCGGCAGGAAGCCCAGTGGCACGCCGGCGACGAACACCACGAAGCCCACCACGAGTGCGATGGACAGCGCCCCGGCGCACCAGCCGACCGCTCGCCCCACCAGACGGCCGGCGTACCCCTCCACCGCCACCGTCGCGAGCAGTAGCGCCATCGGCAGCATGGCGACCAGGAAGCCCATGCCGAAGTCGAGCAGGAGCACCACCAAGCCCGGGTCGATGCCGGCGCCGCCGTGTCTGACGAGGGCGAGCTGGAAGACGGCGCTGCTGAGCTGCAACGCGACCACGCCGCCGCCTGCGCTCAGGGCCAGGTACGGGAGCACGCTGTTGGCGCCGCGCAGCTGACGCAGCCTCACCGCCACCAGGGCGACGAACACCAGCAGGCAGAGCAGCGAGATCATCCCGAGTGAGCGGCCGACGAAGAACGCCGCCCCAGCCTTCTCGGCCAGCACGGCAGCCACCTCATCGGGCGTACCCGCGTCCGACGCGACTTCGTCGCCACGTGCGATGACGTCGTCCCCGACGATCAGCAGCACGGGGTAGAGCAGTCCTGACAGTGCCGCCAGTCGCCAAGCCCATGGGTTGCGCATGACGTCCACCTCTCGAGAGTCACGGTTGATGTCCGGACGCTAGGCAGCCAGCCCCGGACAGAGGTACCCGGTGAGCCGCAGGAACCAGTGCGGTGGACCAGAACGGGGACTGCGGCCTGTTTCGGTGCGCGGCGGCGGGGAACCGGTGATCATGGGTCCATGGCTGCCCGCACGTGGCCCTGCGCGGCATTGATCGCCCTCGGCGCGGTCGGTGCAGCGGCCTACGGATTGGCGGTCGTCGCCTTGGAGCCGCCGCGGCCGCAGAACTACGCCTGGGGCCTGCTGTTCCTGGGTCCGTTGTACGCGGTTGGCGTACTCGCGTACGTGCGTCGTCCGGACCTGCCCATCGCCCGCCTTCTGCTGCTGGGCGGCAGCTCCTGGATCGCACTGAGCGGGTCCTCACACCTGACGCTTGCCGTGGTCGGACGGGCTCCGGCATCGGCGGTCTGGGCGGGGGCCGCGGTGTCGACGGTGCTTGGTGTGGTGGCCGGGGCGACCGCGGTGATGTTCTTCGCCCTCTACCCCGACGGTCGTCCCAGGCGTCGCTTCGAGCGATGGTTCCTGGCCGTGCTGTGGCTAGCGGCCTCGGTCTCGGTCGGGGCGAGGTTGCTGACCGCGGATGCGCTCACGCTCGACGTGGAGTACGACGCCGAGCGGGTCGCCAACCTGGCCCAGGTCACTGCCCTCCGTCCCCTCGCTGGTGTCGCGGATGCGATCGACTCCGTGTTCGCCACGCTGTTACCCGCCGTGTTCATCCTGCTCGCCGTGCGGTACCGCTGGGCCGGCCCGCAGGCTCGGCGCCAGATCCGCTGGCTGCTGCTGGTGCCGATCTGTGCACTCGCTCTTGGTGTTACCGGCGTCTTGCTGGACCGGGCGGGTGTGGAGTCGGCCTGGTTCCTGGCGGGCACCGTGGGTCAGTACGTCTACCTCGCCCTCATCCCGCTCGTGCTCCTCATCTCGATCCTGCGGCTGCGCCTGCTCGACGTCGACCTGGTGATCAAGAAGTCCCTTGTGTACGCCGTCCTCTGGATCGTGGTCACCGGCGTGTACGCGATGACGGCAGTAGCCGTCGGCATCGCCGGGACCCGTCGGCTGCCGGTCGGGGCGGCCCTGCTGCTGACTGTGGCGGCGGCGATCGCATTCCAACCGGCGCGGCGTGCTCTGGAGCGGCTGGCCGACCGTTGGGTGTTCGGGCGTCGCCTCCCGGGCTACGCGCTGATCGAGCACCTCGGTCTCCAGCTGGAGGCTGCTGGCGACCAGGGCGAGCAGATGAGCCGGCTCGCCGACGGCGTCCGGTCCGGGCTACGGCTGCGGTGGGTCGAGGTGGTGCTCAACTTGCGCGGAGACGATGGGTTTGCACCGGATGTCGTCGCGAGCAGCGTGGCCGGCTCACCGCGCGAGCCCAGTGAGCCGGCGACCCTCCGCGTGCGGCTCACGCACGCCGGTGAGGTGCTCGGCATCATCGAGTGCGGCCCACGGCTCGACGGTGCCGTGACCGCCGAGGACGAGCAGGTGCTGGCCACGCTGGCCCGGCAGGCCGCGTTGGCCGTGCACAACGCCCGGCTCTCCGGCGAGCTGGAGGCACGGCTCGAGCGCATTCAGGCTCAGGCCGCCGACCTCGAGGCCTCACGGGCACGGATCGTCCAGGCGGGCGACGCGGAACGGCGACGGATCGAGCGCGACCTCCACGACGGGGCCCAGCAGCAGCTGATCGCCCTGCTGGCCCGGCTGCGGCTCGCGCGTAACCAGCTCCGCCGTGAACCATCCCGTCTGGAGGGCACGCTCTCCCAGCTGGAGGCGGAAGTCGCCGAGCTGCATCGGGACCTGGTCGAGCTCGCCCGGGGGATCCACCCGGCGGTGCTGAGCGATCGAGGTCTGATCGAAGCCATCCGCAGCAGGGCCGAGATTCTGCCGTTGCGGGTGCGGGTGCAGGTCGTCGGCGTCGAGCGCGACGCGCGGTTCCCGGACGAGGTCGAGGGTGCCGCGTACTTCGTCTGCTCGGAGGCTCTGACGAACGTGATGAAGCACGCGGCCGCCACGCGCGCAGACGTACGTCTCGCGGTCGACCACGGTTGGCTGGTGGTCGAGGTGGCCGACGACGGTGTCGGCCTCAACGGAACGTCTCGCCGCGGCCATGGGCTCGCCAACATGTCTGACCGGCTGGCGGCGCTGGGTGGCCGCTTGACCGTCGAGACGGCACCGCGGCGTGGGACGGTCGTCACCGCCACCCTCCCCGTCGCAGTCCAGGAGGGTCGCGATGGCTGAGCCAGCGGGTCCGCTTCGGGTCGTCCTCGCCGAGGACCACTACCTCGTACGCGAGGGGACCCGTCGACTGCTGGAGGACACCGGCCAGGTCGAGGTGGTGGCCGCTGTGCCCAACGCCCCTGAGCTGCTCGACGCCGTGCGCCGGCTGCAACCGGACGCCGCCGTCGTCGATATCCGGATGCCACCCGGCCACCGGCTCGAGGGTATTGAGGCAGCACATCTGATCCGGGCAACCCAGCCGACCGTGGGCGTGGTGATCTTGTCCCAGCACGGCGACAGTGCGTACGCGGTGGCTCTGCTCGAGCACGGCAGCGGCGGGCTCGCGTACCTCCTGAAGAGCCGCGTCGCCGATGTCGGCCATGTGCTGTTCGCGCTGCATGAGGTCATCGCCGGCCGCTCGGTGATCGACGCGGAGGTCGTCGAAGGGCTGTTGGAGCACCGTCGTCAGGTCGAGACGTCACCGGTCCTGGAACTGTCGGCGCGCGAGCTACAGGTCCTCACGGCGCTGGCCGAAGGGATGAGCAACCGTGGCATCGCTGCGCGGCTGCACCTGTCCGTGTCCTCGGTCGAGAAGTACGTGACGTCGATCTTCGCCAAGCTCGGCCTCGCTGGGGAGCCGGACCACGATCGACGCGTGCTTGCCGCCCTGACCTTCCTTCGCACCGGTGACGATGTCGTCTGAGGCAGCCCGGTTGTCGGCCCTGGCGGCTATCTTCACCGCATGAGCGATCCGACGGCACTGGCGACGACCTACTTCGAGACTCTTGAGCGGCGTGACTGGGCGGCGTTGAGCGCCTGCCTCGACACCGGCGTGGTCTACGAGATGCCGCAGTCGCGCGAGCGGATCCGCGGGCGCGAGAAGTTCCTGCAGTTCAACCAGGAGTACCCAGGCGACTGGCACCTGTCACCCCGGCTCGTCGTCGCCGACTCCGCGAATGCGGTCGTCCGGTTCGACTGGACGCTCGACGACGAGGCCGGTGTGGCGGTGACCTTCCTCGGCCTCGACGGCGACCGGATCGTCTCGGTGACCGACTTCTGGCCTGACACGTCCGCACCCAGCGCCAGCCGGGTGCACCTCGTCGAGCCCTGGTAGCCGCGCGCCTGTCCGACCCATTTGTACGGGTCGCTTAGACTCCTGGCGACCGGAGCCGTCCCCACGGCGCCACCTCCTGCCTCCGATCCCGGTCGACCCTCGCCTGTGATCCGCTTCGAGAAAGTCACCAAGACCTACCAGGGCCAGAAACGTCCGGCCCTGGACAATGTGGACGTCGACGTCGAGAAGGGCGAGTTCCTGTTTCTGGTCGGGGTGTCCGGCTCCGGCAAGTCCACCTTCCTGCGGCTGACGCTGCGTGAGGCACGTCCTACGGCGGGTCACGTGTATGTAGCGGGCAAGGAGATCAACCGGCTGGCCGGCTGGAAGATCCCCGGCCTGCGCCGCCAGATCGGCACGGTGTTCCAAGACTTCCGGCTGCTGCCCAACAAGACCGTCTCCGAGAACGTCGCGTTCGCCTTGCAGGTCATCGGCAAACCTCGGTCGCACGTCAACCGGGTCGTGCCCGAGACCCTGGAGCTGGTGGGCCTCGAGGGCAAGGGCGGCCGGATGCCCGACGAGCTGTCCGGTGGCGAGCAGCAGCGGGTCGCGATCGCCAGGGCGTTCGTCAACCGGCCGATGATCCTGATCGCCGACGAGCCCACCGGCAACCTCGACCCGGCCACGTCGGTCGGC
>WHTB01000295.1 GCA_009379735.1 Propionibacteriales bacterium
CGTCGACAGCGAGACGTCGGGCAGCGCCCGGCCGTAGCCGACGGCAACGGCCTGCTCCGCCGTCAGGGAGTACGCCGGGAAGGACGCCCGCGCCACCTCGCCGATCGGCACGAGCACGAGGTTGGCCGCCAGTGCGTCGAGCGTGTGCGCCCGCGACAGGTCGAACGCACCGACCCGGGTCCGCCGCAGCATCATCAGGTGCGCACCGACGCCCAGCGCTACGCCCAGGTCACGCGCCAGTGCCCGGACGTAGGTGCCGCTCGAGCACACGACCGACACGTCGACGTCGACCGTGGCACCGGTCCGTCGGACCTGCAGGACATCGAACGACGACACCCTCACCGGTCGGGCGGCAAGCTCCACCGCCTCGCCCTTGCGTACCCGCGCATAGGAACGCTGACCGTCGACCTTGATCGCCGACACCGCCGACGGCACCTGCATGATCGCGCCGACAAGCGGCTCGACCGCGGCCGCCAAGGCAGCATCGGTCACCGAAGACGGGTCGACGCGCGCCGTGACCTCGCCCTCCGCGTCGTCGGTCACCGTCGTCTCGCCGAGCCGGATGATGGCGTCGTACGCCTTGTCCGTAAGGGAAAGATGGCCGAGCAGCCGGGTTGCCCGGTTGACGCCGACGACGAGTACGCCGGTCGCCATCGGGTCCAACGTGCCGGCGTGGCCGACCTTGCGGGTGCCGGCGAGACGCCGTAGCCGGCCGACGACGTCGTGCGAGGTCCAGCCCGTGGGCTTGTCGACGACGACGACGCCGTCACCGACGCTCACGGGGCAGAGTCCTCCGCAGGCTCGTCGGCGGAGGTGCGGTAGGGGTCGGCATCGCCGGCGTACTGCGCACCGGAGGCCGAGCGGGCGACGTCGGCATCGGACTGCCGCGCCTTGGCGAGCAGCTCCTCGATGTGCGCGGCCGTCTCGGGCAGCGCGTCGAGGACGAACTCCAGGGTCGGTGTGTGCCGCATGCCGAGCTGCTTGCCGACCTCGGAGCGCAGCAGACCCTTGGCGCTCTCCAGCGCGGCGGCGCTACCGGTGCGTTCGTCGTCGGTGCCGAAGACGGTGTAGAAGATGGTCGCGTGCTGGGTGTCACCGGTGACGCGGACGTCGGTGATCGTGACGAAGCCGAGCCGCGGATCCTTGATCCGGCGCTCCAGCATCTCGGCAACGGTCACCTTGATGCGGTCGGCGATCTTGCGCACCCTCGCCTGACTCATGGTCCCACCTTCATTCGTCGTCGATGGAGCGCAGCCGCCGACGTACGGCGACCAGCTCCACCTCGGGTCTTTCGTCCCACCACCGGTCGATCCGGTCGAGCACCTCGGTGCAGTGCCGCGGGTCGCCAGACACGACCGCGACACCGATCTCGCTACGACGGTACAGATCGCGGTGGCCGGTCTCGGCGACGGACACCTCGAACCGTCGACGCAGCTCGGCCACCAGCGGCCGGACCGCGCCGCGCTTGGTCTTCAGCGTCCTGACGTCACCCAGCAGCAGGTCGTAGGCCGCGAGCCCGACGTACACCCCGCACTCCCTTCCGGCCCACGTCATCGAGGGGCGCTCCCGCGAGCCCAATGTCGGCCCGGTGTCGGCTCGTACGGGAACGGCCACTCGATGACGCCGCGGTCGAACCTTAGGCGCGCGGGATCTCGCGCAGCTCGAAGCTCTCGACCACGTCGTCGACCTTGATGTCGTTGTAGCCACGCAGGGTCAGACCACACTCGAAGCCCTCGCGGACCTCGCTGACGTCGTCCTTGACCCGCCGCAGCGACGACAGGTCGAGGTTGTCGGCCACCACGGCGCCGTCGCGCAGCAGACGCGCCTTGGCGTTGCGGCGGATGACGCCACTCGTGACCATGCAGCCCGCGATGTTGCCGATCTTGGAGGACCGGAAGATCTCGCGGATCTCGGCAGTGCCAAGCTGGACCTCCTCGTACTCCGGCTTGAGCATGCCCTTGAGGGCAGCCTCGATCTCCTCGATCGCCTGGTAGATGACCGAGTAGTACCGGATGTCGACACCCTCGCGCTCGGCGATGTCGCCGGCCTTGCCCGCCGGGCGGACGTTGAAGCCGATGATCACCGCGTCGGACGCGATGGCGAGGTTGACGTCGTTCTCGTTGATCGCACCGACACCGCGGTCGATCACGCGGAGGTTGACGTCGTCGCCCACCTCGATCTGCAGCAGCGCGTCCTCGAGCGCCTCGACCGAGCCGGACACGTCGCCCTTGAGGATGAGCAGGAGCTCTTGGCTCTCGCCCTTCTCCATGCTCGCCATGAAGTCCTCGAGGGTACGGCGGGCACGGCGCTTGGCGTTGGCCGCGGCCCGGGCCCTGGCCTCCCGCTTCTCGGCGATCTGGCGTGCCATCCGGTCGTCGTCGACCACCAGGAAGTTGTCGCCGGCACCGGGGACGGCGGTCAGGCCGAGCACCAGCACCGGACGCGACGGTGTCGCCGCCTCGACCGCGTCGCCGTGCTCGTCGAGCATCGCGCGAACACGACCGTAGGCCGGGCCGGCCACGATCGAGTCACCGACGCGCAGCGTGCCGCGCTGAACCAGGATCGTCGACACCGGACCCCGACCCTTGTCGAGGTGCGCCTCGATCGACAGGCCCTGAGCGGGCTGGTCGGGGTTGGCGCGCAGGTCCAGAGCCGCGTCGGCGGTCAGGACGACGCTCTCGAGCAGACCCTCGAGGTTGAGCGCAGCCTTCGCGGAGACGTCGACGAACATCGTGTCGCCGCCGTACTCCTCGGGGACCAGGCCGTACTCGGTGAGCTGCCCGCGCACCTTCGCCGGGTCGGCCGCGGGTACGTCGATCTTGTTGACCGCGACCACGATCGGCACGTCGGCCGCCTTGGCGTGGTTGAGCGCCTCGATGGTCTGCGGCATCACCCCGTCGTCGGCGGCGACTACGAGGATCACGATGTCGGTCGCCTGGGCACCACGTGCACGCATGGCCGTGAAGGCCTCGTGACCCGGGGTGTCGATGAAGGTGATCGCGCGCTCCCGGTCATCGACCTTCGTCGTGACCTGGTAGGCGCCGATGTGCTGCGTGATGCCGCCGGCCTCCTTGGAGACGACGTTGGCGTTGCGGACCGCGTCGAGCAGCTTGGTCTTTCCGTGGTCGACGTGGCCCATCACGGTGACCACCGGCGGTCGCGCCGCCAGGTCGGTGTCGTCGCCTTCGTCCTCTCCGAACTCGAGGTCGAACGACTCGAGCAGCTCGCGGTCCTCGTCCTCGGGCGAGACGACCTGGATGTCGTAGTTGAGCTCCTCGCCGAGCACGTGCAGGGTCTCTTCGTTGACCGACTCGGTTGCCGTGACCATCTCGCCGAGGTGGAACAGCACCTGGACGAGCGACGCCGGCTCGGCGTTGATCTTCTCGGCGAAGTCGGTCAGCGAGGCGCCACGCGGCAGGCGTACGGTCTCGCCGTCGCCCTTGCGTACGCGCACGCCGCCGATCGACGGCGCCTGCATGTTGTCGAACTCTTGACGGCGCTGCCGCTTGCTCTTCCGCCCGCGCCGTGACGGACCACCGGGACGGCCGAACGCGCCCTGGGTGGAGCCGCGACCGCCGGGACGACCACCGGGACGACCGCCGCCGCCGGGGCCGAAGCCACCGGGTCGACCGCCAGGGCCGCCGCCGGGACCACCGGGACCGCCGGAACGGCCGCCGGGACCACCGGGCCCACCCGGGCCACCCGGACCGCCGGCGCGGCCACGGCCGCCGCCCGGACCACCGGTGCGGCCACCGGGACCACCAGGGCCGCCGGGTCCGCCGGAACGTCCGACACTGGGTGAGGGCTGCTTCGGCATCATGCCGGGGTTGGGGCGCGGGACGCCCGGAACACCGCCACCGGGCCGGCGCTCGCCGCCCTGACGGCCACTGGGTGCACCTCCGTCGCGGGCCGCCGGCGGACGCGCCGCGTCGCCGGTGTCACGCTGCTTGCGCGACGTCTGCATGCCCTGTTGGGGCGCGAACGGGTTGTTGCCCGGTCGGGGCTGCCCCGGGCGTGGACCAGGACGAGGGCCGGGCCGGGCGTCCGGTCGCTCCGGCGCGGAGCCAGGCTCCGGGTGAGGCGTCTGCGGAACCGCCGGGCCGGCCTGGACGTCGGGCTCGGTCACGAGATCGGGGGTCGGCTCGGTGACCGTGGGCTCGGTGACCGTGGGCTCGGTGACCGTGGGCTCGGTGACCGTGGGCTCGGTGACGGTGGGCTCCTCGACAACGAGAGCCGTCGGGGTCTCGGCCGGAGCCGGCGCGAAGTCGGGCTCGACGGCCTCAGGTGCGGCCTTGGGGGCGGTCTTCTTCGCCGCGGTCTTGGCGGCGGGCTTCTTGCCATTGCCGCCCTTGGCGCGCAGCTCGTCGCCGAACTGCTCGTTCAGGCGGCGTACGACGGGCGCCTCGACGGTCGACGAGGCAGTCTTGACGAACTCCCCCATCTCCTTGAGGGTCGCCAGGACGACCTTGCTTTCGACTCCGAACTCCTTGGCGAGTTCGTGGACTCGGACCTTTGCCACTGCTCTCCCTTTCGGTCCGAGCCAGAAAGTGGCGTGGACCGCTAGTTGACGGACGTGCTCATCGCGAAGAACTCATCGACGGTTCATGAGCGACTGCTCCGCTTCCTTGTGTCGTGCCCGTCCAGTCGGACGGGCGTGGGTGGTGCACTACGTTGTCACGCTGACTGAACGCTGGCCACCCGCGCCTCGACGTACGCCCGCAGCGCACTGGTGTCGAGCGGTCCGTCGACCCGGAGGGATCGAGCGAACGCCCGACGGCGCTCGGCCTGGTCGAGACACGCCGTGGTGGGGTGCAGGTGCGCCCCACGACCCGATGCTGTGCCTCGTGGGTCAGGACTCACGACCCGGTGTGGGCCCTGAGTGCTGACCACGAGTCGCAGCAGATCGGACTTGGCTGCGCGCACGCGACACCCGATGCACGTACGCATAGGATCCACGGCGACAACCACGGCGATCTCGGGGTCGGTCAATCAGCCTGGAACAGTCTACCCGTTCGGATCAGCTGTCGCCCACCGGTGCCGATGTCGGTCCCCGTTCGGGCTCCACAAGCTGCCCAGCAGGGTGCCCAGCAGGGTGCCCAGGAGGGTCACCAGCAGGCGGCACCTCGGTGTCGGGTCGGATGTCGATCCGCCAGCCGGTGAGCCGGGCCGCGAGGCGGGCGTTCTGGCCCTCCTTGCCGATCGCCAACGACAGCTGGAAGTCGGGTACGAC
>WHTB01000104.1 GCA_009379735.1 Propionibacteriales bacterium
CGCTGCGCGTTCGGTTCGGCGGACGTCGGGCTGTGAGCGGGCTGCTGGCGCTCGCCACGACCTCGGACCCCGACGACCTCGACGGCGTCGCCGGTTGGGCCGTCGACCTGATGGACCGGCTCGGCGCTCCCGGGGCCGGGCTGGCGATCGCGCTGGAGAACCTGTTTCCGCCGTTGCCGAGCGAGCTGATCCTCCCGGTGGCGGGGTTCTCCGCCAGCCGTGGCGACCTGTCTCTGGTCGGCGCCATCGTCTGGACCACGATCGGCTCGCTGGTGGGTGCGCTGATCCTGTACGGACTCGGCGCCGCGCTCGGCCGCGACCGGATGCGGGCGATCGCCGTACGGGTGCCGCTGGTCAAGGTGTCCGACGTCGACCGGTCTGAGCAGTGGTTCCAGCGGTTCGGGCCGCAGGCGGTCTTCTTCGGCCGGATGATCCCGATCTTCCGCAGCTTCATCTCGATCCCGGCGGGCATCGAGCGGATGTCGCTCGTGCTGTTCGTCCTGCTGACCACGATCGGCAGCCTGATCTGGAACACCACCTTCGTCCTCGCCGGGTACGTACTCGGGGAGAACTGGGACCGGGTCGAGGGCTGGGTGTCACCGGTGCAGAAAGCCGTCATCATCGCGGTGCTGCTGTTCGTGGCGTACTTCGTCGGCTCCCGGCTGCTGCAGCGGTGGCGCGCCCGCCGGCCGTGACCTCGGATGGAGCCGTCGGAGGGGTACGTCGTCGCGGGGCACGAGGTCGGTGTCGGCCCGCACCCGCGCCCGTGGCCCACTGACGACCGGTTCGACCCGGAGCTGCTCGAGCACGGCGACCGGCGCAACGTCGGCGACCGGTACCGCTACTGGCGGGTGGACGCGATCGTCGCCGACCTCGACCGCCGGCGGCATCCGTTCCACGTGGCGATCGAGAACTGGCAACACGACTTCAACATCGGTTCAATCGTGCGTACGGCGAACGCGTTCCTCGCGGCCGAGGTGCACATCGTCGGACGGCGCAGGTGGAACCGGCGCGGCGCGATGGTGACCGACCGCTACCAGCACATCCGGCACCACGAGTCGCTGGACGACCTCGCGGCCTGGTGCCATGACAACAGCCTGCCGCTGCTCGGCGTCGACAACCTGCCGGGCTCGGTGCCGTTGGAGACGTTCGTGCTGCCGGCCGCCTGCGTGCTGCTGTTCGGCCAGGAGGGGCCCGGGCTGTCCGCGGCCGCCCACGATGCCTGCGACACGACGCTGTCGATCGCGCAGTTCGGCTCGACCCGGTCGATCAACGCGTCGGCCGCGGCCGCCATCGCGATGCACTCGTGGGTCCGCGAGCACGCCACCCTAGGGTGACGGCATGACGCAGCGGCTGGTGGTCATCGGTGGCGACGCGGCGGGGATGACGGCGGCGAGCAGGGCCAAACGGCTTCGTGGCGACGCGCTCGACGTGGTGGTGCTCGAGCAGGGCCGCTTCACGTCGTACTCCGCCTGCGGGATCCCGTACTGGGTGGGCGGTGAGGTCGGGTCGGTCGACGACCTGGTCGTCCGGAGTCCGGAGGAGCACCGGCGCAACGGCATCGACGTGCGCCTGGACTCCCGTGCCACCGGCATCGACCTCGACCGCTGCGAGGTCGCCGTCGACGGGTCTGATCCGGTCGGCTTCGACCAGCTGCTGATCGCCACCGGGGCGACCCCGATCCGGCCGCCGCTGCCGGGTCTCGACGCACCCAACGTGCACGGCGTGCAGACGCTCACCGACGGCGCCCGGCTGATCGACGGTCTGAGCGACGAGCCGGGTCGGGCCGTGGTGATCGGTGCGGGTTACATCGGGATCGAGATGGCGGAGGCCCTGGTCCGCCGTCGCTACGACGTGACCGTGGTCGACAAGGGCGCGCAGCCGATGAGCACGCTCGACGCCGACCTCGGCGCGCTGGTCGCCGGCGCGATGGAGGGCCTGGGCATCGACGTCGAGTGCGACACGGCGGTGGAGTCGCTCGACCTCGACCCGGCCGGACGGGTGACGGCGGTGCGTGCCGGTGGCCGGTCGTACCCGGCCGACCTGGTGGTGCTCGGCATCGGCGTACGACCCGCCGCCGAGATCGCCGCCGAGGCGGGGCTGCCGCGAGGAGACCGCGGCGGCATCCGGGTGAACGCGCGGATGGAGGTCGCCGACGGGGTGTACGCCGCCGGCGACTGCGTCGAGTCGTGGGACCGGGTGGCGCAGCGCTGGGTGCATGTGCCGCTCGGCACCCACGCCAACAAGCAGGGGCTCGTCGCCGGGCTGCGCATCGCCGGCGTGGACGCGGAGTTCCCGGGCATCCTCAAGACCGCGATCAGCAAGGTGTGCGATCTCGAGGTGGCGCGTACCGGGCTCGGGTCGGACGAGGCGGCGGAGCTGGGGTACGACGTGGTCGCGGCGACGATCGAGACCACGACGCAGGCCGGCTACATGCCGGATGCCCGGCCGATGACGGTGAAGCTGCTCGCAGACCGGCCGACCGGTCGACTGCTCGGCGCCCAGTTCGTCGGTCGTGAGGGCTCGGCGATCCGGATCGATACCTGCGCCACGGCACTGTGGGCCGGGCTCACGGTGCACGAGGTGATGATGAGCGACCTCGGCTACGCGCCGCCGTTCTCCAGCGTCTGGGACCCGGTCCAGGTGGCCGCCCGAAAGGTCGTCGAGCAGCTCTGACCGCGGACACCCGTCGACTCCGGTGCTGCGTCCGCGACATACTGTGGGCTCTGAAAACTGCGACCCACCTGCTGTGCCCGAGGAGCTTTCCGATGCCCATTGCGAGTCCCGAGGTCTACGCCGAGATGCTCGACAAGGCGAAGCGCGACCACTTCGCGTACCCCGCCATCAACGTGACCTCGTCGCCGACCCTCCACGCCGCGTTGCGCGGGTTCTCCGACGCCGGCAGCGACGGCATCGTCCAGGTGTCGACCGGCGGTGCGGACTACCTGTCGGGGTCGACGGTCAAGAATATGGTGACCGGTTCGGTCGCGTTCGCGGCGTACGCGCGGGAGGTTGCCAAGGGCTACCCCGTCAACGTCGCCCTGCACACCGACCACTGCCCGAAGGACAAGCTGGACGGCTTCGTCCGGCCGCTGCTGGAGATCTCGCGGGAGCGGGTGGCCGCCGGGGAGGAGCCGCTGTTCCAGTCGCACATGTGGGACGGCAGTGCCGTACCCCTGGACGAGAACCTCGCGATCGCCGAGGAGCTGCTGGCCGCTGCGGCGGCCGCCAAGATCATCCTGGAGATCGAGGTCGGCGTGGTTGGTGGCGAGGAGGACGGCATCGTCGGCGCGATGGACGACAAGCTCTACACGACGCCGGAGGACGCGCTGGCGACCGCTGAGGCGCTGGGTACCGGCGAGCAGGGCCGCTACCTGACCGCCCTGACGTTCGGCAACGTGCACGGCGTCTACAAGCCGGGCAACGTCCAGCTGCGGCCGGAGATCCTGCGCGACGCCCAGCAGGCCGTGGCGGGCAAGCTCGGCCTCGGGGACGACGCGCGGCCGTTCGACCTGGTGTTCCACGGCGGCTCCGGCTCGTCCGCGGAGGAGATCGCCGCTGCCGTCGACTACGGCGTGGTGAAGATGAACGTCGACACCGACACGCAGTACGCCTTTACCCGGGCCGTGGCGGCGCACATGTTCGCGGGATACGACAAGGTGCTCAAGGTCGACGGTGAGGTCGGCGACAAGAAGACCTACGACCCGCGGTCCTGGGGCAAGGCCGCCGAGGCGTCGATGGCGGCGCGGGTCGTGCAGGCCTGCCAGAACCTCCGGTCCGCCGGCACCACCGTCTCCTGACGGCGAGCGTGACAGGACGCAGGCATCCGTGCCGGTGGCGGGTTGTCAGACGGTTCCGACTGCATGTGGTCGATTCCGTCTGACAAGTTGGGCGGCCAGTGCCCCCGCGATGTCGGTCGGACGGATGACGTCAGGGAGGATGGTGGGCATGACAAACCTGCTGCCCGAACCAGCGGAGACGCTGCTGCCCGCCGACCCCGCCACCTCAGAGCTCGCCTCCGGCGCCGAGCCCGAGCAGGTCGTCCGTGCGCACCCCGAGTCATCGCTGGTCTGGGCGACGCTGGCCGACGGGGCCCTCGCGGACGGTCGTGACGTCGAGGGGTACGCCTACGCCCGGGTCGGCTACCACCGCGGTCTCGACGCGCTGCGCCGCAACGGCTGGAAGGGGCACGGCCCGGTGCCGTGGTCGCACGAGCCGAACCGTGGATTCCTGCGTGCCCTGGCGGCGCTGGCCACCGCAGCCGCCCGGATCGGCGAGGACCACGAGGCCGAGCGGTGTGCGACGTTCCTGCGCGACTCCAGCGCCGAGGCGGCCGACGAGCTCGGCCGCTGACCGGACCGCTGAACAGGACCGATGAGAGGCGGGACCGCTGAAAGACCGCGACCCCGGTATCGAAATCGTCCCCTGCTTCGACTCCGACACCGCGGCCGCGTGGGCCCATCCTTCCCGATTACGTCGGGACCTACTGTCTCCAACCTGTCAATGGCCGTAACCTGCCACCATGACTGGCCGAGCCGGACACCAAGGGCCGCGCGTCACCCGGCCACGCTCGCAGGAGGAGCGCCTCGACCCGGTCGCGTATGGCTACCGGCTCCGCATGCTGGGCATCGACGCGCGGACCGAGCAGGTCTACCGGATGGTGCTGCGCCACGACGGCGAGCTGCTGGAGAGCGTCTGCGACCGGGTCGGCCGTCCGCTCGCCGAGGTCCGCAGCGAGGTGGGACGCCTGGTCGCGCTGCGGCTGGTCCGGGTCGACGGCGACGCCGTCCGGGCCGAGCCGCCGGACCTCGCGCTCGGCCGGCTGGTCGTCGAGCAGCAGCAGCGGCTGCAGGACGAGGAGCACGCGCTGGGCGCGGTCCGCGCCTCGATCAGCGAGTACGTCCTCGACCACGCCAGCAACCGCGAGGGTGACTGGGAGCCGGTGGGGGTCGAGGCGATCGAGGTCGCCGATCTGATCTCGACCATGGAGACCCTCCTGCACAACAGCACGGGCCAGATGCTGTTCATGCGCCCCGACCAGTGGAGCCTGCCGACCGGCGCCCGGATGGACCGCATCGTGGTCGACGCGCTGCGGGACGGTCGGACCTCCCGGGTCATCTACCCGGACCTGATCCGCGACCAGGTGCCGCAGATGGTGATGGCGCGGGCGCACGCCGGTGAACAGATCCGCGTCCTGCCGGCCGTACCCTCCGGCTGGCCGTCTTCGGCGACGTCGCAGCCGTACTCCCCGAGCACTTCGACCGCACCGAGGGCCGCCGCCTGGTGGTCCGCCATCCGGCGCTCGTGCGTGCGTTGCGGGACCTGTTCGAGTTCCAGTGGGGGCGCGGGATGGCACTGCCCGGCCTCGGCGCGACCGTGGTGACCGACGCGCACCGGCGACTGCTGGAGATGCTGGCGGCCGGGTCGAAGGACGAGCAGATGGCGCGGGCGCTCGACATGTCGCTGCGTACCGTCCGGCGGCGGGTGGCCGCGCTGCTGGTCGAGCTCGGCGTCACGTCCCGATTCCAGGCCGGTGTCGAGGCCGTACGCCGGGCTGGCTCTGAACATCAAACCGCCGGGAGCACCATCCGCAGCACGCCGGTCTCGACCTGCCAGGAGTGGTCGGTCTCCGGGCCGTGGATGTCGCCGTCGGCGTTGCAGTAGAACCGCTGCCCGCTGATCCGTACCCGGCCGGCACGGGTCGAGGTCACGTCGGGACGTTGGTGGTGCACCCCGCGGACGAGATGCAGCAGGTAGCCGAGCCGGGCGGTCGGGCTGTTGGCGAACGACACCACGAGGTCGGCCCGGCCATCCTCCGGCGTGGCGTCGGGGGCCAGCTCTGTGCCACCGCCGACGTGGGAGCCGTTGCTGATCGCGACCTGGACGATCGGCCGGGAGAAGTCGGCCACGACCAGGCCGTCGGCCTCGACGTGCAGGCGCAGCCCGCGGGTCCGGAAGCCCGCGACCACAGCCCCGATCGGGTAGCCGACCTTGCCGACGACGCGCTTCCACGACGAGGCGGCCCGACCGGCTTCCGCGCCGACACCGACATGGACGGCGTTCACGACCACCTCGCCGACGCAGTCCACCAGTAGGTCGAGCGGGCGGGTCTCGCCGTGCGCTGCGAGCCGGGCCGCCGCCTCGATATCGAGCGGGATGCCGGTGCCGCGAGCGAAGTCGTTGCCGGTGCCCATCGGCAGCAGCGCCACGGCGGCGGACCCGAGCTCGTTGCGCCGGTGGAGGGCCGCGACCACCGCGTGCAGGCTGCCGTCGCCCCCGGCCACCACGACCCGTCGGCCGCCCCGCCGATGCAGCACACCGTCGAGCTCACCGGGGTGCGCGGTGCGGGCGACCTCGACGTCGGTCACGGCCCGTAGCACCGTCAACGCCGCCGCCAACGACACGTCGTCGGAGCCTCCGGCCTCGGCGTTCGTGATCAGGAGCAGCGGGTCCACGGCGCGACCCTACCTGGACGCGCCGGGTACGCGATCGGCTATCGTTTGGGCGCAAGAGCCCCGGATGCTGTTGCGCCCGGGGTTTTGTCTTGAGGCGCCTGGCCCGCCTGGCCGCGGGGGGCGGTGCCGTGACAGAGAGGTGCGGCAGATGCCGGCGATCGTGCTGGTCGGAGCCCAGTGGGGCGACGAGGGTAAGGGCAAGGCCACCGACGCGCTCGGAGCACAGCTCGACTACGTCGTGAAGTTCAACGGCGGCAACAACGCCGGCCACACGGTAGTGGTCGGCGGCGAGACGTACGCGCTGCACCTGCTGCCGTCGGGCATCCTCACCCCGGGCTGCACCCCGGTCATCGGCAACGGTGTCGTCGTCGACCTGGCAGTGCTGTTCGAGGAGATCGACGGCCTCACCGCGCGCGGCGTCGACTGCTCCGCGTTGCGGGTCTCGGCCAACGCGCACGTGATCGCGCCGTACCACCGGGTGGTCGACAAGGTCACCGAGCGGTTCCTCGGCAAGCGGCGGATCGGCACCACCGGGCGCGGCATCGGCCCGGCGTACGCCGACAAGATCAACCGAGTCGGCGTCCGCATCCAGGACGTGTTCGACGAGGGCATCCTGCGGCAGAAGGTGGAGGGCGCGCTCGACCAGAAGAACCACCTGCTGGCCAAGGTCTACAACCGGCGGGCGATCGGCGTCGACGAGATCGTCGACGAGCTGCTCGGGTACGTCGACCGGCTGCGGCCGATGGTGTGTGACACCGGCATCGAGCTGGTCCGGGGGCTGGACGAGGGCAAGACGGTGCTGTTCGAGGCCGGCCAGGCGACGATGCTCGACGTCGACCACGGCACGTACCCGTTCGTCACGTCGTCGAGCGCCACCGCGGCCGGCGCGTGCACGGGCTCGGGTGTCCCACCGAACCGGATCGACACGGTCATCGCCGTGGTCAAGGCGTACACCACGCGCGTCGGCGAGGGGCCGTTCCCGACCGAGCTGCACGACGAGGACGGCCAGCGGCTGCGTCAGCAGGGCGCGGAGTTCGGCACCACGACCGGCCGCCCCCGGCGCTGCGGCTGGTACGACGCCCCGATCGCGCGCTACGCCGCCCGGGTCAACGGCGTCACCGACTTCGTCCTCACCAAGCTCGACGTGCTCACCGGCTGGGACCGCATCCCGGTCTGCGTGGCGTACGACGTCGACGGCGTGCGGCACGACGAGATCCCGATGACTCAGTCCGACTTCCACCACGCGACCCCGGTCTACGAGCACCTCGACGGCTGGTCCGAGGACATCTCCGGGTGCCGGACGCTCGAGGAGCTGCCGAAGGCCGCCCAGCGGTACGTCCAGGCGTTGGAAGACGTCTCCGGTGCACGGATCTCGGCCGTGGGCGTGGGACCGTCCCGCGACGACCTGATCGTGCTCCACGACATGGTCTGACCAGCCGGCGATGACGGTGTTGCTGGCCCTCGGCTCGGCCATCGGGTACGGACTGTCGGACTTCCTCGGTGGACTGCTGTCCCGGCGAGTACCGGTGTGGCCCGTCGCGATGATCGTCAACCTGTCCGCGGCCCTGTGGGTAACGGTGGCGGCGCTGGCCGTCGGCGGTGACCCGACGGCCGGGGACTGGGCCTGGGGTGCCCTCGCCGGTGTCGGGTCGGGCATGGGTACGGCGTTCCTGTACCGCGGCCTGGCCGCCGGCCGGATGGGCGTCGTCGCCCCGTTGTCCGCCGTCGGCGCGGCATTGCTCCCCGTGACGGTGGGCATCGTCGCCGGTGAGCGGCCGACGGTGCTGACCTGGCTGGGGATCGCGTTCGCGTTCCCGGCGATCTGGCTGGTGTCGGCGTCAGCGGGCGACGGCCAGCGTGGGGATCGCTCGGTGGGTGTCGGCGTCGTCGACGGACTGCTTGCCGGGCTGGGCTTCGGGATGATGTTCGCCGCCCTCGGACAGGTGCCGGACAGCGCCGGCCTCGGGCCGCTGGCGCTCACCCAGGCGGTGTCCGTACCGGCGATCGTCGTGCTGGCCGTCGCGCATCGCGAGCCGTGGCTCCCCCGGGACCGGTCGGTGGTGTGGGCCGTGCCGATCGGTTCGTTCGCCGCGGTCGCGACGACGCTCTTCTTGTTCGCGACCCACTCGGGCCTGCTCGCGGTCGCGTCGGTCCTGTCGTCGCTCTACCCGGCGTTCACCGTGCTGCTCGCGATCGGCGTGCTGCGCGAGCACATCCATCGCACCCAGGCGGTCGGACTGCTGCTCGGTCTGGCGGCCGTCTCACTGGTCGCGGTCGGCTGACTGGGCGCCTCCGGTCCAGTCCCCGTTTGGAACGGGGGCGCCCCGTTCCAGACCTAATGGAACGGGGCGCCCCCGTGCCAGAAAAATAGTGGGACCGGAGCCGCCCAGTCGGTGGACCGGGCGACCGGATGTCACCGGCGGGGCAGGCCCGTCGATAGGGTGAGGCCGCGTGAGGACCCTTGTCATCGGCTCCGGCGGTCGCGAGCACGCCCTGGCACTCGCCCTGAGCCGCGACGACGGCGTGACCGAGGTGCACGCGGCACCCGGCAACCCCGGCATCGGCACGTTCGCGGAGCTGCACGACGTCGACCCGATGGACGGAGCCGCCGTCGCTGACCTGGCCGAGCGCGTCCGCGCCGACTTGGTGGTGGTCGGGCCCGAGGCGCCGCTCGTCGCCGGCGTGGCCGACGCGGTCCGCGCGCGCGGCGTCGCGTGTTTCGGCGCCTCCGCCGACGCCGCCCGGATCGAGGGTTCGAAGGCGTTCGCCAAGGAGGTGATGGCGGCGGCCGGCGTGCCGACCGCGATGGCGCACGTGTGCGAGAAGCCCGACGAGGTCGCGGACGCACTCGACGCGTTCGGTGCGCCGTTCGTCGTCAAGGACGACGGCCTCGCCGCCGGCAAGGGCGTGCTCGTCACCGGTGACAGGACTGCGGCCCTCGCCCACGCGGCCGGCTGCGCGCGGGTCGTCGTCGAGGAGTTCCTCGACGGGCCGGAGGTGTCGCTGTTCGCGGTCACCGACGGCGAGACCGTCGTACCCCTGATGCCCGCCCAGGACTTCAAGCGTGCCTACGACGGCGACGAGGGACCCAACACCGGTGGAATGGGCGCGTACGCACCTCTTGCCTGGGCGCCGACCGACCTGGTGGAACAGGTGACCGAGCGGGTGCTCCAGCCGACGGTCGACGAGCTGCGTCGCCGGGGCACGCCGTTCAGCGGGCTGCTGTACGCCGGGCTCGCTCTCACCTCGCGCGGCGTGCGGGTCGTCGAGTTCAACGCGCGGTTCGGCGACCCGGAGACGCAGGCGCTGCTGGCCCTGCTCGGCTCCTCGCTGTCCAGGCTGCTGTACGCCGCGGCGACCGGGCGGCTGGCCGGGGTCGAGGCGCCACGCTGGCTCCCCGGCGTCGCGGTGACGGTCGTGCTGGCGGCCGACGGCTACCCGGAGTCTCCCCGCAAGGGCGACGTGATCAGCGGTATCGACGCCGCGCAGGAGCTCGACGGCGTCGACGTCGTCCAGGCCGGCACGGCACTGTCCGACGGGGCCCTGGTCACGGCCGGCGGACGGGTGCTGTCGGTGACCGCGCTGGGCGAGGATCTCGACGAGGCACGCTCCCGGGCGTACGAGGGTGTGCACCGAATCCGGTTCGCCGGTGAGCACCACCGGACCGACATCGCGGCCCGGGTGCCCGTTCGGAGCGAGTGACCTGACCGTTCGGCTGATCGGTGCGGCCGATCAGACGGTGCGGCCACGCGCTGTGACGGCTACCCTCAGGTACGCCAGCACGTACCTCGGGGGGTCTGTGGGTCGATGCCGGGGAGGAGGCGCCATGCGTATGACTCCCGTGCCGCCCATGAAGGTGGAGCAGTACGTCGCCTACTTGCGGGCGTTCGGCCTGGTCGCCGGGGTGGTGCTGGCCCTGCTGACCGACTTCCCGGACGCCGCGCGGGTCGCGTTGGCCTGGGGAACGCTGGTCTTCCTGGTGATCGCCGGCGGCGGTCTGGCCTGGTGGGGTCGCCGCACGCACTGGACGTCGACCGCGATGGTCCACGTCGGGTTCGTCGTCGACGTCGCACTGATCTCGGGGTACGTCCTCGCGTACGCCCATCTCGACTCCAACGTCTCCTGGTCGGTCGTGTTCACGCTGCTCGCCGACGCGGCGCTCCGCTACGGCGTGCGTGGCGCGGTGCTCGGCACCGTGCTCGGCGCCCTGCTGTACACGGCGCAGGCGCAGCTCCAGGGCGCGGCCGCGGGTGAGCCGGTCGGCGTGACGGCGTACATGTTCGTCTTCTCCACCCTGGTCGGCATCGCCGGCGTCCTGGGCACCTTCAGCTTCGTCGTCGCCCGGCAGGCGGCGGCGGCCAGGGCGCAGGCGCTCGCGCTCGCCGATGCGCAGCGCGTGCGGGAACGGCTGATCGCGACCTCGTCGCATGAGTTCAACGGGTCGCTCACCGCGATCTTGCTGGGTGCCGAGACGGTCCGGAACAACGTCGAGCGGATCCGCCCGGAGAGCGCCCGGTCGGCACTCGACGAGGTGGCTAAGCAGGGCCGCCACCTGCAACGGCTGGTCGACGACCTGCTCGCGGCGGCCCAGGCGACCAGCGACGACGTCGGGGTCCGGGTACGGGTCGAGGACGTCGCCACCACCATCGACCTCGCGGTCGCGGCGGCCGGGCGGCACCAACGCCGGCACCGGCTCGAGATCGCCGTCGACCCCGTCGTCTGCGAGCTCGACCACGAACGGCTGCAGCAGATCGTCCGCAACCTGGTCGAGAACGCCTTCAAGTACACACCGGCCGGCGGACTGGTGAGGGTGACGGCCACCCACGGCGCGGACCTGCTGGAGGTGCGCGTCTCCGACACCGGGCCCGGCATCGCCGTCACCGACCGCGAGCGTATCTTCGAGCCGTTCCGCCGCCGGGCCAGCGATCCCGAGCGGGCCGACAGCGCCGGCCTCGGCCTGTACCTGGTCAAGCAGATCGTGGACGCGATGCGAGGCTCTCTCGACCTGCGTACGTCGGCTGGTGGCAGCGAGTTCGTCGTACGGCTGCCCGCGCCGGAGCGGTCCGGAGTGCGCCCGATCGGCTCGCAGCGGCGCGTCGGCACCGCCGAGTGAACCGACGGCCTCGGTCATACCGGCGTACGCGATAATCGGGGGCGTGGCCGACATCCCGAACGTCCTCGCCCACCGGTACGCCTCGGCCGAGCTGGCGCACCTCTGGTCGCCGGAGCACAAGGTGGTGCTGGAGCGCCGGCTCTGGATCGCAGTGCTCAAGGCCCAGCGGGACCTCGGCGTCGAGGTGCCGGACGGCGTCGTCGAGGCGTACGAGGCGGTGGTCGACAAGGTCGACCTGGCGTCGATCGCCGAGCGGGAGCGGGTGACGCGCCACGACGTCAAGGCCCGGATCGAGGAGTTCAGTGCACTCGCCGGCCACGAGCACGTGCACATGGGGATGACCAGCCGCGACCTCACCGAGAACGTCGAGCAGCTGCAGATCCGTGCCTCACTGGTGATCGTGCGCGACCGCGTGGTGGCGACGTTGGCCCGGCTGGCGCGGCTCGCGACCGAGCACCGCGAGCTCGTGCTGGCCGGGCGTTCGCACAACGTGGCGGCGCAGGCGACCACGCTCGGCAAGCGGTTCGCGACCGTCGCCGACGAGCTGCTGGTCGGCCTGGAGCGGCTCGAGAACCTGCTCGCCCGCTATCCGCTGCGGGGGATCAAGGGGCCGGTCGGCACCGCCCAGGACCAGCTCGACCTGCTGGCGAGTGACTCGGACAAGCTGGCCTCGCTGGAGCTGCGCGTCGCCCAGCACCTGGGTTTCGACCGGGTGCTCACCAGTGTCGGCCAGGTCTACCCGAGGTCGCTCGACTTCGACGTGGTCTCGACGCTCGTGCAGGTCGTCGCCGGACCGTCCAACCTCGCCACCACGATCCGGCTGATGGCCGGCAACGAGCTGGTGACGGAGGGCTTCAAGCCGGGCCAGGTCGGGTCGTCGGCGATGCCGCACAAGATGAACACCCGGTCGAGCGAGCGGGTCAACGGTCTCGCGGTCGTCCTCCGCGGCCACCTGTCGATGGTCGGCGAGCTGGCCGGCGACCAGTGGAACGAGGGCGACGTGTCGTGCTCGGTCGTACGCCGGGTGGCGCTGCCGGACGCGTTCTTCGCCGCCGACGGGCTGTTCGAGACGTTCCTGACCGTGCTGGACGAGTTCGGCGTGTTCCCCGCCGTGGTGCAGCGCGAGCTTGACCGCTACCTGCCGTTCCTCGCCACGACGAAGGTGCTGATGTCGGCGGTACGCGCAGGGGTCGGTCGAGAGACGGCGCACGAGGCGATCAAGGAGCACGCCGTGTCGGTCGCCCTGCAGATGCGCGAGCAGGGCGCCGAGCGCAACGCCCTGCTCGAGCGGCTGGCGTCCGACCCACGGCTGGGCCTCACGGCCGATGACCTCAAGACGGCGGTCGCCGAGCCGCTGACGTTCACCGGCGCGGCCGTCGCCCAGGTGGACGAGGTCGTCCGCCGGGTCGAGGCGGTGGCCGCCCGCTACCCCGAGGCCGCGGCGTACTCCCCAGCCCCCATCCTCTGACCCCTCCC
>WHTB01000127.1 GCA_009379735.1 Propionibacteriales bacterium
ACATCGCCGGTGGTCCGGGCCGGGTCTCCAACGTCGTGTTCATGGGCATGGGCGAGCCGATGGCCAACTATCGGGCGCTGATGAGTGCCGTCCGCCGGATCACGTCGCCGGCGCCGGAAGGGCTCGGGATCTCGGCCCGCGGGGTCACGGTGTCGACGGTCGGGTTGGTGCCGCGGATGCGTGAGCTCGCCACCGAGGGGCTGCCGGTCACCCTGGCGCTGTCGCTGCACGCGCCGGACGACGAGCTGCGCAACGAGCTGGTGCCGGTCAACACCCGGTGGAACGTGCACGAGGCGGTGGCCGCGGCGTACCACTACGCGCAGGTGACGAAGCGACGCGTCTCCATCGAGTACGCCCTGATCAAGGACATCAACGACCAGGCCTGGCGAGCCGACCTGCTGGCCGACGTGCTCACGTCGTACGGCGACTGGGGCTGGGTGCACGCCAACCTGATCCCGCTCAACCCGACTCCGGGCTCGAAGTGGACGGCGTCGCGGCCCGAGGACGAGGCGGAGTTCGTCCGGCGGCTCGAGGCCGGCGGCGTGCCGACCACGGTGCGGGACACCCGTGGCCGCGAGATCGACGGCGCCTGCGGGCAGCTGGCCGCCACCGAGATCTGACCGTCCGCGATGCTGGACTACGACCGTGAGGCGTCGCGCTACGACGACACCCGCGGGGGTGTGCCGCGTGCCATCGCGGCCGCCGCGGCGGTCGACCGGCTGCTCCCGGCCGGCACGTCGGTCGTCCTCGACCTGGCCGGCGGCACCGGGATCGTGTCCGAGCAGCTGGCCGGCCCGAGCCGCGCGTTGGTGGTCCTCGACCGGTCGCACGGGATGCTGCGGCGTGCCGTCGAACGGCTGCCAGGACGGGGAGTGCAGGCCGACGCGGCGCGACTCCCGCTGGCCGACGGCTGCGTCGATGCCGTGGCGATGGTGTGGCTGCTGCACCTCGTCGACCATCCCGAGCAGGTGCTGGCCGAGGCGGTCCGGGTGCTGACGCCGGGCGGCACGCTGGTGACCACGGTCGATAAGCGGGCCGCGCACGGGCATCCGGTCGACGAGCACGCCGGCGACAGCCGCCCCCGGGTCGAGGCGACGCTGCGTGCCCTCGGGGCCGAGCCCGCCGGGTCGACCACGTTCGCCGGGGTGGGGCAGCAGGGGGAGCCGGTCTATAGCCTGGTGGCCTTCCGGTGCGGGGAGGGGCGGTGATGGGCTTCCACCACGTGGAGATCTGGGTCGACGACTTCGCCGAGGACTGGCCGCGGTGGGGCTGGCTGCTGGCCGAGCTCGGCTGGCGTCCGCTCGACGCCTGGTCCGGCGGGCAGTCCTGGCAGAGCCCCGACGGCGGCTACCTCGTGGTCGAGCAGTCCCGCGACCTGCAGCGAGACGTGCCGTACGACCGGATGCGGGCGGGTCTCAACCACCTCGCCTTCTGGGCGCCGAACTGCGCCGCCGTCGACCGGCTCGTCGAACGAGCGCCGGGTCACGGCTGGACGCTGCTGTTCCCCGACCGGCATCCGTACGCCGGTGGGGAGCATCACTACGCCGCGTACCTCGAGAGCGGGGACGGCTTCGAGGTGGAGGTCGTGGCGCGTGACTGAGCGTCCGACGTTCGTCTTCGACGGCGACTGCGCGTTCTGCAGCAGTACGGCCCGCGCGCTGCAGCGCTGGGTCGGCGGTCCGGCGGACGTGGTGGCCTGGCAACGTGCCGACCTGACGGCACTCGGGCTCACCGCGGCGGAGTGCGAGGAGGCCGTCCAATGGGTCGACGGTGCCCGGCGGTCGGCCGGCGCGCTGGCGTTCGCCGACTACCTGCGGTCGGCCGGCCGGCCGTGGGTGCTGCTCGGGCGACTGCTGGCGCTGCCGCCGGTGCAGGTCGTCGCCCGGCCGGTGTACGCGTGGATTTCGCGCAACCGCCACCGGCTGCCCGGCGGCACCCCTGCCTGCAAGCTCGACCCACCCGGATAAGCCGCACCGCCGGTCTGGCCCGGGAAACCGGTCCACAGCGTGGCGCGGAACCGTTCGTCGCCATGCTTGGCCCGGGTGCCTGTCCACGGGGGACCAGCCGGCCTGATGTCATGGATGATCGCGACCTGGCCCGACAATCCGCACGATGGCGTATCTCCCTTTCTGGCACGGGGGCGCCCCGTTCCAGACCTATTGGAACGGGGCGCCCCCGTACCAGAAACTTCTCGGCCGGCCACGGTCATCGGTGACCCGCGCTCGGGTGGGTCTTTCGCCGACGGGCCGAAGGGGGCAGGCTGAGGGCAGAGCGACGAGAGGAGCTCCCATGCGAGCAGCAGTGGGCGATCGGCTGCAGGTGCACAGTCGTGTCGTCGGCCAGCGCGACCAGACGGCGGAGATCATCGAGATTCGTGGCGCTGACGGCGCGCCGCCGTACTTCGTCCGGTACGAGGACGGGCACGAAGCGCTGGTGTACCCCGGCGCCGACGCCTCGGTCGAGCACCCGAACGCCTGACCCGTCGGTCAGCGGCTGAGCAGGTCGGCGACGTCCCCGATGTCGTCGACCAGGTGGAGCGCCGCGGCCATCGGGCGGTCGGCAGCCATCGCCTCGAGCAGCGGCCAGGCCGGCACCGTACGGGTCCAGTGCTCGACGCCGACCAGGACCATCGGGG
Source organism: Propionibacteriales bacterium (assembly GCA_009379735.1). GTDB lineage: Bacteria > Actinomycetota > Actinomycetes > Propionibacteriales > Nocardioidaceae > WHTB01. Next base: position 2,636 of record WHTB01000127.1, read on the forward strand.
CGACGGCCGACGGCTCGGCGTAGTAGTTCTCGCAGGCGTCCTGGAAGATCTCCTGAACCGTGCCGCCTGCTCCCGGCAGGAAGACGATGCCGGCCGTGCAGTGCCGCAGCAGGGTGTCCTCGCGCAGCGAGTTCTGGAAGTACTTCGCGACCTGGCTGGCGAACGCGTTCGGCGGCTCATGGCCATAGAACCAGGTCGGGATGCCGATGCTCCGGCCGCCGTCCGGCCAGCGATCGCGTACGGCGAACGCCGCCGACGCCCACGCACCCACCGACGGGCGGAACGATGGTGCGCCCACGAGCAGGTCGAGGGCATCGTCCAGCGCCTCGTCCTCCGCGCCGGCGAGGTAGGCGCCCAGGTTCGCCGCCTCCATCGCGCCCGGACCACCTCCGGTCACCACGGTGAGCCCGGACCGCGCCAGCGCGCGACCGAGACGGGCCGCGTCGGCGTACCCGTCGCTGCCGCGGTCGAGGGCATGCCCGCCCATCACCCCGACGGCGCGCACGCCGCGTACGTACTCCGCGAGCGCGTCGTCGATCGCGTGGTCGTGCAGGGCCCGGGCGAGCGTGAACGCGATGTCGTCGGACCGTTGCCGGGACCAGCCGTACACGCGGGCGTCCGGTGTGGAGTCGTAACCACCGACCGTCAGTCCTTTGTACAGCTCGCCTGGGGTGTAGAGGTCCGCGCGGTACGGGTCGAACGGCAGCCGCGGGATGCCCGGGAAGATCAGCGCGCCGCCGGACCGCAGATGCTGCTCGGCGCGCTCGGTCAGCTCGTCGCCGAGCAGCAGGGCTCCGGCCGGGTCGAGCGCCAGCAGGGCGTCGGTGCGGTGGGTGAGGTCGACGCCTTGGATGCACCAGCCGTGCATCCGCCGGGCGCCGTTGCCCACCAAGGCGTCGAACTGCTCGATCGACTCGATCTCGACGGTGCTGCCCTGGGTCTTTCGCACGCGTCAGACAGTAGCCGTGCCGAGAGCATCAGCGACCCAGCGCCTGGACCAGCAGCTCGTCGAACAACGTGTGCTCGTCGACGTCGAGCCCGCGCGCCGCGAACCAGGTGCACACGTTGTGGCAGTCACGCATCAGGAAGTCCAGGCCCTGTGGGTTGCCGATCAGGTCGACCACCTGGGGCAGGTCGATGATGACGACCCGCTCGCCCTGGGCGAGCACGTTGTACGGCGACAGGTCGCCGTGCGCGACTCCCATCCGGGCCAGCTCGGCCATCCCGTCACGCAGCTGGTCGAAGTAGCTCGCCAGCAGGTCGCGCTTCGGTCTGGTCTGAGCCAGCCGCGGCGCCGCCTCGCCGTCGACGTCGATGAGCTCCATCAGCAGCTCGGTCCCGTCGATCTGCACGGGGTACGGGACGGGGACGCCGGCTGACCACAGCCGGGTCAGGGCCTCGAACTCCGCCCAGGCCCACTGGCCGGAGGCGACCGACCGGCCGTACGCGGTGCGCTTGGCCATCGCGCGTGCGTCCCGGCTCCGGCGGGTGCGCCGGCCCTCGACGTACGCCGTGCTGCGGTGAAAGGACCGGTGGTCCTCGGTGCGGTAGCGCTTGGCCGCCATCACGACGGCACGATCGCCGTCGTCGGGGACGGCACGCTCGATCAAGAAGACGTCGGCTTCCTTGCCGGTCTTGAGGATGCCTAGGTCGGTGTCGACGGCGGCCTGCTCGGTCACGACCCAGTCGGGTCGAGGTTCGGGACCGCGGCAGCCGCGCTCGACGTCGAGCCAGGTCGACCAACGCTGGTCGGCGCCGAGCTCGTCAAAGGCGGTGTAGTCGAAGTCGAACGAGGTGGGAATGTCTGGTGACATCGGTGAGCGTTCTCCTGGAGTGAGGGGGAGCGGGGTCGAGGGCAGCCCGCAGCACAGTGATGGACATCTCGACACCTCCCTGGTTCCAGGCAGCTCTCGCGGCTGCACCGACTCAGCACCCACAGAATCGCCGACGGGTCGGCGCGCCCGCAACGAGTTTTCGTCGGCCAGCCCCGCAACGCCTTCGCGCCGAGGTTGCAGTTGTGGTCGGTCTCCTTCGCGGCCGAGGTTGCAGTTATGGCCGACGTCCTCGCGCAGCTGCGCAACGTCGACGCGAAAGATGGGGACATACGTGCAACCTCGGCGCGAAGGAGGGGGACATACGTGCAACCTCGACGCGAAGGAGGGGGACATACGTGCAACCTCGGCGGGCAGGGTCGTGGGGGAGGGTGGTGACGGGCTGGCCCTGACCAGCAAGATGGGGGCCATGGGCACCTACCACGACGCGTACCGCCGTAGCCTCGACGACCCGGAAGGCTTCTGGGGTGAACAGGCCGACCTGGTCGACTGGATCAGCCGGCCGAAGCGGGTGCTCGACGACAGCCGCGCACCGCTCTACCGGTGGTATCCGGACGGCGTCCTGAACACTTGTTACAACGCGCTCGACCGGCATGTGGTCGACGGCCGCGCCGACCAGGTGGCGCTGATCTACGACAGCCCGGTCGCCGGTGTCACCCGGACGTTGACGTACGCGCAGCTGCTCGAGGACGTTGCCGCGTTCGCCGGTGCACTGCAGCTGCTCGGGGTGACCAAGGGCGACCGGGTCGTGATCTACATGCCGATGGTCCCGGAGGCTGTCATCGCCATGCTGGCGTGCTCTCGGATCGGTGCCGTGCACTCCGTGGTCTTCGGCGGGTTCGCGGCCGCCGAGCTCGCCGCCCGGATCGACGACGCCGAGCCGAAGGTCGTCGTGTCCGCGTCCTGCGGCATCGAGCCGACCCGAGTCGTCGAGTACAAACCGTTGCTCGACCGGGCCATCGAGCAGAGCACGCACCAACCGGAGCGGTGCGTGATCTTCCAACGCGAGCAGGCGACTGCGGAGCTGCAGGACGGGCGCGACGTCGACTGGCAGACCGCGATGGCGGGCGGCCGCGCCGAGCCCGCGGCATGTGTCGACGTCGCCGCCACCGATCCGCTCTACGTGCTGTACACGTCCGGCACGACCGGCAAGCCGAAGGGCATCGTCCGTGACAACGGCGGGCATGCCGTGGCGCTGGCCTGGTCGATGCCCAACGTCTTCGGCATCGGCCCGGGCCAGGTCTGGTGGACGGCCTCCGACGTCGGCTGGGTGGTCGGGCACTCGTACATCGTCTATGCCCCGTTGCTGGTCGGCGCGACCACGGTTCTGTACGAGGGCAAGCCGGTGGGCACGCCGGACGCCGGCGCGTTCTGGCGGGTGATGAGCGAGCACGGCGTGGAGGCGTTCTTCACCGCACCGACCGCGATCCGGGCGATCAAGAAGGAGGACCCGGAGGGCAAGCTGCTCGCGCCGTACGACATTTCGCGCCTGCGCACCGTGTTCCTGGCCGGCGAGCGGCTCGACCCCGACACCTATGAATGGGCGACGGCCGAGCTCGGCGTACCCGTCGTCGACCACTGGTGGCAGACCGAGAGCGGCTGGCCGATCGCTGCGAACCTGCGCGGGCTCGACCCGATGCCGATCAAGCCGGGCTCCCCGTCGGTGCCCGTCCCGGGCTACGACGTGCAGATCCTGGACGAGGCGGGGCGGCGTGCACCGGCTGGCACGGAGGGCGCGATCGCGATCAAGTTGCCGCTGCCGCCCGGCACGCTGCCGACGCTGTGGGGCGATGACGACCGGTACGTCGCGTCGTACCTGTCGACGTACGACGGCTACTACCTGACCGGGGATGGCGGGTACGTCGACGACGACGGCTACCTGTACGTGATGGGACGGACCGATGATGTCATCAACGTCGCCGGGCACCGGCTGTCCACCGGTGCGATGGAGGCGGTCCTCGCCCAGCACCCCGCGGTCGCCGAGTGCGCGGTCATCGGCGTCGAGGACGCGATGAAGGGTCAGCTGCCGCGCGGCCTGGTCGTGCTCAAGGCCGGGGTGACGACGGACCCGGACGACGTCGGCCGGGAGCTGGTCGCGGCGGTCCGCGACCAGGTCGGGCCGGTGGCCGCGTTCAAGGACGTGACGGTGGTGCCCGCCCTGCCCAAGACCCGGTCGGGCAAGATCTTGCGCAAGACGATGCGCGAGATCGCCGACGGCAAGGACCCCGTGGTGCCGTCGACGATCGAGGACCCGGGCGTGCTCGACGCGATCCGCGGCAGCCTCCGGCGCGACCAGTGAGGGGAAACCGCCGTGACTGATCCCGCGACACTCCTCGCGGCGTACGACGAACAGCTCCGCGGCAACGCTGAGGGATCCGGCGTCGCCAGCACGGTCGTCGGGCCGCTGGTGCGGGTCGAGTACGCGCGGCGTGGGTTCGTCAGCTACCGCACGCTCGACGGGATCGACAGTGACCGGCTGGACGCGCTGATTGCGGGTGAGCGCGACTACTTCGCCGCCAAGGGTCAGCGGGTCGAGTGGAAAACTCGGGGGCACGACCGGCCGGCCGACCTGCCCGACCGGCTCCTGGCTGCCGGCTTCGTACCCGAGGACGTCGAGACGGTCGTCATCGCCGAGAGTGCCCGGGTCGCGTCGATGCCCGCGCTGCCGGAGGGTGTGACGATTCGGCGGGTCAGCGACCGCCCCGACCTCGAACGGATCGCCGCGCTCGAGTCCGAGGTGTGGGGTGAGGACTGGTCCTGGCTTACCGACGACCTCGTGACCCGAGTGGCCGAGTCCGCAGACGACATCCAGATCTTCGTGGCCGAGGCCGATGGGGTGGTCGTCTCGGCGGCGTGGACCGTGTTCAAGCCGGGCACCGACTTCGCCGGCCTGTGGGGCGGGTCGACGCTGCAGCAGTGGCGTGGCCGCGGCCTCTACAAGGCGTTGGTCGCGACCCGGGCACAGCAGGCCGTCGAGCACGGGTTCCGTTACCTGCAAGTGGATGCGTCCGATGACAGCCGGCCGATCCTGGAACGACTCGGCTTCGTGGCGGTCACCACGACGACGCCGTACATCTTCACCCCACCGACCCGCTGACGGCCGGCTGCCAGCTGGCGCGGTCCTGCGCGTCAGAGATTGCCCCATTGGGGACTGCTGGTGGATGCGTGGGTGGGTCTGCCGCGAGCCGGTCCGGTTACGGCGGTGGGCTCAGCCCGGTCGCGACGTGGGCGCCGGAGTACGGGACCCGCACCCCACCTCATCGACTGGCGCGTTCGGTAGGGACAAACCGGGCGCCGGGCCTACGCAACGCGCCAGTCGACGAGAGGTCATGGCAGGTGGCCGCGACCGGCCTGGGCGGGCACGCGAGTACGCGAGTCAGCGGAAGGCGGACTCGCCGGTCAGGGCCTGACCGATCACCAGCTGGTGCACCTCGGACGTGCCCTCGTACGTCAGCACCGACTCGAGGTTGTTGGCGTGCCGCATGACCGGGTAGTCGAGCGTGATCCCACTGGCCGCGAGGATCGTCCGGCACTCCCGCGCGATCGCGATCGCCTCCCGCACGTTGTTCAGCTTGCCGAGCGACACCTGCTCGGGCCGCAGCGTGCCCGCGTCCTTGAGCCGGCCGAGGTGCAGCGCCAGCAGCATTCCCTTGCCGAGCTCGAGCGTCATGTCGGCGAGCTTGGCCTGGGTGAGCTGGTACGCCGTGAGCGGCTTGCCGAACACCTGCCGTTCGCCGGCGTACGCGATCGTCGTCTCGAGGCAGTCCCGGGCCGCGCCGAGGGCACCGAACACGATGCCGAAGCGGGCCTCCGACAGGCACCCCAAAGGCCCGGACAACCCACGCGCCTCGGGCAGCAGCGCGGACGCCGGCAGCCGCAGGTCCTCGAACGACAGCCCCGACGTGACCGAGGCGCGGAGGGACATCTTGTGGTCGATCTCGGTGGCGCTGAAGCCAGCAGAGTCGGTGGGTACGACGAAGCCGCGGATCCCGTCGTCGGTGCGCGCCCACACCACCGCGACATCGGCGACAGACCCGTTGGTGATCCACATCTTGCTGCCGGACAACACCCAGTCGTCGCCGTCACGCTTGGCCCGGGTCCGCATCCCACCGGGGTCGGAGCCGTAGTCGGCCTCGGTCAGCCCGAAGCAGCCGATCGCCTCACCGCGCGCCATTTGCGGCAGCCACTCCTCCTTCTGCTCGTCGGACCCGTAGCGCCAGATCGCGAACATGGCAAGGGATCCCTGCACCGACACCAGGCTGCGGATACCCGAGTCGGCGGCCTCCAGCTCGACGCAGGCCAGCCCGTACGACACGGCGTTCGTGCCGGCGCAGCCGTACCCGTGGAGGTGCATGCCGAGCAGGCCGACCCGCCCCAGCTCGACCGACAGCTCGCGGGCCGGGACAGACGCGTCCTCGAACCAGCCCGCGATCTCGGGCCGGATCCGGTCGTCGCAGAACCGGCGCACGGTGTCGCGGATCCCCCGCTCCTCGTCGTCGAGCAGCCCGTCGATCGCGAACAGGTCGAGCGGCGCGGTCACTGCGTGGCTGCCAGGTCGTCGAGGGCGGCGCGCAGCCCGCTGGCCAGCTCGCCGACCTCGTCGTCGGTCATCGTCAGCGCCGGGGAGACCTGGACCGCTCCGGCGCCGACCGCCCGGGTCGCGACGCCATGGTTGCGCAGGCCCTTCGCGAGCGGGCCGGCGAGCGCCGGGTCCGACAGCTGTACGGCGGCGAGGGCGCCGGTGCCGCACCGCACCTCACTCACCAGCGGGTACTCCTCGAGCGGCCCGAGGATACGCGCGATCGAGCCCTCCAGCCGGGCGGCCGCGTCGACCAGCCCCTCCTGCTCGATCAGGTCGAGGTTGGCCAGCGCGACGGCCGCCGCGGTCGGGTGGCCGGAGTAGGTGTAGCCGTGCCGCCACCACACCCCGGCGTCCGGACGGAAGAACGGCTCGCTGACCCGCGGGGCGACGAACACCGCGCCCATCGGGAGGTAGCCGGAGGTGAGCCCCTTCGCGGTCGTCACCAGGTCGGGCTGCAGGTCGAAGCGGGTGCTGGCGAACCACGCGCCGCCGATCCGGGCGAAGCCGGTCACCACCTCGTCGGCCACGAACAGCACGTCGTACTCACGGCAGATGTCTCGCACCTCGGCGAGGTAGCCGTCCGGCGGTGGGTAGACGCCGCCGGCGCCGATCACCGGCTCGCAGAAGAACGCCGCGACCCGGTCGGCGCCGATCAGCTCGATCGCCTTGCGCAGGTCGGCCGAGTCGTCCCACGCCACGGTCGACGCGTCGGCCATCAGCTCGCCGTAGCCCTCCCTGTTGCCCGGGATGCCGGCCAGCGCCGTGCCCGCGACATGCATGCCGTGGTAGGCCTTCTCCCGCCCGAGTACGACGGTGCGTTGCGGCTGGCCGACCTCGTGCCAATAGCGCCGGGCCAGCTTCGCGGCGGTGTCGATCGAGTCCGACCCGCCGCTGGTGAAGAAGATCTTGCTGTCGGGCACCGGCGCGATCGTGGCCAGCCGCTCGGCCAGCTCGATCGTCGGCGGCACGGCGTAGTCGCCGAAGGTGGAGTACGCCGCGAGCGTGCCGATCTGCTCCGCGGCCGCCGCTCCCAGCTCGGTGCGGCCGTGGCCCACCATGGCGAACCACAGCCCGGCCGTCGCATCGAGGTACTCGGTGCCGTGCGCGTCGTACACCCGGACACCCTCGCCGCGGGTCAGCACGAACTCGCCGTCGCGCTCGACGGCTCCCATATCGCTGAACGGATGCCAGAGAGCTCCCATGCCCGGGAGGCTACCGGTACGTGATTCGGCGTTTGCTACCCGGTGCGGGGCGGAAGGACTTACTATTCGGTCGGCATGTTCACCGCTCGGGGTGGGGGAGTCACCGTGCGTCGACGTCGTCTGCTGTCTCTGCTCACCACCGGAGCACTCGTGGCCGGGCTGTCCGCGGTTGCGGGGCTGCCGGCCCAGGCGAGTCCCACCGGTCCGTCGCCGTCCGACGGCCTGCAGCGCTCGACCCGCGCCGCGCCCGACGACGACGACGTCACGATCCGTCGTGACGACCAGGGTCGAGTACGGTCCGTGCGTACGACCGCCGGCCGGCCGGTCGATCGACCCACAGGCGTCACCGCGAGCACTGCTCCCGAGCAGGCGGCGCGGGCGCACCTGAAGCGCTACGGCACCACGCTCGGTCTGCATGACCAGGCCACCGACCTCGACGTCGCCGCCACGACGGCGCGTGCGGGCGACGCCGAGATTGTGCGGTTCCAGCAGCAGGTCGACGGGGTGCCGGTGCTGGGCGGCGACCTGGTCGTCGCGCTCGACGGTGCCAACAACCTGCAGTCCATCACCGGGGAGACGACGGTCGGCGCGCCGGCGCCGGCCAGCCCGAAGGTGAGTGCGGACACGGCGCGGGCGACCGCGTTGCGGGTCGCCGCGAAGGCGCACCCGCAGTCGTCTGCGCTCACGGCCGGCGAGCCTGAGCGGTGGATCTACGACCCGACACTGCTCGGCGCGCCCGGACGTCCGGTCGGTCGCCAGGTCTGGCGGGTCGAGGTGACGGCCGGTGAGTACGGCGACGTGCGTGAGCTGGTGCTCGTCGACGCAGCGACCGGGGCCGTGCCGCTGCACTTCAACCAGGTAGCCGAGGCGAAGAACAGATGGGTCTGCGACGGGGTCAACTTCCGCCGCAGCCCGAGCCAGGAGGTTTGCCCGGACACCATCCCAGCGTCCCGTGTCCGCGCCGAAGGTGGGGCGGCCAACCTGGAGGCCGACGTCAACAAGGCGTACGACTACTCAGGCGACACCTACGACTTCTACTTCGGTCGCGTGGGCCGCGACAGTCTTGACGGCGCTGGGATGCAGATCCGGTCGATGGTGCGCTACTGCGAGAAGCCCACCTTCATTCCCTGCCCGTACCCGAACGCGTTCTGGAACGGCTTCGGCATGGTGTACGGCGCCGGCTTCGCGGGCGCGGACGACGTCGTCGGCCACGAGCTGACCCACGGCGTCATCGAGCACACGGCCGGCCTGTTCTACGTCTACCAGTCCGGCGCGGTCAACGAGTCGGTCGCCGACGTGATGGGCGAGCTGATCGACATCACCAACGGCAGCGGCACCGACGCCAGCAACTACCG
>WHTB01000134.1 GCA_009379735.1 Propionibacteriales bacterium
CCCCTCGACCTCTACGCGGCCGAGCGCGGCCTCTCCAAGATCACACCTAACCTGATGGGGTTCTGAGATGGCGCAAATCACCCCCGGCCAGGCCTACGGGTTCTTCACCGACACGAGCGTGTGCATCGGCTGCAAGGCCTGCGAGGTGGCCTGCAAGACGTGGAACGAGCTGCCCGCCAACGAGCCGGTCTTCGGCGACGGCTACGACAACACCGGGAGACTCGACGCGCAGAACTGGCGGCACGTGCAGTTCATCGACAACGTGCCGGACAAGTCCCTGGGCACGGGCCAGGGCAAGGCGTGGCTGATGATGTCGGACGTCTGCAAACACTGTCAGCACGCCAGCTGTATGGATGTCTGCCCGACCGGAGCGATCATCCGGACCGAGTTCGACAGCGTGTACATCCAACCCGACGTGTGCAACGGCTGCCGCAACTGCATCGCGGCGTGCCCGTACGACGTGATCTCGCAGGACGAGGACAAAGGGGTCGCCCAGAAGTGCACGCTCTGCTACGACCGGCTCCAGGGCGGGATGGAACCGGCCTGCGCCAAGGCCTGCCCGACCGAGTCGATCCAGTTCGGGCCGGTCGAGGAGCTGCAGCGGGCGGCCCGCCAGCGCGTCACCGACCTGCACGAGCAGGGTGTCCCCGAGGCGCGCCTCTACGGCGACGACTCCTCGATCTACGGCGGGCTCAACGCGTTCTTCCTGCTGATGGACGAGCCGGAGGCGTACCACCTGCCGAACAAGGAGAACGCGGTGCGGCCGGGCCGCAACAACGCGGGCGGTTACCTCGGCGCACTGGGCACCGCGGTGCTGGCGGTGCTCGGTGGCCTGATCGCGCTGCGTCGGCGCCGGGAGCCAGCCGCCGAGACTCCATCCGGTGCTGACACGACGTCCCCCCCGTCACCGGAGACCGAGGCGGGTGAGGATTGATGCTGCTGGCTGACGAGGCTCAGCACTTTGTTCGCGCACCCGACTGGACCTGGTACATCCTGTTCTACTTCTTCCTGGCCGGTCTCTCGGGTGGGTCCTACGTCATCGCCACCCTGTTCCGCCTCCGGGGTGGCCGATCGGACGAGCCGGCGGCGCGCCTCGGCTATTACGTCGCCTTCCTGGCGCTGCTGCTGTGCCCGATCCTGCTGACCCTCGACCTGGGGAAGCCGCTGCGTTTCTGGCACATGATGTGGAACACGACCCCGGGCGACGCGGGCCTCACCCTCAAGTACTGGTCGCCGATGTCGGTCGGCGTGTGGGCCCTGGTGGTGTTCGGCGCCTTCGCCACGGTGTCCTTCGTTGAGGCGCTGGTCCGCGACCAGAAGATCCGTCTCCCGCTGGCGCGACGGGCCGTACGGCTGCTGGACGGGACCCTGGGCAAGGTCGTGATCACCGTAGGGGCCGTCTTCGGCCTGTTCATCGCCGGCTACACCGGCGTGCTGCTGGCTGTGTCGAACCAACCGGTGTGGAGTGACACCTGGGCATTGGGCGGGCTCTTCCTCGCCTCCGGGCTGTCCGGCTCAGCCGCCCTGCTCCTGTTCCTTCTGCGCTACCGTCCGGAGGCGGAGGCCAGCGCCGACACGCTCATCATCTCCGAGCGCCTCTACGCCCTCCTCGAGCTCGCACTGATCGTGGTCTTCGTCCTCACGCTGATCCCGGCCGGGGCACTGGGCATCGCCTTCGGCTTCCCCTGGATCCTGCTCTGGCTGGTGGCATTCGCCGGCCTCGCGCCTGGAATCGGCGGCCTCCTCACCGCTCGGCTCGCCGTCACCGGTGAGGGGGTAGCAGTACCTGTCCACTCGGGGTCGGTCGCGACTTCGGTCGCGACCTCGCGACCGAAGTCGGTAGCGACGTCGGTGGCGATCCCCGGCCTGGTCCTGCTTGGCGTACTAGCGCTGCGCGCAGCGGTTATCTTCAGCATCCAATAGCGACCTGGGGTGAACGCATGGCTTCCGTTCCCACCGTTGAGCAGGTGACCGAGGCGCTGGACGCGGTCCAGGATCCCGAGATCCACCGCCCGATCACCGATCTCGACATGGTCGAGAGTATTGACGTCGGGTCACACGGAGCTGTCCGCGTCTCGGTGCTGTTGACCATCCAGGGGTGCCCCCTGCACGAGACGATCAAGCGGGACGTCACCAGCGCGGTGTCGAAACTGCCCGGGGTGTCGCGGGTCGACGTCAGTTTCGGCGTGATGAGCGACGAGCAGCGCCAGGTACTTCAGACCAGGCTGATGGGCGACCAAGGCGCGCGGGAGATCCCCTTCGCCAAGCCCGAATCGCTGACCCGTATCTACGCGGTCGCGAGCGGCAAGGGCGGCGTGGGTAAGTCGTCGGTGACCGTGAACCTGGCTGCGGCGATGGCAGGGATGGGACAGAAGGTCGGTATCGTCGACGCCGACATCTATGGGCATTCGGTGCCCCGGATGCTGGGCGTGACCGGCACGCCCACCCAGGTGGAGCAGATGATCATGCCGCCGTCGGCCCGGGACATCAGCGTCATCTCGATCGGAATGTTCACCGCCGGCAACACACCGATCGTCTGGCGGGGCCCGATGCTGCACCGAGCCCTGGAGCAGTTCCTGGCCGATGTGTACTGGGGCGACCTTGACGTGTTGTTCTTGGATCTGCCGCCGGGCACGGGCGACATCGCGATCTCCGTCGCCCAGCTGCTCCCGCGGGCGGAGATCCTGGTCGTGACGACCCCGCAGCAGGCCGCGGCCGAGGTGGCCGAACGGGCCGGCGCGATCGTGGTGCAAACACACCAGCGGATCGTCGGGGTGGTCGAGAACATGTCATCGCTGCCGTGCCCGCACTGCGGGCAGAAGGTGGACTTGTTCGGCTCGGGTGGTGGCCAGTTCGTGGCGGAGGCGCTCACCCGGGTGGTGGGCGCGCACGTCCCCCTGCTCGGTCGGGTGCCGTTGGACATAAGTCTGCGCGAACGAAGCGACTCCGGGGAGCCACTCGTACTCGCCGACCCGGACTCACCCGCGGCCAAGGAGCTTCGGGCCATCGCCGACCAGCTCGCCGCGCGGGGACGCGGCCTAGCCGGACGCCCCCTTGGTCTCACCCCGGTCGCCTCCTGAGATCGGTGTGTGAGACCGAAATTGCGGCGTGTGCGACCTGAACTTGCGTGGCCGGACTTCCGAGAGGGCGCTCAGGATCCTGCCAATCCGGTCGGCTGATGGGCGCTCGTCCGGTGGACACGCGACTGGTTTACTGGGCGCGCGCTGGTTCGACGATAGGGAGACCATGGATGTGTTGACGCTGTCCCCGCATCAGTCGGTGACGATCCAGGAGAGCACGCCGGAGCTGCTCGTCGTCGAGGCGACGTACGAGCCGGGTGGCAGTGCCCCGCCCCGACACTCCCATCCGGACCAGGACGAGCACTTCGAGGTGCTCGAAGGCACCATCGAGGTGCGCGTCGACGGTGTGGGGCGCACCCTCGGCGTGGGCGACACGATCGACGTCCCACGGGCGACCGTGCACGACATGCGGAACGCCGGCGACCTCCGCGCCCGGGTCCGGTGGGAGACCCGGCCGGCGGGACGCACGGAGCAGTGGTTCAGGTCGATCGACGGCCTCCACCGCAAGGGCCAGGTGCGAGCAGACGGCTCACCCGGCCCGCTGGCGTTCGCGGTGCTGCTGGCCGAGTACCGCGACACCTTCCGGCTCAGGGTCGCGCCGGACGTGGTCCTGCGGCCAGTCGTCGGGCTGCTGTCCTTGGTGGGGCGTGCTCGCGGGTACGACCCGGCACCGCCGCCAGGCTGAGATCACGAGTCTTCGGGCGACGAAGGCGCGGTCAGCTGCGCGGCCGCGAGCACCAGGTCGCGTACGGACGTGGGCTCGACGGTGCCGTCGGGCACCGGCAGGCCAGGGTCGGAGCTGAGCAGCACCGGCCCGTCGTCGGGGTCGGCGGGCAGCCGGCCGTGCGAGCCGCGGACGCAGGACGGGTCGAGCGGCACCACCTGCATCGTGTACCGCAGCCCGACCTTCTTGCGGAGCAGGTACGACGCCGCCCGCGGTTTCACGAACCGGTCCGCCGGGTCGAAGAACAGCTCGGCCGGGTCGTACCCGGGCTTGCGGTGAATCTCCACGGCCCGGGCGAAGTCCGGCGCGGCGGCGTCGTCGAGCCAGTAGTAGTACGTGAACCACGCGTCCGGCTCGGCGACCAGGACCAGCTCGCCGGACCGCTCGTGGTCCAGCCCGTGTGCGGCCTTCCCCGCAGCGTCCAGCACCTCGCCGACGCCCGGCACCCCGGCGAGCAGCTTGGACACCGTCTCCACGTCCGCCGGGTCGGCGACGTACACATGGGCGACCTGATGGTCGGCGACCGCGAACGCGCGCGAGACCCACGGGTCGAGGTACTCCATCCCGTCCTGGGTGTAGACCTCGAGCAACCTCTCACGACGCAGCACACGGTTCACGTCGACCGGCCGGGACACGTCGGTGATGCCGTACTCCGACAGCGCGATCACGGCCGCCCCGGCGGCCTCGGCGTCGTCCAGCAGCGGCGCGAGGACGGCGTCCAGCTCGGCGGCGGCCCGAACCGCCTCGGCCGACGACGCGCCGTACCGCTGCAGGTCGTAGTCGAGGTGGGGCACGTAGGTCAGGAGCAGGTCCGGCCGGTCCGTCCGCAGGATCTGCCGGGACGCGTCGACGATCCACCGTGACGACGTGAGCCCGGCGGTCGGACCCCAGTAGGTGAACAGCGGGAAGTCGCCCAGCTCGGCGGTCAGCCGGTCATGCAGCTCGACCGGGCGGGTGTAGCAGTCGGGCGCCTTCCGGCCGTCGGCGTAGTAGATCGGCCGTGGCGTCACCAGCAGGTCCGTGTCGGCCCCCATCGCGTACCACCAGCAGACGTTGGCGACCCTGTACGACGGGTCGGTGCGACGGGCGACGTCCCACACCTTCTCGCCTTGCACCAGCCGGTTGTGCTGTCGCCACAGGAAGATCTCGCCGAGCTCCCGGAAGTACCAGCCGTTGCCGACGATGCCGTGCTCGGCGGGCATCCGCCCGGTCAGGTAGGTGGCCTGTGCGCTGCAGGTGACGGCCGGGAGTACGGCACCCAGCGGCCGCGATAACCCCTTCTCCGCAAGGCGTTGCAGCCGCGGCATGCACCGCAGCAGACGTGGGGTCAGGCCGACCACGTCGATCAGCACGACTGGTTTCGTCATCCGACCGGCTCCAGACCGAGCGAGACCAGCCGGTCCCGCAGCCAGCCGAGCTCGCCGGCGATCCCGGCGGCGAGCTCGGCACCGTCACTCGGCCGCTGTCGCTCGGGCAGCACCGACCAGGTGTAGGTCTCCGACTCGAGGTGGTGGGTCCGTGGGTGCTCACCGCCGACCAGCTCGGTCAGTGCGTCGGAGAGCACGTCGGTGGTGGCGGTCAGCGGCGGCTGCGGTGCGGCGTGCACGGGTACATGGAAGTGCACCCGCCACGGGTGCCGACCGGGCAGCTGGCGCCGCGCCGCCGGGTCGAGCGTCTCGGACAGGTCGTCGACACCGCGCAGCCGGCGGCCGCCGCCCTCCCTGGTCTGGTGCAGGAACCTCGGCTCGGCGAACTCGGCGAGGAGCACCCGCGTCTCGGCGTCAGCCGGGTCCGGCACGTGCAACGCGGCCGAGACCTGGCTCTTCACCACCGAGACTCCCGCCGTCTCGAGATCGGCGAAGACCTGCGCCGGCTGCTCGAACTGCACCGCGAGATGGCAGGTGTCCACGCAGCCGCCGACCCGGTCCAGCACGCCGTCGCGCACGCTGTCGTCGTACGCCGAGAGCCAGTCGGCGACCTGGGCGTTCGTCTCGATCACGCAGCCCGGCTCGGGCTCCAGCCCGACCCGGATCACCCGGCCGGTGCGCTGCTCGACCTCCTGCAGCCGGTTCGCGAGCTGGGCGACAGCGTCCCTCGCGCGGCGATCGCGATCGGCGTACCAGGGGGTCCGCCAGCCGAGCGGCAGCGTCGAGATCGAGCCGTACGCGGCGTCGGCCGGCATCAGCTGGGCGAGCACCTCGACCAGGTCCAGGGTGTAGGCGAGCCGCTCCGGCTGGGACCAGTCCGGCAGGTACACCTTCTTGCCGACCACCTCGTCGTGGAAGCCGGCGTACGGGAAACCGTTCAGCGTCACCGCTTCCAGGCCGCAGTCGTCGAGGGTGCCGGCGAGCCGCTTCAACGACGCCGGGTCACGGGCCAGCAGGGCGGCAAGGTCGTGGGCGAGCCACAGCCCGACGCCGAGCACCGGCACGCCGAGCTCGGCTCTGACGTCGGACGCGCAGCCCTCGAGCTGGGCGACCACCCCGTCGAGGTCCTCGGCCGGGTGGACGTTCGTGCAGTACGCCAGGTGGACGGTCGAGGAGTCGGGATGCCGGAACCTCATGACGCCCTCGCTCCGCGCAGGATCGAGTTGCCCTCGAACGTCGCGCCCTCGTCCGCGTCGGCACCCTCCAGCTCCAGCCGGCCGGACTGGCCGTAGAACGCGACCGGGTTGCGCCACAGCACCTGGTCGACATCGTCCGCGCTGAAGCCCGCGGCGAGCATCGCCTGGCCGGTGGCGTAGGTCCGCAACGGGTCCGACTTGCCCCAGTCCGCGGCCGAGTTCACGAGTACTCGCTCGGTGCCGTACTCGGTCAGGATCGCCACCATCCGGTCGGGGTCCATCTTCGTGTCGGGGTAGATCGAGAAGCCTCGCCAGCACCCGGAGTCGGCGACCTCTCCGACCGTCAGCTCGTTCAGGTGGTCGACCACGACCATCGACGGGTCCAGACCGGACTCGCGGACCACCTCGAGCGTGCGGGTCGTGCCCTTGGCCTTGTCCCGGTGCGGTGTGTGCACCAGCACCGGCAGTTCGAACCGCTCGGCCAGCTCGAGCTGGGCGGCGAACACGTCGTCCTCCTCCGGTGTCATCGAGTCGTAGCCGACCTCGCCGACGGCCACCACGCCGTCCTTGGCGAGATACCGCGGCAGGATGTCGAGGACCTCGCGGCAGCGCGGGTCGTTGGCCTCCTTCGGGTTCAGCGCGATCGTGCAGTGGTGCCGGATCCCGAACTGCGAGGCCCGGAACGGCTCCCACCCGACCAGCGAGTCGAAGTAGTCGACGAACGAGCCGACGCTCGTACGCGGTTGCCCGAGCCAAAAGGCAGGCTCGACGAGCGCGCGCACCCCGTGGGCGGCCATCGCCGCATAGTCGTCGGTGGTGCGCGACGTCATGTGGATGTGGGGGTCGAAGATGCGCATCAGTCCTCCTGCTTCGCGAGGTAGTCGTGGATGTCGACGGGTATCTCGCGTCCGGCCGCGGTGCGTTCGGCGGCGAAGTCGGTCATCATCTGGGCCAGGTCGGCGTCCGCCCGGTCCGGCAGCCCGTCGACGAGCGCGAGGGGTACGCCGCTGAAAACGCACTTGAGGACGGCCTGGCGGAACGCGTCGGCGTCCAGATGGGCGGTCGCGTAGGGACCGAGCGCTGCGGCCAGCAACCGCTGGTCGTTGGTCCGGATCGCGTCGGCGAGAATCGGTACGGCGCGGTCGCCGAGCAGCTCGGCCACCTCGTCGACGGCCAACGCCCGCAGCGCCGCGCGCTTCTCCGCGGCATCGCCGTACCGGTAGACCTCGGCCAGCGCGGTCGACAGGTGCTCGGCCGGCACGACCGTCGCGAGCGCCGCCAGCAGCAGCGCCCGCGCGGCCTCGTCCACCGTCCAGGCGTCGTCGACCACGTCCCGGCCGACCTGGCGGGCGACCGCGGGGAACACCTCACCGAGCAGCTCCGGTCGCCGGACCACCTCGTCGCGTCGACCCGCCAGCCAGGCGGCCGCCTCGGGTGCGAGCCGGCCGTCGAGCTGCTCGTCGAGCCAGCTGCTCGGGACCGCTCGGGACCGGCGGAGGTCGGTCATCGGGAAGCCTCCTCAGCCATCCGCAGGAAGTCGATCGACTGCCGCGCCGTCGCGGGCGCCGCATGCGAGTGCCGAGGCAGCTCGACGGCCACCAGACCCTGGTAGCCGCACTCGCGGAGTGCGCGGAGCACCGCCGGGAAGTCGACCTCGCCGGTGCCGAGCTCGAGGTGCTCGTGCACCCCGCGGCGCATGTCGTCGATCTGGACGTTCACCAGGTACGGCGCACCGGCCGCGACACACGCCGGCGGCGGCAGCGGCTCGTTGCAGCGCAGGTGCCCGATGTCAAACGTGAGCCCGAGCGTCTCGCTGCCCACCTCGGCCCGCAGCTTCAGATACCCGGCGAGGTCGTCGACGAGCATGCCCGGCTCGGGCTCGAAACCCAGCCGGACGCCACGGTCCGCGGCGTACCCGGCGGCGCGCGCGCACCCGGTCACCAGCCGTTTCCAGCCGTCCTCCGGCGTGACTCTCGCGGGCAGGTTGCCGGACCAGAACGACACCGCCTCGGCGCCGAGGTCGGCGGCCACGTCGACCGCTCGCTCCAGCAGCTCGACCCGCCGGTGCGCGCCGTCGGCGTGCAGCAGCGTCGGCTCGTGCTTGCGCATCGGGTCGAGGACGTACCGCGCACCGGTCTCGACGACGACCGCCAGACCGAGGTCGGACAGCAGGGCGGCAGTCTCGGCGGTCCGCCGCGCGAGGTCGGACGCCAGCGGGTCGAGGTGGGCGTGGTCCAGCGTCAGCGCGACCCCCTCGTACCCGAGGTCCGCGATCACCCGCAGCGCGTCCGCGAGCCGGTGGTTGGCGAAGCCGTTGGTGCCGTACCCGAACCGCAGGCTCATGTCGGCGACACCTTCCGCGCGAGCGCCCGGGCGAGCGGCAGCGCGGTGACCAGGCCGGCGCCGACCGCCGGCTTTCCGCCGCGCGCGCACCAGGCAGCCTGCAGCGGCACCAGGCCATGGATCCCGGCGCCGACCGCCGCCCGCAGCCGTCCGGCGGTCGGCTCCTGCGCCGCGGCCAGCTGGGCCGGTGCCACCGAGCCCGCGAAGAGCGCGGACAGCCCGGCAGCGACGAGCCCGGGAACACCACGGGCGCCGGCGACGGTCCCGGCGGTGATCGCCGAGGTGGCGGCGAGTGCGGCCTGGGCAGGTCGCGCGGTCGCGCCGTGCACCTCGCCGCGAGACATCGCGGTGAGCCCGACGACATGCGCTCCAACCGCCAGCGCCGGCGCCCAGGCCTTGCGACGCGCCGGACCGGCACCGACCAGCACGTCGAGAGATCGGGCCGCCGCCATCACCACCGGGCCGGCCGGGGTGTCCTTCGCGCCAAGGTCGTACGACCACGCGGTCAGCGCCAACGCCGCCGAGGTGCACAAGGCAGGTCGGCCGCCGGCCACCCCGGCGATGCCGAGAGCGGTGGCTGTGAGCCCGACCGCCAAGGCGAGTGCGGTCCGCTCCGGCACCCGCCCCGACGGGATCGGACGCTCGGGCCGCTCGACTGCGTCGACGTCGCGGTCGGCCCAGTCGTTCAGCGCCATCCCGGCCCAGTAGAGGCAGACCGACGACACGGCGAGGCCGGCGGTGCGACCACGCCGGAGGTCGCCGACAGCAACCGCACCGGCGAGTACGTCACCCGGGACGGTGAGCGCGGCGGGAGCCCGTACCAGCTCGACCAGATCGCCCAATGAAGTGCGCCGCGTGGTGCGCCGCGAGGGGTTATCGCCGTGGGTCAGCACTCGCGGACCCAGCGCAGCAGCTCGTCGTACTGTCGGACCAGCGAATGCTCGGTCGAGTCGACCGGGTCCTTGAAGTAGAAGCCGAGGAACGGCATCGCACCGACGTGGCCGCGGTCGAGCGCCGCCGCGGACAGCCGGGCGAGGTCGAGCACCAGCGGCGCGGCCAGCGCAGAGTCACAGCCCTGCCAGGTGAACTGCATCGTCATGCGGACACCGAGGAACCCGGAGAAGACGATGTGGTCCCACGCCGTCTTCCAGTCGCCCATCGGGTCCACGTAGTCGATGTGCACCTCGCCGGCAACGTCTCCGATCAGGTCGCTGAGCCCGCGCTCCTTCGAGGTGTTCTTCGACTGGGCGGTGCGCGGGTCGGCCAAGGTCGCGCCGTCGCCGCCGCCGAGCAGGTTGGTGCCGGACCAGGCGTGCACCTGCAACGCCCGGGCGGAGAACATCGGCGCCAGCACGCTCTTCACCAGGGTCTCCCCGGTCTTGGCGTCCTGACCGCCGAACGGCAGACCGCGGTCGGCCGCCCACTGCCGTACGGCCGCCGGCCGGATCGAGTTGGACGGGGTGAAGTCGACGTACGACGCTGCGGCCTCGAACGCGGCAAGCGCCGCCAGCGAGCTGGCCGGAAGCACGTCGTCTGCGCCGGTCAGCGCGTGGCGGAGAACGCCGACGTCGTCGTGGCTCGGATGGTGCGGGTACGGCGCCTCGGTGGAGGCGACGTTGATCGCCACCACCGACTCGAGATCGTGCCGCTCGGCGAACGTACGAATGTCCGCCGCCCACTGCTTGACCTGCTCGTACTGACTGACCTGGCGGTCCACCACGGTGACCAGATCAGGCTCGGTCGCAGCGAGATCAGCCCGGACCAGGGACTCGATGCCGTGCGGCAGCACACCCCCGGCGACCAGCGACTCCAACCGCTTCGTCAGCGGCGTCTCGACGATGTCGTGGCCTCCGAACACGAGCTGGTCGGTCGGCACCAGCCCCGCGTCGGCGAAGGCCGGCGTCTCGGTGACCAGCCCGACCGGGGCGCCTCCGTGCCGCAGCGCGGCCGCCCCCGCAATAGTCGTCGTCGCGACCGACCCACGTGCGCCGAACAGCCAGACCCCCACGCGCCGCTCTGTCATGGGACTCCTCCTCCTGTCCGACGACGGGTGGGTCGTCGGACTGCGCTCGGTCGGCTGGTCTCGTCCGAACGGTCAGCCGGGCGTCGTGCGTAGGCGCCTCCCGGTCGTCTGCTGCGCGGTCGCGGTCATGCGAGCTGCTCGCGGACTTCGGTCATTCGTACCCGGGGATCGTGAGAGAACACGTGGTCGCTGATCATCCGCACCGCCCCCAGCACGCCGGCCGAGTCACCCAGCTCGGTGAGTACGACCGGCAGGTTCCTGGTGGCCAGCGGCAGCGACCGGCGGTAGACCGTGCCGCGGATCTCCGCCAGCAGGGCGCCGCCGAGGTTCGCGAGCCCGCCGCCGATGACGATCATGCCGGGGTTGAAGAAGCTGACCATCTTGGCCAGCACCTCGCCGATGTGCCGGCCGCCCTCGCGGATCAGGTTGACCACCACCGCGTCGCCGGCGGCGGCGGCCTCGGCGACATCGAGCAGCGAGAGGCTGCCATGGTCGGCCAGCCGTTCCGCGAGGTAGGGCGACCGGCCGGACTCCGCGGCGGTCAGCGCGTCCCGGCG
>WHTB01000416.1 GCA_009379735.1 Propionibacteriales bacterium
CCAATCGGCTCGTCGGCATCCTGCACGGATGCCTCAAGACCCGCACGCTCTACGACGAAGCGACCGCGTGGTCGCATCACGCCGAGAAGGCTGCTGCTTGACATTCAAGCTCCTGGGATGTCTGTCCGGTCTCGTCACTTCCACCGTCTTAAGGATCAACAACCCAGACCACAGTCTCGACGTCCGCGCTCCTGCCCTACCCGTGACGGTCTCGCCAACCGCTCGATTTCAGTCGGTCAGTCTCACGATCATCGTCCGGGACTGCGAGGCCGCATCCCGATGGACACCAGTCGATCGGCCCTTCACCATCACCTGGCGAGACGAGGACGGCAAGGAGCACCTGGACAGGGCCGGCGACTTCGATAAGTCCATGGCCAGTTCGTTGGTCCGCTACATCGATGCCGTGTGTAGCAACCCACCCAACCAGTGAGTGCTCACTCCCAGGTGACGATGGGCTGATCGTCGCCGGTGGCCTGGGCGATGCGGTGGGCGCTCTGCTCTGCCTCTTTGCGCTGCGCGGGTCCCACGGTGTCGAAGCGGGTGATCGTCATTTTGTGGTCGCTGCGGCGGTAGCGCCAGGTGCCGGCCACCTCGCCGTCGACCAGCAGCGCCCCCGGTCCGGAGAGGGCGCGCCATACCTGGTGGCGTCGGGTGCGGTCGGGGACGAGCAGGGTCCGGTCGACCTGACGCAGGTAGGGATCGTTGGGCGGGACGAGGACGACCCCGTCGGCTTTCGGCGCCTGCCGCACAGCGTCCACCAGCGCCTCGGGCAAGTCGTAGCGCCGGTGGTCGACGCGGACCCGGACCAGGTCGTCGCCCAGCTCCTTCCACAGCTCAGCGGTGGCCTCGGTGCTGCCCTCCATCCAGTCGCGGAACAGCGTCTTGCTGGTCGGGCCGTTCACCCGGAAGTACGCGTTCAGCAGCTCGAGGCGCGGGCGGTCGATCTTCACCTGCGGATGGTCCGGAGTCGGGTACAGCATCGTCGCCCGCTGCTTCTCGGGTCCGAGCACGATCTGTCCCTGACGCCCGGCCGCGCGAAACAGCGCGTCAGGCACGTGGTCTGCCTGGCAGCGTTCGCACCACTGCACCAGCGGGGCCGACACCCGGTCGGTCACTGCTGTGCTGGCCGCCGACTTCGACGTCGGGGAGGTCACGACGGCGCTCAGCGCGGCGGCCACCTCCTCGATCGCCGCGACATAGCCGGCTCCGCCCTCGTCCGACTCGCGCGGGGCGAGAGCATCGCGGACGAAGTCCAGTTGGGTCAGACGGTGGGCATGCGGTGCCCCGCGTACGGACCACAGACTCACCAGCGGTCCGCGCGGACTGATCGCCGCGGCGATGTCGGTTGACCCGATCGTGCTCGTGCGCTGGATCAGCGACTGCTCCGCGCCGGCCAGCCGGCTGCCCTGGACGCCCAGCAGCAACACGTCGTCGAGGGTGTCGGTACGGGAAGGGCCGTCCAGACCGTGCCCCTGCCACCTGAAGCCCAGCCACTGAGCCCTGTCCACGGTGACCGCCCCAGCCATGAGCCCAGCCATGACCTCACTCTAGGGCGGACGTCCGGCGGCACTTGCGCATCGGCCGGGCTTGACCCTGACACTGTGTCAGGCCGTAGACCGGAGGCGACATGTTCAGTATCGGAGACTTCGCCAGGCACGGCCGCGTGTCGGTCCGCATGCTGCGTTACTACGACGCGATGGGGCTGCTCCAGCCCGCGCATGTCGACACGGTGACCGGTTACCGCTCGTACGAAGCGGCGCAGTTCTCGCAGCTCAACCGGATCATCGCGTTGAAGGGCCTCGGGTTCACCCTGCGCGAGGTGCTGTCGATCCTCGACGAGAAGGTGGGCGCCGAGGAGCTGCGAGGGATGTTGACGCTGCGAAAGGCGCAGCTGCACCAGCAGCTCGCTGACGACGCGGCCCGGCTGGCCCAGGTCGAGGCGAGGCTCCGGCTCATCGAGCAGGAGAGTGCGATGCCCAGTGAAGAGGTCCTGATCAAGCCGGTCCCGGCCGTACGGGTGGCCGAGCTCAACGCCGTCGCGGCCAGCTTCGAACCGGAGTCGATCGGCCCGGTGATCCAGCCGTTGTACGACGAGCTGAGAGTCCACCTCCGCCGGGCCGGCCTGACTCCGACTGGCCCAGACGTCGCGTGGTACGAGCCCACCGACGACGGCGTCGTCGTCCACGCGGGCGTACCCGTCAACGCCGAACCCGACACGTCCGCGGGCTTCGCGATCGTCGACCTGCCCGCGATCGAGCAGGCGGCCACCATCGTGCACCGCGGTCCAATGGACGACGTCATGTCCACCCTGCAGGCGCTGGCCTACTGGATCGACGCCCACGGCTACCGATCCGTCGGTTTCAACCGGGAGCTGTACCTCGACTACGGATGCGGCGAGGACAGCTCGGCCTGGACGACCGAGCTGCAAGAGCCGGTCCCGGCGAGCTGAGGTTACCGTGGACACGATCCTGCTCCAGCCGGCGACCGAGGTCGCCGCGCTCCTGCGCCGACGAGAGCTATCCGCCCGCGAAGTCACCGAGTCGCTGCTCACGCGCATCGACAAGGTCAACCCGGTGCTGAACGCCGTCGTCGAGCTGCGCGGCGATGAAGCCGTACGCGCAGCCGGCGAGGCGGACCAAGCGCTCGCCCGCGGTGACGACGTCGGCCCGTTGCACGGC
>WHTB01000448.1 GCA_009379735.1 Propionibacteriales bacterium
GCCCTTCGGGCCGACATCCAGGAGCAGGTTGCCGTTCTTGCTGACGATGTCCACGAGCGAGTCGACGAGCTGGTCGGAGGTCAGGTAGTCCTCGATCGGCTCGTTCTGGTTGTAGCCGTACGAGTGCGCGATGCCCCGGCTCGACTCCCACTTCGCCGGGGCGATGTCGGGCTCGACCTGGTACTCCGGCGTGGTGAAGTCGAGCTGGTCGCCACGGTTGAGGCCGGGCTTGATCTTGCACCGGTTCGCGACCACGACCTCCTTGGGGTCCGGCCGGTTCTTTGCCTTGTTGTAGTAGTCGGCGAGCACCGGCATCAGGTCCCAGTACGTCGAGTCCTTCTCCCACTCGCCGTCGCACCACAAAATGTCCGGGTCGTACTGGTCGACCAGCTCCTCGATCTGCGGCTGCATGTAGTCGTGCACGTAGTCGTCGACCGGCTCGACCCCGCGGTAGGGGACCTGCTCACCGGTGTACGGGTTGGTCGGCTGCCGGCCGGTGTAGTTGGGGTTGAACCACTCGTACAGCGAGTAGTAGAAGCCGGCCTTGAGCTTGCCGTCCTCGCGGGCGGCGTCGAACAGCTCCTTCGCCAGATCGCGACCGGGGCCGCGGTCGACGGCGTCACGGGTGCTGGTCGCGGTGTCCCACAGCGCCATGCCCTCGTGGTGCTTCGAGGTCAGCACGAAGTACTTCGCGCCCGCGTCGTTGAACAGGCCGATCCAGCTGTCGGCGTCGAAACGCTCGGCCTTCCACGCGTCGAGGAACTCGTCGTAGTCGTAGTCCTCGCCGTAGGTGTCGCGGTGGTGGTTGTAGGTCGGGCTGCCGGGCGAGTTCAGGTAGTTCCAGTACCACTCGGCATAGCTGCCGCGAGGTCCCCAGGCAGGCACGGAGTAGGCACCCCAGTGGATGAAGATGCCGAACTTCGCGTCGTCGAACCAGTCGGGTAGCGGGTGCGACTCCAGCGACTCGACCGTGGGCTCGTAGTCAGGGATGCCTGGCGACGGCTCGGCGGTGGCCGGTTGGCTGGTTGCGAATGCGGCACCGGCCACCACCGCGCCTGCGAGCATGGACGCGAGTGCGCGCTTGCTCGTTCTCATGGGTGCGTTCCTCTCAGTCGAAGGCTCGGCTCTGCCAGCTGCCGATCTCGTCCGCGGACAGTGCTTCGGGGAAGATCGCGGCGCGGTCGACCGCGCCGGTCAGCCGCTGGCCGCCGCCCTGGTCGGCGGCGAAGCGCAGCTGCCGGTTGGCGCAGCCGTTGATCCCGTCGGCCGGGACCTGGGCCAAGCCGGCGACCGCCCCGTCGATGTAGACCGTGATCGCACCGGCGTCGGTCATCGTGATCACGACGTCGAGGTAGCGCCCGGTCGGCAGGGTCGCCGAGGTCGTCACGTTGGTGCCCGACCCGATGAAGCGGACCTGGTTGCTCGGCGTCACGTCGATCAGGACGCCGTCGGTGCCCGGGTCGCCGCTGGGCTGCCAGTCGAACAGCCGCCGGTATCCGCTGCCGCCGACCTTCACCTCGGCCGCGAAGGTCGCCTCTGGCAGGAACCCGAGTGTGGTGTCCGCCGTACGTAGGTAGGACGCGCCATCGAGGACGAGACCGGACCCGGTCGGGGCCGTGCCGTCATAGGTCGCCGTGCCCTGCACGGTCGCGTCCCGGCCGTACGTCGAGGCGTCAGCGACCGTCGACCCGGACGTCGGGTCCCAGGCCACCAACGGCTCAGCGGGGTCCGGGATCGCACAGGGTGGCGGCACCTCGGTCTCGACGCTGGTCGACGCGACCGCCTGCCAGTCCTCGCCTTGCAGGACGGCGCGGATGACCGCGCGTTCGGTGTCGTTCTCGCCCGCCACGACGGTGAAGTCGACGGTGCGGCTCTCGCCGGCCTTGAGCGGCAAGGTCTGGACCGACTCCGGCTCGCCGGTCCAGCCCGGCGGCAGCTCGAGCGACAGCTGGCCGGCGGGCACCGTACGGTCGCCGGGCGCCGAGACGGTGACCGCGACCGGGAACTCTTGGCCGACGTCGACCTTGTCCGGCGC
>WHTB01000349.1 GCA_009379735.1 Propionibacteriales bacterium
CCCCACTCGGCACCGCCGCCTGACCGCGCAACCGGCTAGCTGGTCGCCCGACGGGCGGACGGCGTGAACAGGGCAGCGATCCGCGGGTAGACGCCGGGATCACTGAGCACGTCGGTGCTGTCGGCGAGCTGGTCGACGCCACCGACCAGCGGGAGGTCGCGCAGCGAGGGGTCGGTCACCGTGGCCCGGCAGGCGTCGACGAACCGGTCGGCACCGAGCACCCGAGCCGGACGATCATGGAACGTCCGGAGGGTTGGGTCCACGACGGCGGTCAGTCCGGTGGCGTTGTGGCGGCGCGCGATCGTCTCGTACGCCCGGCCGAGCGCCTCCTCACGCCTGCCCAGGTCGGTGGCGTCGACGGCGGCGCGGAGCGTGACATCCAGGCCGTCACCGTGGTCGAGCTCGGCAAAGGCGGTGCCGAGCCACTTGCCGTACGGCGCGAAGCGGCGACCCAGCAACAGGGCAAGTCGGATCACCTCTCGCACCTGGCGGGCCGCGACAACCGCCGAGCCGAGCTCATCGCCGACCTCGGCCGTGCGCTGGACGAACGGCTCCTCCTGCGCGATCCGCCGCCACTGGCACGCCAGCAGCCAGCGCCAGACCTGGTCGGGATACCAGGCCAGCGCGGCACGGACCGCCGCCAGCCTGCCGTCGTCGGCGTACACCTGGCCACCGACAACACCGAGCAGCTGTTGCTGCGGCAGCAGCAGCCAATCGATGCTGGATAGCGGCCGTGAGGCGTCCAGCCCCAGCTGTCCGGTGAGCCAGTCGGGCAGCGTCTCGACCACGACGTGATGGCGCAGCGGCTCGTCGTCCCAGCCGTACCGCACTGGGTGTCCGCGGAACTCCCCCGGCAGCATCGCGTCCATGGTCTCGCGGACTGCCACGACGTCCGCAGGGTCGACGAACATCGACAGCCGCGGTCCCCACCCATGGTCGGTCGACCGCTCGGTGTCATAGCCGAGTACGTCGGACCCCCACCCCAGCAAGCCGGCGGCGTACCCGGTGTCACCGAGCAGCGGGCGGACCACCTCGTCGTGGAAAGCCCGGTTGAGGTCGGCGGACCGGAGGAACCTGCTCATCCGGCGAGCGTACGGACCTAGGCGGCTTCGAGGACGGCGGCGCCGAACGACACGTTGAACCGGTCGCACCAGATCGACACGCTGCCGAAGTCGGCCAAGTCGACGTCGGCTGGGATCCGGTAGTTCTGGCTGCCCTTGTTGCCCTTGAGATCACCGAGGTTGACGTACGCGCCGTCATCGAACAGGTGCCAGCCGGCGCGGCCCTCGACCACCTCGGCGTCGGACAGCCACACCTTCAGGTCCGGCCCGTTGGAGGTGTCGAGATCGTCGAGCCGGAGCACATGGGTGCCGTCGGGCAACTGGACGACCCGGACCGTCCCGGTGGTCTCGTGCTCGTGGCTGATGAACGTGCCACCGGCGAGCATCTTCGGCGAAGGGGTCGCCGAAGGCGTCGGCGAGGGAGACGCCGCTGACGGCGTGGAGGTGGGTACGGTCTCGGGCAGCGACTCGTTGACGACCGTGTTGGTGAACAGCTTCCACGGCTCGAACACCGGCAGCGCCACGGCCAGGCCGACCACGGCAAGGGCCGCGACGGCGGCGAGCACACGGCGACGCAAGGGCGCTCCTCACGGATGTCGGACGGACTGGATCCAGTGTGCGCGACTGTGGTGGGTTTTCGGCCTTACCGGTGTCTTACGCGTCAAAGCGTCACAGCAGCGCGGCGTAGAGGTCCACGGTGCGGCGGGCCACGGCATCCCAGCCGAACTCCGCGACCGCCCGCTCCCGGCCCGCCGCGCCCATCCGCGCGGCGGCCGAACGGTCGCGCACCACGTCGTTGATCCGAGCGGCGAGGCCGGCCTCCAGGTCAGCGGGCCGCGCCGCATCGTAGGGCACCAGCCAGCCCGTCACCCCGTCGTCGACCACCTCGGGGATGCCGCCGACCGCACTCGCCACGACGGCCGTCCCGCAGGCCATCGCCTCCAGGTTGACGATCCCCAGCGGCTCGTACACCGACGGGCACACGAAGGCGGCCGCGTGTGTGAGCAACTGCACGACGTCGGACCGCGGCAGCATCTCCTCGACCCACACCACACCCGGCCGCACCGCTTGTAGGGCAGCGACCGCACGCGCCGTCTCCGCGCCGATCTCCGGAGTGTCCGGCGCCCCGGCGCAGAGCAGCACCTGCACCTCGGGGTCGAGCCGGTGTGCCGCGGCGACCAGGTGCGCGACGCCCTTCTGGTGGGTGATCCGGCCGACGAAGATGACGTACGGCCGGTCCGGGTCGATGCCGACCTGCCGCACCACCGCGGTCGACGGGTCGGGCTGGTAGAGAACCGTGTCGATCCCGTTGTGCACGACGTGCACGCGGTCGGGGTCGATCGCCGGGTACGCCGCCAGGATGTCGCCCCGCATCCCGTGGCTGACCGCGATCACGGCGTCCGCCGCCTCGTACGCCGTCCGCTCCGCCCAGCTCGACAGCGCGTACCCACCGCCGAGCTGCTCGGCCTTCCACGGCCGCAGCGGCTCGAGTGAGTGTGCCGTCACCACATGGGGTACGCCGTACAGCAGCCCGGCCAGGTGACCGCCGATATTTGCGTACCAGGTATGGGAATGCACCACCTCGGCAGCGCCGACGGCGGCCGCCATCCGCAGGTCGACCGACAGCGTCGTCAGGGCCGCGTTCGCCCCCGCCAGACCCGGGTCGGCCTGGTGACCGGTGGCGTCAGCGCGGTCGGCTCCCCAGCAGTGCACGTCGAGATCGACCAGCCGACGCAGCTCACGGGCCAGGAAGTCGACATGCACCCCGGCGCCGCCGTACACGTCGGGTGGGTACTCACGGGAGAGCATCGCCACACGCATAGGAACACACTAGGGTCAGGCCATGGCGCTCGGCAGCCGCGTGCTGGGGATCGTTCTCGCCGGTGGCGAGGGCAAACGCCTGATGCCCTTGACCAAGGACCGCGCCAAGCCCGCGGTGCCGTTCGGCGGCCAGTACCGCCTCGTCGACTTCGTCCTGTCGAACCTGGTCAACGCCGGATATCTGCGGCTGTGCGTGCTGACGCAGTACAAGTCGCACTCGCTCGACCGGCACATCACCACGACCTGGCGGATGTCATCGCTGCTCGGCAACTACGTGACCCCGGTCCCGGCGCAACAACGCCTCGGGCCGCGCTGGTTCACCGGCAGCGCCGACGCGATCTTCCAGAGCCTCAACCTCGTGTACGACGACCAGCCCGACCACATTGTGGTGTTCGGCGCCGACCACGTCTACCGGATGGACCCGGCGCAGATGGTGCAGCAGCACATCGACTCCGGGGCCGGCGTGACAGTCGCCGGCATCCGGGTCCCCCGCGCGACGGCGTCCGGTTTCGGCATCATCCAGACCTCCGACGGCAGCAACATCGACGCGTTCCTGGAGAAGCCGGCCGACCCGCCGGGCCTCCCGGACGACCCGGACAGCACGTACGCGTCGATGGGCAACTACGTGTTCTCCACCGACGTACTCCTCGAAGCGCTGCAGGCCGACGCCGGCGACCAGGGCTCGGTGCACGACATGGGCGGCAACATCGTGCCGATGCTGGTCAAGGAGGGACAGGCTCAGGTGTACGACTTCCAGGACAACGTCGTACCCGGCAGCACCGAGCGGGACCGGCACTACTGGCGCGACGTCGGCACGATCGACAGCTACTACGAGGCGCACCTCGACCTGGTGTCGATCCACCCGGTGTTCAACCTCTACAACCGGTCCTGGCCGATCTTCACGTCGCAGGCCCAGCTGCCGCCGGCCAAGCTGGTCGAAGGCGGGGTCGCCACCGAGTCGCTGCTCAGCCAGGGCAGCATCGTGGCCGGCGGGTCCGTCGACCACAGCGTGCTCTCCCCCGACGTGCAGGTGACCCAGGGCGCGACGGTGGAGGCGTCGGTGCTCATGCACGGCGTGGTGGTCGGTCACGA